>JAFKFQ010000002.1 GCA_017308215.1 bacterium | reverse complement strand
CTACGACATCCCGGTCGCGTCAGCCGACGTGTCGGGGCTGCGCCTGAGTGTGGTGGAGACTCCGAAGGATTCGCGGGCCAAGAACATCCGCTTCCATCCGAGGTGGTAGCCAAAGCAGGCCGAACCCTCCGCTGCACCTGACCCGGCCACGTGATTTGTTTTCCGCTGCTCACCGGTCTGTCCAGTCGCACAATCGCAGCGCGGCCGGGCAGGTGAGCTTCCTGTTCGGCCGTTGAGCGCGGAGGGGCACCAATGGCGTGGCGGACCGGTGCGGCCCTGTTTGCCGACATGTGGCCGCTGATCGCCGCGCGGGTCAAGCCCGACGAGTTCCGGCAGGAGTTCACCGAGCGGCTACTGGCGTACTTCCTGGAGTGCGACGTGGACCCGACCGACTTGGCTGGTCTGCACCCCGAGGTTGATCAGGCGCTGGCCCGGCTCGGAGAGTTGGGCGGGTGGGGCGAGGATGCCGAACCCGGCGCTGCAGCAGACGGCGGGGCGTGATTCGTTTCTGCGACTCGTAGCTCACACAGCCCCGCCGCTGCTGAGCTATCCGACTATGAAGCCGCGGGCCTGTCAACTCAAACACGCCGGATCTTCTGGTGTTGTTTGCCCCGCTCGACCCGCTCACCCGGTGCTGGCGGGTCGAGCGGGGCAAACAACACCAGAAGATCCGGCCGGCCGCGGGGCCTCTCACACGTCATTCCGTCCGGGAATCGCCGTCGGGTCGCACTCGACGATTCGGGCTGCGGCCCGCGTCGCGCGGGCGAGAGGGGCCGGCCCACGAACTGGTATCCGCCGCGCCGCACCATTCGTTCGGCCACCGCTCCGGCGGGGTTGCCCCCGCCTTCGGGTACACACAGCTCCGGGCTGGCGCGACTGGGTCCCGTTGGCTCACCCCCGGCCGTCACGGGCGAGGCCTCACGCCGCCCCGGTCAGGCGGCCGTTGCGGCGGGTGCCGGGTCGAGGTCGGCCCGCCACGGCTGGTTGTCCCGGAGCATGGCCCAGCACCTCACCAGGACCTTCCGGGCGAGCGCCACCACCGCCTGCTTGCGGCGGGCCTTGCCCCGGCTGAGCCGGTCGAACACCGTCCGGGCCCACCGGTTGTACCGGAGCATGCACCACGCGCACTGCACCAGCAGCTTCCGCAGCACGGCCGGCCCCCGCTTGGTGATCCGCCCCCGGCGGTCGTCCTCGCCCGACTGGAACTGCTTCGGCACCAGGCCGCCGTACGCCCCGACCTGTCGCCCGTTCCGGAACCGCTTGGGGTCGTCGAGGTGGGCGACCACCGCCTCGGCCGTCCGCGGCCCCAGCCCCGGCACCGTATCGAGCAGCCGGACCCGGGCGTCGGCCTGTCCGATCGCGTCGAGCGCGGCCTCGGCGGCGGCGACCAGCTCGTCGGCCTGGCGGTAGGCGGTGAGGGCGAGGTCGAGCAGCCCGCGCCACAGGTCGTCCGGCTCGCACTCCGCCAGCGGGCGGGCGAACTGGGCGATCCCGGCGAGCCCGGCGGCGGTCCACGCCTTGGCCCCCCGCGGGGCCGGGAGCCCTTGGCCGACGAGGACCGCCCGGATGCGGTTCTGGGCCGCGACCCGGTGGGTGACGAGCGCCTGCCGATGGGCGATCAGGGCCCGCCACTCCCGGACCGCCTTCACGGGGACGACGACGGGCTGGATCTGCCCGACCGCCTCCAGCTGGGCGAGTCGGAGGGCGTCGTCCCGGTCGGTCTTCCGCCGGGTGTGCTGGTACTTCCACGCCTCGGCGGCGGTGTTCGCCACCTTGACCGGGACGCCGAGCTCCCGACACAGGGCGTGGACCCACCCGGCCGGGGTGCACGCCTCGATCACCACCACCGCCGGGCGGGTGGCCCGGACGAGCCGCTCGACCTCGGCCCGGGAGGTCGTGATCGTGCGGTACTCGGCGGCCGCCGTGGCCGTGTCGTAGGTACAGGCGACGCACTTGTATTTGCCCAAGTCGATAGCGAGAATCGGGGTGCCGGTCATGGTGTGCTCCTCGGGTCAAGGGGGCGACTACCCCCACGCTACACCCGCGGCTTCCCCATGAACTTCCGCACGAGCCCCCCGGCCGCAGCGGCCTGATCCTGGTTACTCGGCGCGTAGATGCCCCCTCCCCGGGCGCGGCCCGAGACTCCCGATACCCCGTTTCGTCCGCTCACGCGCCCGCCGCCGCGCCCCGGGGCACCAGCTCGAACCCCATCTGCTTCGCCCTCGCCCGGAGCTGCCGCTCCATCCTCGCCCGCAGCTTCGCCTCGTACTCGGCGGCCGACTGCGTCACGTACTCCGCCCCGTACTTCAGCATCCGGTACACCAGCCGGGCCAGCTTGTGGGCCGTGGCCGTCACCGCCCCCTGGCCCCCGATCCGCCCCTTGATCCGCCGGTAGAACATCCCCAGCGGGGTCTGCGTCCGGCCGACCGACTGGGCCGCCATCCGCAGCGCGACCGCCACCCGGTTCTTCCCCTTCCGGGGGCCGCGCCGCTTGGCCGTCCGGTTGCTCTCGTGCCGCCGCGGGCAGACCCCCAGCCAGGCGGCGAAGTGCTTCTCGGTCGGGAACCGGGACACGTCCGCCCCGACCTCCGACAGGACGACCAGGGCCGTCCCCACGTCGATCCCCTCGACCTCGGTCAGGTCCACCCCGACCGCCCGGTACAGCGGCGGCCCGGCCTCGAACCCGAGGTCGTTCGGCTTCCGCCC
>JAFKFQ010000001.1 GCA_017308215.1 bacterium | reverse complement strand
GGGCGGGCGGAACGACGGCTCCAGCAGCCCGTACGAGTGGAGCCGCTGGATCCACTGGGCGTCGAGCACGTCCGTCTTCGGCCGGGCGCCGCACCGGGACAGCTGGCCGGGCTCGACGAGCCAGACCTCGAACCCGCGGGCCTCCAGCAGCTCGAACAGGGGGACCCAGTACACTCCGGTGGACTCCATCGCCACGGTGGTGACGCCGCACCGCCGGAGCCAGTCGGCGATGGCCCGGAGGTCGCACGAGTTGGCCCCGAAGCGACGGACGTGGGCGGGCAGTCCGCCGTCGGCCGCCGCCGTGGCAGCGACCCGGTCGGGCGGGACGCAGACCATGTGCATGTCCGAGTGCACGTCGATCCCGGCCGCGTGGGGACAGAGGGGCGCAGTTTCCCCAGCGGGATCACCGCGGCGGGGCCGCGGGTCGCCAATGGCAGGGTCGCCGCCTCCCGGGCCAGGTTGCATCACGGGCACGGGGCACCAGTGCCGAAACGGCCGCGGACCCGCGCCGGCGGCGCCACGGTAAACCGCCCCGACCCGGCGGGAAACACCCGGCCCGACCGCCCCCAGTTCACGGCAGGTCGGGGGCCGCGAGCGGCCGCGGGAGTTGCATCCGCTCTTTCGGCCACCGGAGGCGCGGGGCCGAGCGTCGTCGGTAACCGATCGTCTCCGGAGGTGGCCAGCGTCGCGGCCGAGCGGCGTCGGCGATTGGCCCCGCGGGCGTGCCGAACCGATCGCTGCAGCGGACCGCCGGTGACCCGGCGGTTCCCAGGTCGACCGCGGCCGTGGGTCGTGACGAGTGTCGCAGCGGCTGCTGATCTTGGTGTTCGTGCGGCGACTGGAGGAAACGAGCCGCGGTGCCGATCCGTGACACCTGCGCCTGCGGCCAGGAGTTCCGGCTCCCGCGCCACCTGGCCGGCCGACGGGCGACCTGCCCGGGGGGCCGCGTGTCCTTCACCATCCCTGTCCCGCCGCCGGCGCCGACCGTCACGCCGGAATTGCTGGGCCGGGCGCGGGAACTGTGCCGCCAGATCGGCCTGGACCTACCCGAGGGCGAGGCGGGGCGCTTCCTGGCGCGGGCGGAGGTTCTGGACGCGGTCGCCTACCCCGGTGAGCCGATCGACATGGCGGAGCCGCTGCCCGAGCGGTCGCGGGAGTTCTTCGCGCTACTGGCACGACACCGGCGGGCCTTCGAGGTGACCGGCGACCCGTCCGGGCAGTACATCTTCGCCCCGGATGGGATGGTCATCGAGCCTCCTGCGCCACCGCCACCTGGAGACGACGGTCCTGCTCGACCGCCCGGGGGGCACCCAATCACGTTTACACCCTGCAACCCGGAGCGAACGCACCTTGAACCCGTGACCGGGGGCGGGTTTGGGTGTACACCCGCCGCGCACCAAGGGCAAGCAACCCGCCCTCCGTGTACGGGGATGGGTCGCCGGTCATGAAGTACGCCCGCACTCCGGGATCGGGAGCCTGGATCGCGGCCGAGGCGAGCGCCCGTCCAGCCCGGGCATCCGCACGTCGAGTAGCACGGCGAGGTGACCGTCCTGATCCCGGCCGTGTAAGTCGTGGAACAGTTCGAACCCGTACCGCCGGAGGCCGGCACACAGCGGGTCGCGGACGCGCGGGTCGTCGTCGACCACGAGGACCGTCAGGGGCCGGTCGTCCCGCCCGGCGGTCGCCGTGTCGGCGGCGTCCTCGGTCGGCATCAGACCACCCGTGACGGTTGCGGGGCGGACCTGGGTACGGGTAAGTCTGGGGTTGGACGACCCCCGGCGGTGAGGGGCGGGGCCGCTTCCTGCCCCGCCCCTCACCGCCCCTCCGCGGCCGCCACCCGGCCGCCCGCCGCGGCCGCGGCGGCCCGGGCCAGGTGGCCCAGATCGACCGGCTTCTCCAGGACCGCCACCACCCGCGCCCCGCTCCCGTCGGCCCGTACCCGCGGGGGGGTACCGAGAAGCACGACGGGGAGGTCGGGCGACGCCCCGCCGGCGATGTCCGCCAGCACCCCGTCTGCCCCGCCCCCGAGCAGGTCGGCGTCGAGGACGGCCACGTCCCAGGCCGACCGGCGGAGTCGGGCGACGCACTCGAGCCCGCCGTGGGCGGTCGTCACGTCCCAGCCCAGGGCCGCGAGGTGGGCCCGGCCGCCCGCCCGGACCCGGTCGTCCCCCGACGCCAGGACCACCCGCCGCCGCGGCCCCGACACCTCGATCTGATTCGCCGCGAGCGGCAACTCGGTGACCGCCATGGCCGCGTGTTGGGCGAGCTGCTTGACGTGGTACGAGTCCGCCCGCCCGCGAAGGTACAGCCGGCCCTCGCGGACCTCGACGCTCAGCCCCCGGACCCGACGGCCCAGCATGGCGGAGAGTACGGCGTCGAGGGGCGGTCCGGCGGGCCGGCCGCGGCCGGGCGCGTGTGTGGCGGTCACTCGGCGGTCCTCGGATCGGTGTTCGTGACGGGTCGGGGAGCGATCACGGCGGCCACCCCCGACCCGCGGCGACCGGGCGCGTCGCCTCGAGCGACGATGAGGAAAGATAAGCGGGCGGGCCGCCGGACGGAAGTCGGGCGGTGGTCCGGCAGTTTGTGCCAGGGTTTCCCCCACACCGGTTGCGGCGAGGCGACCCGGCAGGGCGAGCGGCGGGGCGGTGATGTACCCGGCCCGGGTCGGGGCGCCTCGGCCCGGAGGTCGCGGCGGCGGACGACTCGGGAGGCCCGGCGGCACCCGGCACCCGCGTGGCCGAGGCGTGGTCGTGGGAGGGCGTGTCGGAGTTGCTCGTCCGGTACGGCGGGGCGGTGGCGGCGCCTCTGGCCGCTACCGCGGCGGGGTGGCTCCCACACGGCGCGTTCGGCCCGACCGCCGCACTCTCCCCGTTCTACGCGGCGGTGTCGCTGGTCGCGCTGGCCGGGGGCGGCGCTCCGGGGGCACTCGCGACCGGCCTGATACATGCGCCCGCCGCTGCTGTCTCATTTGGCGGCCTTCCGCTTGGGACGTCCCTCGATGACACTCTTGACCTTGTGGCGGACGGTCTGGAAGTAGCTCAGGCTGGCCCGGAGTGACGCCCTCAGGTCGGCCAAGCGGTCGAA
>JAFKFQ010000455.1 GCA_017308215.1 bacterium | reverse complement strand
CAGCACGGCCGACGGCGCGATCGCCCCGTCCGGCCCGACCAGCCCGAGCTTCGTGCCGTCGATCACCTTGACGTGCGGGCCGCCGCCGAAGCCGGGCGTGCACACCACGTCCCGCACCCCGTCGCCGTTCACGTCGCAGATGCCGACGTTCACCCCGCCGCGGAAGGTCGGGTCGTAGGCGGCGAACGTGCTCGTGAAGTCGCCCGTCGTCAGGCTGTTCACCCGCACGATCGGGCCGCCGCCGGGGCCGGACCCGACCGCCACCACGTCGAACAGTGGCTGCCCGGCCGGGACCGCCCGCACCGTCACCGTCACCGTGCCCGTCGCGGGCGAGCCGTTACCGTCGGCGATCGTGTAGCTGAAGGTGTCCGTGCCGGTGAACCCGGGCGCCGGGGTGTACAGGATGCCGGTGCCGCCGGGGGCGACCGTCGCCGTGCCGTGCGCCGGCGTGCCGACCGTCACCACCGTCAGGAACTCGCTCCCGTCCGGGTCCGGGGTGTCGTTCGACAGTACCGCGATCGGCGTCGGGCCGGCGCCCGTCGGTACGATCGCCGTGTCCGGGTTGGCGACCGGCGCGTCGTTCTGCGCCCGCACCACGATTACGAACGACTGCGTGCCGGCCGACGTGTCGACCCCGCCGCCGGCCGTGCCGCCGCTGTCGCGGACCCGCACCTGCACCGTCGCCGTGCCGAACGCGTCCGGCGCCGCGGTGTACGTCAGCGTACCGTCTGGCGCGATCGCCGGCGGGGTCGTGAACGTCAGCCGGCCGGTCGTGTTGAGCACGGTCACGTCGTAGGCCGCGGTCTGCCCGGCCGTCGCCTCGTTCGCCCCGGGGTTGAACTGCGCGAACCCGGGCACCGTCTGCGGGCCGCCGTCCTCGTCCGAGGCCGGCGGGTTGCCGGGCAGCGCGAACGACGGGGCGTCGTTCACCGGCGTGACCACGATCTGGAACGTCTGGCTCGACGTGTTCACGTTCGGGGCGCCGCCGCTGCCGCTGTCCGTCAGCGTGACGCGGACGGTGGCGGTGCCGTAGGCGTTCGGCGTGGGGGTGAACGTCAGCAGGCCGGTGTTGCCGACCAACTGCACCCGCGGGAGCGAGCTGAACCCCATCGTCGGGTCGGCCGACAGCACGGTGACCGTGAACCCGACCAGCGCCTCGCTCTCGGCGAACGCCCCGGTGCCGCCGGCGGCCGCGTTCGTGACCACGACCGTCGCCGGGAACGGCCCCGAGTCCTCTGCGACTGTGACCGACGGGACGAGCGTGAACGTCGGGGCGTCGTTCACCGGGGTGATGGTGAGCGTGACCGTCGCCGTGGACGAGAACCCGAGCGGGTCGGTCACGGTGTAGGTGAACGAGTCGGTCCCGAAGGCGTCGGCGAACGGGGTGTAGGTGAACGACCCGTCGGCGGCGAGGACGAGCGTCCCCTTCGTCGGTGCGACCACCGGCGTGGTGCTCACCGTCAGTGCCGTGGTCGCGTCGTTGGCGTCGGTGTCGTTGGCGCGGACGCCGTGGGTTACGTCTACCGTGTAGGTGCCGCCGTCCTCGTTGATGAGCGGGTCGCCCGGCCGCGGGTAGACGTCGGCGACGGCGACCGGCGCGGCGTTCACCGTCACCATCGTCGCGTCCGTGACCGCGACCGTCATCGGGTTGCCGGCGATGTCGGTGATCGCCGGGCCGACGCGGAGTTGGAGCAACCCGGACGCGGTCGGCGTCACCACCACGGTGAACGTCGTCGAGTTGACCTGGGTGACGGCGCCGATCGTGACCGGGGCGCCGCCCGAGCCGGGGGCGACGGCGTTGCCGAAGTCGGCGGCCGTCACCGTGCCCGGGACCACGTCCTCGGTGAACGTCACCGTGTAGGTGATCGCCGTGCCGGGCGTCACGAGGTTCGTCGCCGTGTCGTTCGTGATCGGGAGAGTGACGTCCGGCGGCGTGCCGTCCACCGTCAGCGTGTCGTTGTCGGCGAACGTCCCCGGGTTGTCGTTCCCGAGCACGTCGGCGATCGTGGCGGATGCTGGCACCCGCAGGATGAGCGTCCCGCCGGTAATCGCGGTGACCGGGATGGTGAACACGCCGGGGCTCGTCTCGGTGATCGTGCCGATGCTGATTGCCGCGGTGCCGGCGTTGTCGAAGTCGGCCGCGCTCACCGACGTCGCGTCCACGTCCTCGGAGAACGTGACCGTGTAGGTGACCGTCTGGTTGAGCGCCACCAGGTCGTCGGCGTCGTCGTCGGCGAACGTGACCGCCGACGGGCCGGTGCGGTCCACATCATACTGCGGGCCGGGGAACGGCACGTTGCTGATGAACGGTGCGGTGCCCGGGCTCGTGGCCAGGTCGAGCCCGATGGTACCGTCGCCGACCCCGTTGACCTGCACGGTCACGGTGAACACCGTCGCCGGCCCCGGGGTGACGCTCTGCACGGTCGAGACGCCCGCCAGAGAGCCGGTGAGCGCGAAGTTCGCCGGCGTCAGCGTGCTCAGCGGCAGGTCGGTGGTGACCGTCCAGGTCAGGGTGCTCGACGCGGTCGGCGTGGTCGAACCGAGGACGATCGACTGCACCGAGACGGTGTCCGTCACGTTCACGGTGGTCGTCGCGGCGGCGCTCGTCCCGCCGTCGCCGTCGGTGAGGACGAACCGGACGGTCCGCGCGGCGGCGGTGTCCGGGGTGAAGAACGTGACGTTCGCCGCCACCGCCGCCACCGCTGCCGCGGTGGCGGTGGAATTGAACGTGACCACCAGCCCGGACCCGAACGGGCCGGGGGGGATCGACCCGACGACCGTCCCGCCGAACGTCACCACCCCGGTGACCGTGTTCACCCCGACCTGCCCCGGCCCGGTGCCCTGGTCGCGGATGCCGAGTACGTCGTTCGGCCCGGCGCCGGTCGGGATGTCCACGGTCAGCGTGCCGGTGTCGAAGTCGGCCGAGTCGATGTCCGTCACCGCCGCGCCGGGGGCCACGACGAGCGCGGGCGCGGTTACCAGGTATGGCGACGTCCCGCCGACGCCGGTCACCACCGGGATGTCGTTCACCGCCGCCACGGCGACGTCCACCGGCACCACCGCCCCGCCGAGACCGGCGTCCGACGCCGACAGCGACGCCTGCACGCTGTACCCGAAGTTGCCGGCGGGACCGAAGGCATCAGCGGCCGGGCGGAAAATCAGCGCCACCCCCACGGGGATGAAGTCGCCGTTGTTCACCGCCGGGTTGCCGGTCGTGGCCTGCACCAGCGTGCCGCCGTGGATGTTCGTCACCTTGTAGTGCGTCACCGAACTGCCGTCGGCCGGGAACGGCACGACGCCGATCGGCGCGGTCGGCGTGTCCTCGCTCGTGGCCGGGGCCGCCGGGCTGATCGTCGGCGTGTCGGCGACCGGGTTCAGGGTGATGGTGAACGTCTGGTCGGCCGAGGTCTTCCCCGGCTCGACCGTCCCCGCCCCGTCGTCGCTGAGGGAGACGGTGACGGTGGTGGTGCCGAAGGCGTTCGCCGCAGGCGTGAACGTCAGTACGCCGGTCGGGCTGATCGCCGGCTGGACGCTGAACAGCGCCGGGTTCGTGGCGCTCACGTTGAACGCCAGCACCTGCCCGGCCTCGTAGGTGGCCAGCCCGGGTGAGATGTTGGCGGCGAACCCGGGCACCGACACCGGCACCGCGTCCTCGTTCGCCGTCGCGAGTGGGGTCGGGATGGTGAACGACGGCAGCGTGTTCGACGCCAGCGGGCTGATGGTGCGGAACGTGTCCGAGTCGGCGTAGAGCACGGTCGGGATGTTGCTGGCGAGGAACTGGTTGATCCCGTCGCCGTCGGTCAGGTCGAACCGGAGGACGCGCGGGGTCAGGTCGAACGACGTGCCGACGGTCTCGAACGTGACGTTGCGGAGGATGAGCTCCACGACCGCCGGCGCGTTGTACGACAGGTTGGTCGCCGGGTTGAGGTCGGAGTTGATGAACTCGACCATGAGCGCCTGCGTCCCGAGGCCGGGCAGGGCGATCCGGGCGACGATCTGGGCCTGGCCGGTGGTCGGCGTGTACTCGATGTTCCCCGACGGGGTGACGCGGATGGTGTTCGGCCCGGGCGTCGGGCTGCTGCGGACGGTGAGCCGGTTGTCCGGGTGCGCCCCGGACTCGTACGACACGGTCAGGATGCCGCCGGCGAGGTCGCGCGAGACCGGGAAGTCGGGGTCGGTCACGGTCGCGGCCGGGGCGACGAGGACCGGCCCGGAGTTGAGCAGGTAGGCGACCGGCCCGGCGGCGGCCGGGTCGGGGTTGGCCACCGGCGGGTTGTTCACCAGCGAGACGCCGAAGCTGAGGCTCGCCGGCAGGCTGATCGCCCCGTCCCCGTCCTCCATCACCAGCGTGACGGTCCGCGTGGCCGTGTCAGGGGTGGTGGACGTGTTCCGGTACGTGATGTTCCGCAGGAACGCCTGCGCCGCGGCCGGGGTGGCGTTGGCGTTGAACGTCATGAGGAGCGTGCCGGTGACGGCGTCGAAGGTGGCGGTGCCGATCGACGTGCCGCTGAACGTCACCACGCCCGTCGCCGGGGTGAACCCGATCTGGTTCGGGCCGGTCCCCTGGTTGGCGACCGAGAGTACGTCCTGGGTGCTGTTGTACCCGGCCGAGATCCTCGCCCGGAGGTAGCCCTGGTCGAGGTTGGTCGAGTCGGCGTCGGTGATCGTGCCGCCGGTCTCGGCGAGCCGCGTCGCCAGGCCTTCGACGGCCGACGTGGGCGTCGTCCCGACCGCGAGCGCCGGCGGCTGGCTGGCGCTGACGTTGATGTAGTCGACCCCGACCCACTCCGCCGGCGGCGTGGTGCCGGACGGGACGGTGGTGATGATGCGGATCTGGAAGGTGGCGATGTTGGCCGCCGGCTTCGGGATCTGGGCCGAAACGTAAATGTCGTTGCCGTCGCTGGTGCCGTCGGCGACGAACGGTCGGGTGCCGAGGGTCGCGGGGGTGAACGCCTGGTTCGCGGCCCCGGCGGGGTCGAACGCCCGGAACTGGACCGACACCGGGACGATCCCGGGGGTCACGGTCTGGACGTCGCGCAGCAGGAAGGACACCCAGACGTTGCCGCCGGCCGGGACGTTCGTGGCGTCGACGTAGAAGAGGAGGAACGGCGAGTCGGCGTTGGTCGTCTGGGCGCGGAGCGCGACCGTCGGGTTGCCGTTGATCTGCGCCCCGCCGTCGAACTCGGCGACGCCCGGGGTGGTGAACGTGTTCGGGTTCGTCTGGTTGGCTGAGACCGAGATCACCCCGACCGGGGTGTCCGTGCCGAGAATACCAGGGAGGGTCACCGTCCGCGGGTCGCCGGCCGTGGTGGCGGCCAACCCCTTGCCCGAGTACCCCTCGATGGACGGTACACCGGCCCAGTTGTTGTTGGCGGTGATGAGGCCGACGTTCGTCCAGTCCTGGAACAATCCGCCGTTGACCGCGATCGGGTTCTGCGACAACGGGAAGTACGTCGCGTTCGGCACATCCCGGGTTTCGAGCTGTTCGACCCCGGAGAGGGTGGTGGTGCGGCGGGCGGACGCCGGACGGAGCCAGCGGGTCAGGGTGGTCGGCACGGGCGAACTCCCGCGGTGCGAGTAGTCGAAGGGTGCGGCAGGGGGTGGGGGTGCGCGAGCGGGTCTGCCGCGCCCCGGCCATCCTATTCCGACGACGAAACCGGCCCGACGGATGGCGCGATTCGGGCGCACCCCGAACGTCATCGTCCGTGCTGTTTCGCTGGAACCCCTTTGTCATTACCAGATTGGTCACACGACCGCGACGAAGGCGGAACTCCTTCACAAATTCTTCACGATCCTGCCGCGACAGAGGCCGCGCCGCCGCGCCACGCGGCGCCACCGGAGCCCGGAAGTGAAAGTTGATGGAATCGAGATTTGTGTAGTACAGTCATGTGCGTCGGCGACCGGGGTGTGAGTCGCCGACACACATATCTCGGCCAGGGCGTCAGCCCAGGAGCCAGCGCACGACCGCGGCGTCGTCCTGCCGATCTCCGTGCCGCACCAGCTTTTCCTTCCCGCCGGCCGCTTCGTAGGCCGCCTCCGCGACCCGCCCGATGCCCGTGCCGCTGTGGTTGTGGACGTACACGTCCGTCGGCGCACACAGCGCCAGCGCCGCACCCATGCCGCCGTACTTCAACGCCCCGGGGAGCAGCATCGGGTGATTCGTCTCGGTGACGGAGTCGAAGCGGAAGCCGTTGAGATCTGCCGCGGTGCGCACAACGCCGTCGCCGGCGACCGCCCGCGCCAGAACCGCCGCCGGCCCCATCGCCCCCCAACCGACAAGCAGCACCCGCCGCGCCTTCAGCACCGATCTCGCGAAGGCGATGCTGGTGAGGACGTCTTGCACCTGTTCGGCGAGCCGCGGCAGGTTGTAGCCGAACGTGTAGCCGGCGAAGCGGTTATCGACCGGCACCGGCTTCGGCGGCGTCGCCTCGCCGACCCCGAGCACGTCCGGCGCGACCACCGCGCACCCCGCGGCGAGGACTGGCGCCACCGCCGCAACCGGACGCCCGTCGGCGACGAGGCTCGCCTTGCCGTTCGGGTGAACCCACACGACGACGGTCTCGCCACGGAACGTCGGGCCGAACATCCCGACCGCCGGCACCGCGTCCGTCCCGCCGACTCGTCCGAGGACGGCGCGGTGGATGGTGGCGCCGTCGATCTTCGTCTCCGCGGGCCCGCTACGGACCGCCGCCGCGGCCGGGAGTGTTCCGCCGAGCATGACGCGGAACGCGGTGCCGACGACGCGCCGGTACTCGCCGAGCGCGGCGGCGTTGGTCGGCGTCAGTTTGCCGATCTGCTCGTCGGACGACTTCGCCATCGACGCCCGCAGTTGGGTCACGTCGAGGTCGTCGGCCGGACGCGGCGTGGCGGCGTCGAAGACGCGCAGCTCCGCGGGCGGGACAGGGCGGTAGGTGGGCTCGACGGTGGCCGCCTCGGCCTCGGCGGCGCCTTGGAGGTGGCGGCGGAACCAGGCGTACATCATCTGCCGGGCGTGGACGTTGTACTGGTGCCCGTATTCGAGCCACGCCCGCGCCGCGAAGTGGTCGGGCTGTCCGAGTAGCGTGTACAGCGCCCGCAGTTCCGGGGCGCCCTTCGTCATAATCTCCTTCGTCCAGTCGTTGGCGCCGCTCAGCGCCATCGGCTTCGGCGCGAACAGAGCGGCGAGCTCGACGTTGCCGGTGTTGACGCGCAGGTACGAGCAGTTCTCGCACACGCACCCGCCCTGCATCGCCGTGCTGACCATGACCGCCGGGAACGCCGCCGCGAGCCGGTCGTCGAGCGCGGCGAGCATGAACGTCTGCGTGCCGCCGCCGCTCGCGCCGGTCATGCCGATCTTCGTCGCGTCCACGTCGTCCTGCGCCGCGAGGAAGTCGAGGGCGCGGACGCTGTTCCACGTCTGGAGGCCCATCGCCGATTGCAGCCGCAGTTCGGCGGCGGCGGCGGAGAAGCCGGCGCCGTGCGGGATGGTGGTGCTGTCGGCGACGCCGAGCATGTCGTATTGGAAGACGACGAACCCGAGTTTGGCGAGTGTCGCCGGGATCGCCTGCATGAAGTACCGGCCGCGCACGAGGTCCGGCTCGCCGCCCTCCTTCACGCTGGCGTTGGCCTGTTGCTCGGTCGCCTCGTGGAGCCGGCCGTTGGCCCAGTGCCCGTGCGCGAACAGCACGGCCGGGTACTTCGCAGGCCCGCCAGCGGGGCGGCCGGTCGGCCGGTAGAGGTTGCCGGTGACGAGGTGCCCCGGCGTGCTGCGGAAGAACACCTTCGCAATCGTGTAGCCGTCGCGCTGGATGTTTCCGTGGACGGTCGCGTTGAGCGGCGTTTTCTCGGGCATCGGCCAGAGGCCGGTGGCGACCATGACCTGCTCGCGGACGGCCTTCTTGCGCGCCTCCCACTCCTCGCGCGTTTTCGGGACGGCAAACGGGAAGTTCCCGTTGAGCGTCTTGGGCGCGCCGAGCCGCGGGTCGGTGGGGCGCCGGTCGCCACCGAAGACGGTGGTGGGGCCGGGGGTGTCCTCGCCGAAGGCGAGCGGCGAGCCGAGGCCGGCGAACCAGAGGGCGAGCGCGTCGCGGCGGGTGATCATGGGGAAGGGCTCCGGGCCGGTGGGATGCCCGAAGGTACGCGGCCGGCGCCGCGGCGTCAACGGTCTACGCCACCGCCTTCGCCTTCCGCACGGCGGGACGGGTTTTCCAACGGCGGTGGAGCCAGAAGTACTGCTCCGGGTGGCGGCGGATGAGGCGCTCCAGCGCCGCCGTGTACCGCTCGGTGATCGCCCGCACCGCGTCCGGGCGGCCGGCGTAGTCGCGCGGGTCGATCACCTCCTCGGTCACGACCGCGTAGTACATCAGCGCCCCGCCGCCGGGCACGTTCGCCGCCGGCGTCACCCGCGGCACGCCGATCACGATCAGCGGCGCGTCGAACTCGATCGCCATCAGCGCGACCGCCTTGTGCGTGCTCGCGGGGCGGCCGAAGAAGTCCACGAACAGCCCGCGCGGCCCGGCGTCCTGGTCGGCCAGCGTCGCCACCTTCCCGCCGGTGCCCAGCACCTCGGTGAGCCGGTCGAAGTCCTCCTTTTTGGCGATGATCGTCTGCCCCGTCCCCTGCCGGAGGCGCTTCAGGAATCGCTCCAGGTGCGGGTTGTCGAGGACGCGGGCGATGGCGTGCGTCTTCATGCCGGTCAGTCCGATCATCCACCCGGCGAGCTCCCAGTTCCCGAAGTGGGCGGTGACGACGAGCGACGCCCGCGGTGACAGCGCGGCGGCGAGCCCCGGCGTCCACGGGTACAGGTCCACGTACCGCCGCCACGACGTGACGTGAAACTTCCGCGGCAGGAGTACCATCTCGACCGCGACGCGGGCGAAGTGGCGGTAGGTGGCCCGTACCAACTCATCGACGACCGCTGACGTCACCAGCGGGAAGGCGTGCGAGATGTTCTCCGCGGCGACGGTACGGTGGCGCTTGTCCACGCGGTACGCGAGCCAGCCCACGAAGTCGGCGAGTTTCAGCGCGATGTGCGGCGGCAGCGCGTGAACCACGGCGACGGCGAGGCGTACGGCAACGTACACGGCGCGGTCGAGGAACGGCTTGCGGGCCTTGCGAGCCATCGACGGACTCCGGGCGGGCGGCCAATCCTACCGCCCCGCCCGCCGCCGTGTCACCGCCAACCGGGGCGTCGGTATCATGTCCCGATGACCGACGCCTGGACCCTCGTGATCCTCGCCGCCGCGGCGTTCCTGGCCGGGGCGCTGAACTCGATCGCCGGCGGCGGCACGCTCCTCACGTTCCCGGCGCTGACCGCCGTCGTCTCGCCCGCGGTGGCGAACGCGACGAGCACGATCGCGCTGTTCCCCGGGTCGATCGCCGGCTCGCTCGGCTACCGCGCCGAGCTCGCGCCGAGCCGGCGGTTCCTGAAGCGGATGCTCTTGCCGAGTGTGCTCGGCGGGTTCGTCGGGGCGTGGCTGGTCGGGCAGGACCAGTCGGCGTTTGCGGTGCTCGTGCCGTGGCTGATCCTGACGGCGGCGCTCTTGTTCGTGGGGCAGGCGCCGGTGGCGCGCTGGCTGAAGGCGCACAAGCCCGACCACGAGCCCGGTCCGCGCGGGCAACTCGCTCTCGTCGCGTGCCAGTTCCTGATCGCGGTGTACGGCGGCTACTTCGGCGCCGGCATCGGCATTCTGATGCTGACGACGCTCGGGTTCATGGGCGTCGGCGACATCCACCGGATGAACGCGGTGAAGACGTTCCTGGCGGCGGCGATCAACGGCGCCACGGTGATCGTGTTCATCCACGACGGACTGGTGAACTGGGAGCTGGCGGCGCCGATGGTGGTGTCGGCGGTCCTCGGCGGCTACACCGGTGCCCGCGTCGCCCGCCGCCTCCCGGTCGCCGTCGTCCGCTACGCGGTCATCGTCATCGGCTTTAGCCTGGCGGCGTTCTACTTCATCCGCCCCGCCCCGCCGGCCGGCGGGTGGGAGAAGCTGCCGCCGCTGCCGGACCGCGAGGGTTTTGCCGGCTCGTTTGCGGGCGTGAGCGGCGACGCACTGCTGGTCGCCGGCGGGGCGAACTTTCCAGGCCAGAAGCCGTGGGAGGGTGGCGCAAAGGCGTGGACTGACGCTGTGTTCGTGCTCGATGCACCGGCCGGCGAGTGGAAGAACGCAGGCACGCTGCCGCGCCCGCTCGGCTACGGCGCCAGCGCCACGTACCGCGGCAGCATCGCGTGCGCTGGCGGCAGCGACGCGACACGCCATTATGCGGACGCCTTCCGCCTGGAGTGGAAGGACGGGCGGCTACACACGTCGCCGCTCCCGCCGCTGCCGAAGGCGGTCGCCAACGGCGGCGGGGCGCTGGTCGGCGACGTGCTGTACGTCGTCGGCGGGCAGGACGCGCCGGACGGGCTGGCATCGAAGGCGGTGTTCTCGCTCGATCTGTCCGCCGCCGAGCCGCGCTGGGTGACCGCGCCCGACCTTCCCGCCTCCCGCATCCTCGCCACCGCCGCGGCGTTTGATGAGACGCTCTACGTCGTCGGCGGGGCGGAACTCGTGCGCGACGGCGACCGCGTCACGCGCCGCTACCTGCGCGACGGCTACCGCCTCGACGCCGCCGGCTGGAAGCAGATCGCCGACCTGCCGCATCCCGTCGTCGCGGCCCCGGCGCTGTTGCACCGCACCGGCTTCGACTTGCTCGGTGGCGACGACGGTACGCAACTGCACACCCCGCCCGACCGCCACCCCGGCTTTTCGCGCATGGTCCTCCGCTACGACGCGGCCGTCGACCGCTGGGCGCCCGCGGGCGAGGTGCCGGCGCCGCGCGTGACCGTGCCGTGCGTGCGCTGGCGCGACCGGTGGGTGGTGCCGTCGGGCGAGGCGCGGCCGGGGGTGCGGTCGCCGGAGGTGTGGGCGTTCCGCTAGAGTAACCGCCTCACCCCCGCGGAGGAGAACGGATGCGAGCCGCCGTCGTCGCCCTCGGCCTGGCCGCCGCCGGGCTGGTCGCCAGCCCCCCGGCCGCCGCCCAGCAGAAGAACCCCGAGCCCGACGAGGTGCCGCCGCGGTACGGGCAGCAGTTCAAGCCGAAGGTGTACCCGCAGGGGACGGCCAAGGAGGCGCTCGCGTCGGTCGTCGCCGCCGTCGAGAAGGGCGACTACGCCTACCTCGCGGCGCACCTGCTCGACCCGGCGTTCGTGGACACCCGGCTCGACGCGATGGCCGGCGGCCCGGGCAGCCCGTACCGCAAGGCCGCGGAGGCCGAGCTCCTCCGCCTCCGCGACGTCCAGCGCAAGAACCCGGATGCCGTCCCCCTCCCGCGCCGGGTGCCGGAAGACCCGAAGCAGTTCGACGACCGCCTCACCGCCGACGCCAAGCAGTTCGCGTTCACGCAGCTCACGCGCGTCGTGCAGGACAAGTTCGCCGACGACCCGGAAACGATGAAAGACTTGCGGAAGTTCGCCCGCGCCGGCGCCTTCCCTGACCCCGGTGCGCCGGGCGACGCGGCGAAGGTCGAACTCGCCGACGTGAAGGACCGGGCGCTGTTCTTCAAGCGCGCCGCCGGGCGCTGGTACGTCGAGAACAAGCAGGCCGACGAGAAGGCGCCTGCCGCGGAGAAGAAGGAACCGGAGCCGAAGAAGGAACCGGAGCCCAAGCAGAATTAGCCGGTACATAGCGGCCGGCTTGCCGGCCGTGCGTTCCCGCGTCTCAAGGGGCGGCCGGCAAGCCGGCCGCTATGTACCAAGCAGCCGCCCCATGATCGACCTCCGCAGTGACACGGTGACGAAGCCCACCCCGGGGATGCTCGCGGCGATGATGGCCGCGGCCGTGGGCGACGACGTGTACGCCGAGGACCCGACGGTCAACGAACTGGAGGCCCGCGTCGCCGACCGGTTCGGCAAGGAGGCCGCACTGTTCGTCCCCACCGGGACGATGGGTAATCAGATCGCCGTCCGCGTCCACTGCCGACCGCAGGACGAAGTCCTGCTCGAGGCGTCGAGCCACGTCTACCTGTGGGAGGCCGGCGCGCCCGCGGCGCTCAGCGGCGTCACCGTGCGGACCATTCCCGGCCGCTACGGCGTCCTCGACGTGGCCGACCTCGAACCGCACCTCCACCCGGACGACATGCACTCGGTCCGGTCGCGGCTCGTCAGCCTGGAGAACACCCACAACCGTGGCGGCGGGGTGGTCTACCCGCTCGATAAGACGGCCGCCGTCTGCGCGTGGGCGCGGGCGAACGGGCTGGCGACGCACCTCGACGGCGCCCGCATCTGGAACGCCGAGGTGGCGAGCGGCGTCGGCCCGCGCGAGTGGGCGAGGCACTTCGACACGCTCTCGGTCTGCTTCAGCAAGGGGCTCGGGGCGCCGGCCGGGTCGGCGCTCGTCGGGCCGAAGGACCTGATCGCCCACGGGCGGCGGGTGCGGAAACTCTTCGGCGGGGCGATGCGGCAGGTCGGGTTCCTGGCGGCGGCGTGCCTCTACGCGATGGACCGGCACGTCGCCCGCCTCGCCGACGACCACACCAACGCCCGCCTCCTCGCCGACGCCGTCCGCGACGTGCCCGGCCTCGCGCTCGTGCCGCCACAGGTCGAAACGAACCTGGTGTGGGCCGAGGTGTCGCCGGAACTCGGCACGGCGAAGGCGGTTGCGGGACGGCTGAAGGAGCAGGGCGTCCTCGCCGCGGCACTGGGTACGACCGTGATCCGCCTGGTGACACACCTCGACGTGTCCCGCGCCGACTGCGAGCGCGCCGCCGCGGCGATCCGTGGGCTCGTGCGCTGAACGGTTCGACTCCCGTGAAGCTGTTCCGGCGCGGGTTTGCGTCCGGGCTGAACCTGTCCTACCCTTCGGCAGGAATTCATACGCCCGCCCGAATCTCTCCCGGGCGTCCCTGCGACGCGCACCCCCAGCCCGCCCGGTGCCTATGTCGGTCCCGAACTCGGTCGAAGAACTCGTCCAGCTCGTCCGCAAGAGCGGCATGGTGGACGAGGATTGTCTCTCCGCCTACCTCCAGCGGCGCGAGTTCGCCCGCGGCCTGCCGACCGACCCCCGCGAGTTCGCCGAGGACATGGTCCGCGACGGCGTGCTCACCAACTTCCAGTCGGAACAGTTCCTGCTCGGCAAGTGGCGCGGGTTCACCATCGGCAAGTACAAGCTGCTCGAGCGCGTCGGCGTCGGCGGGATGGGGCAGGTGTTCCTGTGCGAACACATGTTCATGAAGAAGCGGGTGGCGGTGAAGGTGCTCCCGCCGGCGAAGGCCGACCAGCCGGCGGCCCTCGGCCGGTTCTACCGCGAGGCCCGCGCCGCCGGCACCCTCCAGCACCCGAACATCGTCCGCACCCACGACATCGACCAGGACGGGAACCTCCACTTCATCGTCATGGACTACGTGGACGGGACGAACCTGCTCGACGTGGTGAAGCGGTTCGGCCCGATGGACCTCGGCCGCGCGACGAGCTACGTCCGCCAGGTCGCGCTCGCGCTCGACAGCGCGTTCCGCAGCGGCATCATCCACCGCGACATCAAGCCGGGCAACGTCCTCATCGACCGGGCGGGGACGGCCCGGCTCCTCGACATGGGGCTGGCCCGGTTCTTCAAGGACCACACCGACCAGCTCACGGTCAAGTACGACGACAAGATCGTACTCGGCACGGCCGACTACGTGGCCCCGGAGCAGGTGGCGAACAGCCACTCGGTGGACATCCGCGCCGACGTGTACGGCCTCGGGGCGACGTACTATTTCCTGCTCGCCGGCCACCCGCCGTTCCCGACCGGGACGGTGTCGCAGAAGCTGCTGTGGCACCGGACGAAGGAGCCGACGCCGATCCAGCAGGTCCGCCCCGACGTGCCGGACGGCGTGGCGGCGATCGTCGCCCGGATGATGGCGAAGGACCCGAAGGCGCGGTTCCAGACGCCGGCGCAGGTGGCGGCGGAACTGGAGGCGTGGGTACCGGCGGTGGTGCCGCTCCCGGCGGCCGACGAGATGCCGGCGCTGAGCCCGGCGGCGGGCGAAGCCGAGCCGGAGCCCGAGGAACCGGTGGGCGCCGCCGCGGCCCCCGAACCCGCCCGGGTCGCGACCGCCGTGGCGGCGCCCGCCCGGCCGGCGTCGCCGTCCGCCCCGGCCGCGCCGGTCCCCTCGCCGTTCGGGCCGTCGCCGGACGCGCCCGCGACCTGGACGCCGCCGCCGGTGCGGTCGTCGGGGTCGCGGCCCGGCCTGCCGCCGCGGCTCCCGACCGTACCGACGCCGACCGCCGACACCGTGGCGCAACTGGAACAGGCACCGACGCCGCCGCGCCACGCCCCGGCCCTGGCCCCGCACCCGTTCCGAGTCGACGTGACCGGTGCCCCCCCGTCGCAGAGGCCGTGGGCACTGCTCGCCGCCGGCGGCGCGGTGGCCGTGAGCGTCGCGCTGGCGGCGTGGAAGTTTCTGGGGTGAGTGCGGGGGTGGGCGAAGACTGACCGCAAGCCGGGGGACGGCCCCGGCTTTGTTCGTGACCGCGCTCACACGAGCTCCGCGATCGGCCGCCCGTGGTCGAGCAGGTACGTCGGGCGGCCGCCGAAGTCCGGCAGCGTCGTGTTCGGGTCTATCCCGAGGACGTGGTAGATCGTCCCGACCACGTTCTGGAACGTCATCGTCCCGCTCACCGACCGCTCCGCCCGCGCGTCGGTCCGTCCGACCACCTGCCCCACCTTCAGCCCGCCGCCGAAGAGGATCGCGCTGCCGGCGTCGGCCCAGTGCTCGCGGCCGGGACCGGGCTGCGCGATCTTCGGCGTCCGCCCGAACTCACCCAGCACCACCACCAGCACGTCGTCGAGCAGCCCGCGCTCCTCCAGGTCGGTCACCAGCGCCCACACGCTCCGGTCGAGCGCCGGCAGGCAGTGCCGGTACGACAGGAAGATGTCCGACTCCGGGCCGCTGTGGTGGTCCCAGCTCTCGACCTGCACCGTCACCACCCGCACCCCGGCCTCCACCAGCCGGCGGGCCAGGATGAACGGCTTCACGTCCCAGTCGTACACGATCGACTTCACCGTCTGGTGCGTGTACTTGCCGCGGCCGTACCGCTCGACGTTCCGCTTCGGCTCCTTCGACAGATCGAAGGCGTCACGCGCCCGCGGCGAGGTGACGAGCTCCAGCGCCCGCGCCTGGAAGCGGTCGAGCGCCGCGGCCTGGCCGGTGGCGTCGAGCTCGCGGCGCATCCGGTCGAGGCCGGCGAGGAGCGCCCGGCGGTCGTCGAGCGCGGCGGGCGAGTGCACGGGGCGCAGGTCGTCGAGGGCGTCGCCGAACGGGCGGAACGGGGCGTGCTGCGACCCGGCGTAGTACGGCCGCTCGTAGTCGAACCGGTCGAACCCCTCGACCCGGTGGAGGCTGACGTAGGCCGGCAAGCTGGCGCGGGCGCCGAGCAGCTTACTCGCCACCGACCCGAACGCCGGTCGGTTCCCCGCACTGCGCGGCAGGCCGGTGTAGACCTCGCTGAGGTAGTGGTCGTTCTCGACCGAGCGGACGCCGTTGAGGACTGTGGCGCGGTCGAGCAGCTGCGCCTGCATCGGGAAGTGCTCGCACAGCCGCACGCCGGTGAGCCGCGTCGGGATGGTGCCGAACGGCCCGCGGTACTCGTCCGGCGCGTCCGGCTTCGGGTCCCACGTGTCGATCTGACTCGGCCCGCCCGACAGCACGACGTAGATGACCGACTTCGGCCGCGCGGCGGTGTCCGCCCGCGCCTCGTTCCACAGCAGCGCCGGCAGGGTGACGCCGGCGACGCCGAGCCCGCCGGCGCGGAGGAACTGGCGCCGTGAGGGCGGGCCGGAGGAGAGGGTGAGCACGGGCGACTCCCGGACGGGCGGGGCAGGGCGGGTATCTCCAGGTATGACCGACGCGGGAGTGCGGGTCAAGGGGGTGCCCCTTCCCCGCCGCCGTCCGGGCGGGTAACCTACGCTTACCCCGCCCGTTCCCTCCCACCACCCGCTCCTCCCCATGCGCTTCGCACTCGCCGTCGCCGCCGCCGGGCTGGCCCTCGCCCCCGCACCGTCGTCCGACCGCTGGCCGGCGTTCCGCGGGCCGACCGCCGACGGCCTGTCCGACGCCAAGAACCCGCCGACGACGTGGTCCGAGAAGAAGAACGTGGTGTGGAAGACGCCCGTCCACGGCAAGGGCTGGGCGTCGCCGGTCGTCGCCGACGGGAAGGTGTGGGTGACGACCGCGGACGAGGTGCGCGGGAACGAGAAGGTGAAAGTGCCGACGACCGGCGGGCCGCACAAGGGGGCGGTCAAGCACGTCACGTTCTTCGCCGTGTGCGTCGATCTCGCCACGGGGAAGGTGGTCCATGACGTCAAACTCGGCGAGGAGAACGACCCGGCGTTCTGCCACGACTTCAACAGCTACGCCTCGCCGACGCCGGCGCTCGACAGCGGGAAGGTGTACGCCCACTTCGGCAGCCACGGCACCTGGTGCCTCGACGCCGCGACGGGCAAGGTGCTGTGGGAGCGGAAGGACTTGAAGTGCGACCACTTCCGCGGCCCCGGCTCGTCGCCGATCGTCTACGGCGACTGGGTGCTCCTGATCTTCGACGGGTTCGACCAGCAGTACGTGATCGCGCTCGACAAGAACACGGGGTCGACGGTGTGGCGGCAGGAGCGGAACATCCGCTACGGCACCGACAACGGCGACTACAAGAAGGCCTACGCCACGCCGCGGCTCCTGACGGTGAACGGCAAGGCGCAACTGGTGTGCCCGTCGGCGGAGGCGACGATCGCTTACGACCCGAAGACCGGCGCGGAGCTGTGGCGGTTCCACCACCTCAAGAAGAACACGATGAACGTCGCCGCCCCGCCGGTCGCCGGGCACGGGCTGACGTACCTCGTCAGCGGCCACCCGGCGCAGCTGATGGCGCTGAAGCAGACGGCCTCGGGCACGGTCGGCAAGGACGCGGTGGCGTGGGAGACGGACAAGGGCGTGCCGACCCGGCCGAGCCTACTCTTGGTGAAGGACAATCTCTTCATGGTGAGCGACGGCGGGGTGGTGACGTGCCTCGACGCGAAGACCGGCAAGCAGCACTGGACGGAGCGGCTGAATGGCCAGTACACGGCGTCGCCGGTGTGCGCCGCCGGGCTGATCTACCTGTGCAACGAGGCCGGGAAGACGACCGTGATCCGCGCCTCGACCGACTACGAGGTGGTGGCGACGAACGACCTCGACGCCGGCTTTATGGCCTCACCAGCGGTCGTCGGCGACACCCTCATCCTGCGGACGAAGACGCACCTCTACGCGATCGCGGGGCGGTGAACGAAGTCGCTGATTTTAGACAGGATGAACAGGATGGAGCAGGATGGCCGAACCGTCGTGTGTTCGGCCATCCTGCTCCATCCTGTTCATCCTGTCTAAAATAGATTGCTATGTCACGTAAAGGCCGCCCGGACGCCGACG
>JAFKFQ010000454.1 GCA_017308215.1 bacterium | reverse complement strand
CATGACCGGGCTCAGTCCTGGATCAGCAGCCGGCGGCACCACAGGCTTCACCTGCGCGGCCAGCTCGAACGGGTCTGGTAGCGTCAGCCGCAGGAATTCGGCCCGCTCGTAGGCGGGGTTCACCGAGCGGATCACGATCACCGCGCCCGCCGGCTCGGCCGACGGGTCTTCGAGACTCGCGCGGTCGGGCACCTGCCGGCCAAGTGTCGCCGGCGGCGGCGGGATCGTCACGTCTTTTGCAATCACCGGCTCGGACTTGGCGACCGCGAACACCGGGCGGGCCGGCACACCCGCGGCGCCGACGCCGAGGTCGAACGGCACCCGCTCGGCCGGTGCGTGCGGCGCGAAGCCCGTCGGTCGCGGCGGCAGCACGGCCGGCGGCGTGTAGGTCAGTTTCCCGAGCGAGTCGGGATGTACGACCCGCGCCGGCGGCGTGCGGTCCTTCGGCGCCGCCCCGAACCTCTCGACCGGCAGCGGCGCCGGCGCCTGCGGCGCGACGACCTTCGGCAGTTCCTTCCCCGACAGGTCGGGCGGGAACGGGAACACCGGCGGAGGGGGTGGCGGTTGAGGCGGGGCTTGCGGTTCCGCGACAGCAGCCGGCGTGGGAGCGGGCGCCGGTGCAGGTACCTCGGGCTTCGGCTCCGCGGCGGCGACTGTAACCGCTGGCGGCGGGGTTTCGCGGCTGCATCCCGTGACGGCGAGGAAGCCGGCAACGACGCCGGAACCGACCAGGACGCGAGGACGGACCAAAGCCATCACGCTCCCCCCGGAACACGCAACCGACACATCTTAACCGCGTGGGGAGGGCACGTGCCAGGGGCTACTGCTGCGCCGAGTCGCAGGCACACTCCGTGTGCCGTTCTTCCGCCACGGCACACGGAGTGTGCCTGCGACTTTCTTCGGCGGTGGAGTATGGGCGGGTAGCCGCAGGCTTGAGCCTGCGCCCGCGTGACACAGGCTCAAGCCTGCGGCTACCACACCTGTCCGTTGAGATCGAGAGCACACACGGCTACGGAATGCCGCGGACGATCGCCGGGCCGAGGAGCTTCGTCAGGCCGACGGGGAGGCGCTGCCACACGCGGATCGCCCGCTGGTAGCGCGGGTTGTCCGGCCGGAGTTCGCGGGCCTCGCCGTCGTTCACCGCGTACTGCCACACCGCCGGGTGCGGCACCGCGCCCCACTGCTTCTTGAACCGGAACGTCGGCCCGTCGGCGGTCGAGCGGCCGAAGTCGAACTCGGCCTGCCCGCGCTCCACGGCACGCTTCAGCAGGTGCCAGTACATCAACATGTTCACGCAGGTCGGGTTCAGTTCCTTCAGCGCCGACGCCGTCGGCACCTCGGTCGTCCCCCAGCCGTGCAACAGCAGCGCCGCCGCGGCCGGCCTGCCGCCGGTCGAGAGGACGCACACCTCGGCGTCGCCCGGGAACGTCGCCAGAACCTCGCGGAACAGGCCCATGCCGTACACCGGCGTGCCGAGGTCGCGCATGTTCTCGGTGAGTACGGCGTAGAACCGGTCGAGCAGTTCCGCCCCGCCCCACGCCACGGCGAACCCGTGCTTCTCGCCCTTCCGCACCTGGTTGCGGACCTTCGGGTCAAACCCCTTCCACAGGGCGTCGGTGGACCTCGGGAGCGCGAGCCGCATGTGAACCTTGCTCGTCACCGCCGCGTCGAGGTCGGCGTGGTCGAGTTGCGATTCCTGGCGCAACTCCAGGTAGCGGACGTTGAGTTCGTCCGCGAGCGTGACCGCCCGCGTAACAAGGAGCGACTGCACGTCCGCGGACGCGGCGACGATGCCGTTCGAGTTGAGGTACGGCAGGCTGACGAGGAACCGCCCGAACAGCGGGCCGCTGACGAGCGCGAGCGGGAGGAAGCCGTACGTCCGCCCGCCGCTGACCGCCTCGAGCGCGAAGACTTCATGCCCGAGCGCAGCGTTCAGCACGCCGAGCCATGCCGGGTGCTTTCCGAGTGGCACGACCGGCGCCGACCGGCGCACGAAGTCCGCCAGTGCCGGCAGCCGTGCGGGCAGCGCCGCGCGCGGGTGCACGACGACGGCCAACTCGTTCCCGGGTAACGGCTTCAGGCGAATCATACCGACGACACTCCGGTGGCGACCGGATCACACGCTACTGTAGCACTCAGACGAGGCGACCGGCCAAGGAGTTCCCCGTACACCGCCGCCAGCTTGCGGATGCGCTCCGCGAAGCTGAACCGCCCCTCGACCGTCTCGCGCCCCGCGGCACGGAACCGCGCCTGGAGCGCGGCGTCGCAGAGGATGCGGTCGAGCGCTGCGGCGAGCGGGGCGGGGTCGCCGGCGTCCACGAGAAGCCCGTTCTCGTCGTCCTGCACCAGCCGCGGCACGCCGTTCACGTGCGTGGCGACGACCGGCACTTCGAGCGCCATTGCTTCCAGGAGCACGTTCGGCAGCCCCTCGCGGAGGCTGCTCAGCGCGAACACGTCCATCGCCTCGAAGTACCCGCACACATCCGCCTGCCAGCCGGCAAGCGTCACGCGATCCCCGAGATCCAGATCCACAATCTGGCGCTCCAACGCCGCTCGTTCCGCCCCCTCGCCGACGATCACGAGCCGCACGTCACGCCCGCTCTTGACCAGCGCATGGACCGAACGAATCAGCACGTCGAACGCCTTCTCGCCCGAGAGCCGGCCGACGGCGCCGATCAGCTGCGACTCCGGCGGGACGCCGAGCGCGGCTTTCGCCTCCGCGACCGTGCGGCGGCGCGTGTACTCGGCGGCGTCGATGCCGTTGTCGAGCAGCACCAGCCGCGACTCCGGCACCCCCGCGGCAGCGCAGGCGTCGTACAGATCAGTCGAGACGCACACCACTCGCTCGTAGCGTGGCAGGCACCAACGGTCAATCCGGTAGTACAGCGGCGTGCGGCTCGTCTGCTGCACCCAGCCGTGGGCCGTCGTCACCAGCCGCATCTGGTGAAAGCGCGTCAGCAGCAGCCCGAGCGCGTTCGTCTTGTAGTCGTGGCCGTGCCAGATCGTGACCTTGTGCTCGCGGCATGCCCGCAGCAGTTCGCGCACCACGCGCCAGTCCCAGAACCCGCGGTCGGGGATCGACACCAGCGGCGCCCGCGCCTGCTCCGCCTTCGTGCGGATCACCTCGTACCCCGGGTCGCCGGGCGGGTGGAGATAGCCGCACACCATCCGGTAGCCGAGCGGCTCCAGGAACCGCGGCGAGTTCAGGATCGTCTTCTCCGGCCCGCCCCCCGCACCCGTCACGACCCGGGTGTCGAAGACGACCGGGTTAGTGGCGTGCGGCATCGGCGGGGATGATCCTGCGGAGGAACGGGTCGAGACACGTTTCCCAGTGGTGGTGCGCTTCGACGTAGCGGCGGCCGGCGGCACCAAGTTCAGTCCCCCGGGCCGGGTCGGCGAGTAAGCCGCAACACGCTTCCACCCACTCGGCCGACGTCGCGGCGCGGAGCAGGTGCTCGCCGGGCACCGTGCCGAGCGCGGCCAGTGCCGGTGGCGCCGCGACGACCGGGCGGGCCATCGCCAGCGCCTCGAGCACCTTGTTCTGGATGCCGCGGGCCAGCCGCAGTGGCACCACCGCCGCCGCGGCCGACGCCACGAACGGCCGCACGTCCGGCACCGTGCCGAGCACCTTCACGCCGGGCAACTCCGCGAGCCGCTGCACCTCGGGCGTCGGCTTGCGGCCGACCACGCGGAACTCCGCCGCCGGGTGCTTCGCTCGAATCGCCGGCCACACCTCGCGCGCGAACCACACGGCGCCGTCCACGTTCGGGAGGTAGTCCATCGCCCCGACGAACACCAGCGCCGGCTCGATCGGCACACTCCGCGGCGCGAAGTAGTCGAGATCGACGCCGTTCGCGGCAACGGTCGCGGCGCCGGGGCGGGTGAACGAGTCGAACACGTCCGCCTCCGCCCGACTCACTACCGCCACCGCCTCCGTCCACTCCGGCAGGCGGCGTTCGAGCTTCCGCACCCGCGTCGCTTCGAGGCGGTACAGCCACCGCTTTGGCCCGCGGGTGGCGTCGGCGAAGTCGTGCCACTTCTGGCTGTCGACGTCGACCAGATCGACGAACCGCGGTACGCCGCCGAGATCGAAGTCTCTCAGGTACGGCGCCATACTCGAAGCCGATACCACCACCGCGGCGAAATCGACCTCCACAGACCACTGGAAAACGTACTTGGCCAGGACGGGATTCGCGAAGACCCCCTCCGAGACACTCCCGCCTGTCGCCACGCTCAACGCGGCCCGCAGCCAGCGGCTCTTCCCGCCCACCGGTCGGATCGCGACCCACTCGCACAGCCGGTCGAGCTCCGCCCGCGCCTCCGCGCTCACCGGCTCGTCCGCGAGGCAGCCGAGCCACACCCGCGCCCGGCGGGCGAGGCCGCGGAGCAGGTGGTAATTCCGAATCCGGTCGCCCTTGTCGGGCGGGTACGGGACGCGGTGGGTCAGGTACAGCACCCGCGGCAGGGTCGTCATGCCGGCTGGAACAGTGGCTGGCCGACAGGGGCCGGGGAGAGGGTGCTACGGAACTCGGCGGCCACCGCGTCGCGGCCCGGCAGCAGGCACACCCGGCGGATCAGCCGGGGGCTCGCGCCGAGCGCCTTCAGGACCGTCGCCACGCACAGCCGGGCGTCGAGGAGCAACCCCTGCTGGCGGACGTAGTACAGGTCGTAGACGACCTTGTGGCGCACGCTCGTGATGTCCTCGTCGGGCGGCAACTGAACCTGCGACAAGCCCGTCACGCCCGGCTTCACCAGCAGCCGCGCCGGGTAGCCGGGGACGAGCCGCTCCAGCCCCTTCGCGGCGATCACCTCCGGGCGCTCGGGGCGCGGGCCGACCAGGCTCATGTCGCCGAGCAGGACGTTGAACAACTGCGGCAGTTCGTCCACGTGCGTGCGGCGGAGGATGCGGCCGACGCGCGTCACGCGGTCGTCGTCCGTCTTCGCCCACTTGATCCCGGACTTCAGCTCGATGTTGTGGTGCATCGTCCGGATCTTGATGATCCGGTACCGCCGGCCGCCGAGCCCGAGGCGGACTTGCGAGTAGAACACCGGGCCGGGCGAGGTCAGCTTCACCGCCACCGCCGCGACCGCCATCACGAGCAGCACCGCCGGCAGGGCGGCGAGCGCCACCGCGTAGTCGAACACCACCTTCCCGGCGTTGTACCACGTCGGGCACGGCGCCACGTCCACGCCGATGTCGGCGCCGAGCCGGTCGATCTCCGGCCAGGGGTCGCGGGCGGCGGGCGGCGGGGGCGAGGTCGTGGGCATGGGCGTCGCGTGATCCGTATCGCTGTGGGTCTGGGGCGTGGCGGCAGACGGCGTCAGCCGGGGCCGGGGTCTAGCGCCGTGCGCAGGACCGGGAGGAACTCCGCCAGGAAGTCGTGGATCGGGTCGGGCTCGGTCGCGCCGGGCCGCGCGGCGGCCGTGTGGGCGAGGCCGCGGCTCGCGTAGAGCTTGTAGAGGACGGTGTGAAGCACGAACTCGCGGCGCGGCGAGTCGGACGCCGACCATGTGCCGTCCGCCCCCCACGCCCAGCACACCTCCTGCCCCGGGTCGGCCGCGTCCTTGGCGAACCGCGCCGACCAGTACGACGCGGGGCCGGCCGGTGGGGCCACGGTCCGCCGCGCCTCGCCGCCGACCATCTGGTAGCCGAGGCCGGCGTAGCAGATGTCCGGCGTGTGCGACCCGATCGGCCCGGCGGGGCCGCACAGGAGCAGCACGCTCACCACCGCGCCCGACTGCTTGTTCTTGTAAATCCGTGAGACCGCGCCGACGGCCTCGGCCCGGTCGAGGACTTTCTGCTCGATCGGAACCTCGGTGCCCGTCCAGTCGCCGAAGGCGGCAGGGACGCGGTCGAGCCGGGCGGCGGCGGCCTTCAGGTCGTCCGGGACGCCCCAGCGGTTCGAGCGCACGCCCTCGACAACGGCGGCCGCGACCAGCGCGCCGAGGCCGAGCAGTACGAGCGCGGCGCGCCCGGCCGTCGCGCCCCGGGGAACGGGTGCGGGTGGCGCGGGCGACGGTGGGTGATGGGCGGGCGGCATGGGCGGCCGTCGGTTCGGGGGTCAGGGTTACGCCGGCAACTGCTTCACGTAGTTGTACCCGTAGGCGTAGTACGCGCTCCCCATGTGGACGCCGTTCACCACCGCGCCGAGCAGGTTGATGCTCAGCTGGTGGAGCTTCTCGGAGGCGACCATCACCTTCGGGAGCTGGCTCACGTCCTGCATGATCGAGAACACCACGCCGTCCACGTGCTGGCCGATGAGCAGCGCGTCGGCGACGGGCAGTACCGGACAGCTGTCCACGACCACGAAGTCGAACTGCCCCCGGAGGCGGTTGAACAGCGTCTCCAGCGGGTGCCCCTGGGCCAGCGCGGCGATCACGCGCGTCGAGCACTGCCCGGCCGGGATCACCCACAGGTTTGGCACTGCCGTCGGCTGTACAGCGTCGCTCGGGTCGGCATCCTGACACAGCACCTCGCTCACGCCCGGCGTCAGCGTCAGATCGAACAGCTTGTGGATCGACGGGTTCCGCAGGTCGCAGTCCACGATGAGCGTCCGCATCCCGGCCGTCGCCATGCTGCTGCCGAGCTGGCTGGCGAGCGAGGTCTTCCCCTCGCCCTGCGTCGCGCTGGTCACCATTACCACCTGCATCGACTGGCTGCGGGCGGTGTGCAGGAGCATCGTGCGCGTCGAGTTGATCGACTCGTTGAGGATGAACCGCCAGTTGGCGTTCCCGGCGAGCTCGGCCGCCTTCAGGCTGGCCCGGTTCGGGAACGCCGGCACCGTGCCGATGACGCGCATCCCGAGGTCCGTCACCACCTGGTCCACGCCGTCCACGCGGCGGTTCCGCCACTCGATCATGGCGATCAGGCCGAGCACCCCGAGGAACCCGGCCACGCCGGCGGCGCCGCCCATCATCATCTTCTGGCGGAAGTTCTGGTTCATGATGAGGACGGCCGGCTCGCGGACGCTGACACGCGCCTCCATCCCCTTCTCGATGGCGATCTGGATGCGCTGGTCCTCGAGCTGGTGGAGCCGGTTCCGCATCGGGTCCAGCCCCTTCATCAGGCTGGCGATGTCGAACGCCGCCCGCGCCTTCGTGCCGACGTTCTTCTGGAGCGCGGCCAGCATCTCCTCCTTGTGCCGGAGGATCGCCGCGTCGGCGGTGAGGCGGTCTTCCATGTCGATCAGTTGGCTGCGCACCACCTGCTGGGCGAACTCGGTGATGAGATCCTTCACCCCGGGCGTCGTCTCGGCGCGGGCGACCGCCAGGTCCTTCACGGTCTGGGCCAACTCGGCCTCCAGCGCCACGACGACCGGGGCGTTGGTGACGCCGCCCGCTCGGGCCTTGGCGCTCGACAGCTGGACCTCGGTGGCCGCCTTCTTGGCCAGGAGCTGCGCGACCCGGGGGTGCTGGTCCACCTGCTCGCGGAGGACGAGTGGGTCGGCGGCCACCTTCGCCGGGTCCGTCTCGGCGAGCTTGAGCTTCTCCTTCAGCAGCCCGATCTTCACGTCCTTCTCGCCGTTCGCCAGCTTCAGCGAGGTCACGTCCGCGGTGAGCTGCGTGGTCATCAGGGTGAGGGCGTTCTCCTTGCCGTTCGTGTCCTCGGCGCCGATCGTCCCGTTGGCCTCGGCCATCCGGCGGATGGCGATCTCCTGCGAGTTGACCTGCGCCTTGAGCTCGTCGGACAGCTTGCGGAGGCGCTCCTCGCGGTCGAGGTGCCCGTTCCGAACGGCGAGGATCGCGTCGTCCACGTACCGGGCGACCACCCCGTTCACCAGCTTCAACAAGTCCTCCTTGTTGTCGCCGCTGAAGCTGACGACCATCAGGTCCGGGGCGACCGAGCCGTCCACGCGGATGCCGTCCTCCAGCAGCCGGACGGGGTCTTCCGCCTCCCGGACCGTCGGGAGGCTGGCGATCTTCGGGTCGGCGAGGGTGCGGTTGATGAGGTCGCGGGAGCGGACAAGGAACATCTGCGACCGGCGGAACGACTCGAAGTCCTCGACCTGCCGGTTCCCCGCCTCGACCGAGCTCGGCCGGAGTTGGACGATCGATCGGGCCGTGTGCTTGCCGCTGGGCAGCGCGAACCACACGCCCATGCCCAGCGCCGACCCGACGAGCAGGCCGAGGAAGGTGGCGAGCACCCAGCGCCGGCGGAGGGCGTTGAGCAGGCCGAGCGGGGTCGGGGGCGCTTTCGCCGTGGTGCCACCGGGGACGGTCACCGGCGGGCCGTAGGGTCCGGCCGGCGGCGCCAGCATACCGCCGGGCTGAGTTTGATAGGGAGCGAGCGGCCCCGTCAAAGGGTTGTCACCGGAGTTTGGGCGGGCCATGAGGCGGTCTCCCGGCGGGGTCGGCGGTGGTGGGGTGGAGGGCGGTCCGGCCCACGGTTCCGGCCCCGGAAGTCCGGGGAGGTCTCGCACTAGGCTGAGGGGGCGCAGTAGTCCCCTCGCAGCATAGCACTCGAAATACCGGAACGGGAAGGCCGGTGTGCTAGTCAGGGCACGTGTCGTTCCGACGGCGGAACATGGCACCCTGACTGGCGTTACGTCCGATAAGTCGCGGATCGCGGCCCCAATGGCGGAATTTCGCGCAGAGCGAAATCCGCCACACCTTACACCAGTGCAAATCCCGCTTAACGTCCGTGTTCCAGTCGTTACGTTCCCACCAATCTGCGCACTGTACTGAATCAACCACAGGATACGAAAGCCCACCTGTCAAGGAGCCCGCTGGTCGCCGCTTGATGACCTTCAGCCCGTCTCTTGCGGATCAGAGGAGCGGACGGACAGACAGCGACGGCTTCTCTCGGTCTGCTCCAGAGAGTCCGCGGCACCGTGCAATTCATTTCTGTCGCACTGGTTACACCGCAGGCAATTCATTCAGACGAAATAACTTTCGACTTAATTACGGATTCTGGGAAGGGGTGCATCCGCCTCCTGGAATCCGTGACAACCGCACAGATGGCTCAAACGACACCACCCGATTTCTGCCCCGGTCAACGGTGTCGGGTGGAATTCGGACAGACGGGCGGTCCGGGCATGTCGGGGGGATTTGGTTGCAGCGGGAATTCGGGTAGGCCGATGAAAATGACTAGCACGGGTGGGCCGGGCGCGCCGGATGGGCGGCGCCACCTGCGGGCTCTATGCGCACTGACACGGAGGAGAGAACCGATGATCCGCCAAGGCATCACGAGGAGGCTGGTGGCCGCGGCGGTCCTCGCCGTGCTGGCCGCCGGCGGGGGCGGCTGCCACAGCCTGCCGATTGGCAATAAGTGCTGCAAGCCGCCGAAGTTCGACCCGTGCTGCATCCCCGAACTGCCGGTGCCGCGGGAACTCAACAAGGTCAGCCTGCCGCCTTACGTCATCGAGACGCCGGACATCCTCATCATCGAGGCGACCCGGCTGATCCCGCTCCCGCCGTACCACGTGGAACCGCTCGACGTGCTCTACGTCAGCGCCCGCAACGTGTTCGATACCGACCCGATCAACGGCCTCTACCCGGTCGACCCGGACGGGACGATCAACCTCGGTCCGTCCTACGGGGGTACGGTCCGCGTCGTGGACCTGACCACGGAAGAGATCCAGCGCGCCGTCCAGGCGAAGGTGCGCGGCTTCGCCCCGGCGGCGACGGTGACGGTGTCGCTCGCGCAGTCGCGCGGCGCCCAGCAGGTGTCCGGCCAGCACATCGTGCGGCCCGACGGCACCGTCGGCCTCGGCAGCTACGGCAGCGTCTATGTCGCGGGTATGACAATCGCCCAGGCCAAGCAGGCGGTGGAGACGCACCTGTCGCGCTACCTGTACCGGCCGGAGGTGAACATCGACGTGTACGCGTTCAATAGCAAGTTTTACTACGTCATCACCGACTTCGCCGGGGCCGGCGAGCAGGTCGTGCGGCTGCCGCACACCGGGAATGAGACGGTGCTCGACGCGGTGTCGAACATCGGCGGGCTGTCGGCGGTGTCGAGTAAGAAGATCTGGGTCGCCCGGCCGGCCCCGACCGACTGTGCCGCCGACCAGATCCTGCCGGTGGACTGGTGCGGGATCACCCAGCGCGGGCAGGTGAAGACGAACTACCAGCTACTCCCCGGCGACCGCGTGTACATCCTCAGCCAGCCGCTGACCAAGCTCGACACGTACCTGGCCCGGGTCTACGCCCCGATCCAGCGGACGATGAGCTTCGGCATCTACGGGGCGACGACGTACAACGTGTTCCGCAACATCGGCCAGAACAACGGCAACAACAACGGGGTCCAACCGTTCATCCCGATCCTGCCGTAACGGTTGTGTCGGACCTGCCCGGGGTGCGGCCACCGCCCCCGGGTGAAGCGGAATCGGCGGCGGCGGGTCTGCGGGAGCAGACCCGCCGCCGCCGATTCTCGTTTCCGGGCGACCCGTGCCCGCACGCGGTCGGCTAGCACGGGGGATAGGCCACCCCCACCACCCGGAGCTGACACCAATGTTCCGCCGCACCGCCGCCCTCGTGGGGCTCCTCGCCCTCGCCGGCGAGGGCGCCGCCCAGCCGATCGCCCCGCCGCGCCGGCCGACGTTCAACTCGTACTCCAGCCTGTTCACCCCCGGCAGCGGGTACTTCGGGTACGGCTACGGTGGCTCGGGGTTCGGGTTCAACCCCTACGGGTTCGGCGCCGGCGGCGCGCAGCAGGCGCTGGTGCTCCAGCAACTGAACCAGACGAACCAGGCGGTCGCCAACCTGCAGCAGTTCCTGGCCTACGGGGTGAACCCGGTGCTCGCCCCGACCGGCCGCGGGGCGACGTTCAACAACCTCGGCCACTGGTACCCGACCTACCGCGGCCAGGGCGTGGCGTTCGGCGGGGCCGGTGGCGGGTTCGGTGGCGGGTTCGCGCCGCCCACCCAGGGGCTCGGCGCGACCGGCATGATGGGCGCGGCGATGACCGGCGCCGCCACGGTGAACGCCTTCGGCGGCGGGGGCGGCGGGATGGCCGCCCCGCGGACCTCCGGGAGCGGCATCCCGGTCGGCCAACCGCGGCGCTGACGGACCACGCGGATCACGGAAGATCTGTCCCCAAAGGAGTGTGAGCGATGACCAGCGGACGTTTCCTCGGGCGGCTGGCGGCGCGCGCCGCGGTCCTCGTGATGGCGGTCGGGTACGTCGGGATCGCGGTCGCGGCGGACCAACCGGTCGTGGTCGCCCCGGCCGCTCCGGTCGTCGAGGGGTGCCCCACCTGTACCGACGGCGCCGCCGGCGCCCCGTGCGGCAGGGCCGGGTGCCGGACCTGCGGCGGGAAGTTCGGCCACCGCGCCGGCTGCAACCCGCCGAAGCCGATCGCCGGCCAGCTCCGCCCGGGCGCGTGCTTCGGCTACTTCCAGACGCAGTGGCACCGCTGGGAAGACGTGTGCCCGCTCCCGTACCAGGGCGTCGGGGTGAACGACGCCCCGCGGCGCCTGCCCACCGTCCCGGGTGTCCTCCCGGCCCCCACGCTGCAGCCGAAGTCCGACGCACCGGCGCAACCCATGAACCCGGCGAAGTCCGACGCGCCGGCGCAGCCCATGAACCCGGTGCCGAAAGGCGCTGGTACGCCCGCCCCGACACCCGGTACCATCCCGCAGCTCCCGGTCCCGCCGATGCCGGAGAACAAGTTCGGGAAGTAACAGCGGGGCCGATACAACAGCAGAGCCCCGGGGGTGCCCCGGGGCTCGTTTCGTTGGAGGGCGGTATGGCCGGCGTACACTTGGTTACCGGCGGCGCGGGGTTCATCGGCTCGCACCTCGTCGAGGCGCTGACCGCCGCCGGCCGCCGCGTCCGCGTCTTCGACGACCTCAGCACCGGCCTCCGCTCCAACCTCGCGCCGGACGTCGAGTTCATCGAGGGGACGCTGACCGACCCGGCGGCGGTGGCGAAGGCCGTCGAAGGCTGTGAGGTCGTGTTCCACCTCGCGGCGCTGGCGTCGGTGGCGAAGAGTGTCGAAGACCCGCTGCTGAACCACGCCATCAACGCCACCGGCACGCTGCACGTCCTTGATGCGGCGCGGAAGGCCGGCGTGCGGCGCCTCGTCTACGCCGCCAGCGCCAGCGCCTACGGCGGCGCCGACGACCCCGCCGGCCAGGGCGAGGACACGCCGCTGTGCGCACTCTCGCCGTATGCGGCGGCGAAGTTGGCGGGCGAGTTCTACTGCCAGTCGTTCGCGGCGAGTTACGGCTTTGAAACGGTGCGGCTGCGGTTCTTCAACGTGTTCGGGCCGCGGCAACGGCCGGACAGCCCGTACTCCGGTGTCATCGCCATCTTCACGTCCATGCTCGCCGCCGGTCGCACGCCCACCGTCCACGGCGACGGCCTTCAGTCGCGCGACTTCGTGGCGGTCGAGGACGTGGCCCGGGCGCTGATCCTCGCCGCCGACACGCCCGGCGTCTCGGGGCGGGTCTACAACGTCGGCACTGGTGGCAGCGTGACCCTGCTCCAACTCCTCGACGGCTTGAACAAGCTCCTCGGGACGAGCGTCGTGCCGGCGCACGGCCCGGCCCGCGCCGGCGACATCCGGCACTCGCGCGCGAAGATCGACCGCATCACCGCCGACCTCGGCTTCGCCCCGAAGGTGAGCTTCGAGGAAGGATTGCGGCGGACGCTGGCGTGGTCCCGCGGCTGAGGGAAGACCATTTTTGACAGGATGAACGGGATCAAACAGGATGAAATCAAGTCCTGTTCATCCTGCCAAAAATGGTCTTCTCTCGGCGCCCTCTGTGACTCTGTGGTTCACCCGCAACCGGGCTTTTCGCGCCACGGCCCGCGCTGGCACAATCACCCTATGTCTATCGCGTCCATCATCGGTCCCGGCGGGCTGGTAGCCGAGCACTACCCCGGCTTCGAGTCGCGCCCGCAACAGCTCGACATGGCCGAGGCGGTCGCCGCTGCCATCAAAGACGAGCAGAAACTGCTCGTCGAGGCCGGCACCGGCGTCGGCAAGAGCTTCGCGTACCTCGTCCCGGCCATCGTGGCGGCGGCGAAGAAGGATTTGAAGGTCGTCGTCTCGACGCACACCATCAGCCTCCAGGAACAGCTCATCCGCAAGGACTTGCCGTTCCTCCAGAAGGCGCTGCCGTTCGACTTCCGCCCGGTGCTGGTGAAGGGCCGCGGCAACTACCTCAGCCTCCGCCGCCTCCACACGGCGCAGGTGAAGGCGAACACGCTGCTCGACACGCCGGGCGCGATCGACCAGCTCGTGCAGATCGGCCGCTGGTCCCGGCAGACGCGGGACGGGAGCAAGAGCGACCTGCCGCTCCAGCCGTTCGAGAGCGTGTGGGACCTGGTGCAGAGCGACGGCGGGAACTGCCTGGGCCGCAAGTGCCCGAGCCACGGGAATTGCTTCTACTACGCGGCCCGCAAGCAAGTGTTCAGCGCGAACGTGCTGGTCGTGAACCACGCCCTGTTCTTCGCCGACCTGGCGCTGCGGCGGTCCGGCGGCGGGCTGCTGCCGGACTACCAGGTCGTAATCTTCGACGAGGCGCACACGCTCGAAGACGTGGCCGCCGACCACCTCGGGCTGTCGGTGTCGCAGGGCGGCGTCGAGTACGTCCTGAACCAGCTCCTCGCGCCGCGCAGCCACAAGGGAATCCTCACCACGCTCGGCACGCCGGAGGCGATCGCGCAGGTCGAAGTGACGCGGCAGGCGGCGGACAAATTCTTCCTCGCCGTCCACCAGTGGCACCAGGTTCAACCGAAGGGGACCGGCCGCGTCCGCGAGAAGAATGTGGTGCCCGACCACCTCTCCGAGGAGCTCGACAAACTGGCGACCGGGCTGACGGTCGCGGCCGAGAAGCTGAAGTCGGACGAGGAGAAGATCGAGCTGACCAGCCGCGCCGACCGCCTCCTCGGGATGGCGTCGAGCGTGCGCGAGTGGCTGGGTCAGGAGCTCCCGGGACAGGTGTACTGGGTCGAGGTGCGGGCCGGGCGCGTGCCGCGCGTCTCGCTCGCCAGCGCCCCGATCGAGGTCGGCCCGGCCCTGAAGAAGCAGCTCTACGACCGCGTGCCGACGGTCGTCATGGCGAGCGCCACGCTGTCGGCCGGCGGGAGCGACGGGTTCTCGCACTTCCAGCGCCGCCTCGGGCTCGACGACGCCGAGTCGAAGCAGCTCGGCAGCCCGTTCAACTTCCGCGAGCAGGTCGAGCTGCACCTGTTCCGCTCGATGCCCGACCCCTCGGCGATGGCGGCGAAGTACGAGGACGAGGTGCTGTCGAAAATCCCGGACTACGTGGCGAAGACGCACGGCCGGGCGTTCGTACTGTTCACAAGCTACTCGTTCCTGAACCGCGCCGCTGAGCGCCTCGGCCCGTGGTTCGCGCGCAACGGCTACACGCTGCTCGTGCAGGGCTCGGGCCTGCCGGCACCGCGACTGTTGGAGCAGTTCCGCACGGCGCCGCGGGCGGTGCTGTTCGGGGTCGATAGCTTCTGGCAGGGCGTGGACGTGCGCGGCGAGGCGCTGTCGAACGTGATCATTACGAAGCTGCCGTTCGCCGTCCCCGACCGCCCGCTGACCGAGGCCCGGCTGGAGAAGATCGCGGCCGACGGCGGCAACCCGTTTATGGAGTACCAGGTGCCGCAGGCGGCGATCAAGCTGAAGCAGGGCTTCGGCCGCCTGATCCGCACCGCGACCGACCGCGGCATGGTGGTGCTGTTCGACCCGCGCGTGTTGACGAAGCCCTACGGTCGGATGTTCCTGGACGCGCTGCCCGAGTGCAAGCGCTTCGTGGACGGCGAGCCGGCGCCAATGCCGGCGGGCCGGGTGAAGGCGGGGTAGCGTCTACCGATCGGTGTCGGCCCCGGCGAACGGCCGGCGTGAGCCAGCCGTTCGCCGGGGCCGAGCCACCAGACACCTCACACCGGCGGCAGGAACGCCGTCCCTTCCGCCGGCGTCGGCGCGCTCGACGACACTACCGGCCCGGTCCGCACCACTACCGCCGTGACGTTGTCACGGCCGCCGGCGTCGATCGCGGCGGCGACCAGCGCCCGGGCTGTCACCTCCGCCGACTCGACCTTCGACAGGGCGGCGGCGATCGCGGCGGGGTCGAGGTACTTGCTCAGCCCGTCGGTGCAGAACAGGATCACGTCGCCGGGCCGGAGGCGGACCTTCAGCACGTCCGCCACCGGCTCCGGCGAGTCGGCCCCGACGCACCGCAGCAGGGCGTGGCCCCAGGGCGACTCGGCCGCCTCGTCGGGCGTCAACAGCCCCTTCTCCACCATCTGCTGCGCGACCGTGTGGTCGGTGGTCAGTTGCCGGGCCTCGCCGCCGCGGTACAGGTACGCCCGGCTGTCGCCGACGTGGACGACGTACAGCCGCGGCCACAACAGGTAGCCGAGGGTGAGCGTCGTCCCCATTTCGGTGAGCCCGCTCGCCTCCGCCACCACCCGGACCTCCTTGCGGCAAGCGTGGAGAGCGGCGCGGAGTTGCTGTTCGAGATCATCCCCGCCGGCCTCGGAGAGACAGAAGAACCACGGCATGGTGTGGAGGACGTAGCGGGCGACCGTCCCGACCACGACGCTACTCGCGATGTCCCCGCCGGCCTGCCCGCCGAGCCCGTCGGCGACGAGGAACAGCTTGCCGTGCTCCCTGCCGCCGAGCGTGCCGTAGACCTTCTCGGGGATCGACGTGGAGCGGACGCGGAGGGTCTTGTCGAGATCGGCGATGAGGAACTGGTCCTCGTTCCGCGAGCGGACCCGGCCGCGGTCGGTGAGCCCGAAGCAGTCGAAGACGACGGCCACGACGCGACCCTCCCGAGTGCCCGAGCAGGAGATGAGCAACTCGGGTGCCGCTCACCCGACCACCAGCGCCTCGGGGAACCGCGCCCGCAGCGCGGCGAGGAGTTGCGGCGGGATGCCGTTGTCGGACACGTCGAGGTGGTACAGGTTGAGGTGCGGCGACTCCAGCAGCCACTCCGCCCCGGCCGAGCCGAGGTGGTTCCGAGCCAGGCCGAGCCAGCGGAGCCCGGCGGCCTCGCGCTCCCGGGTGATCTCCTTCACACCGTCCGGCCCGAGCTGCTGGCCGGCGAGGTCGAGGAGGCGGAGCCGAGCCCACGGCATCACCCACCCGAGTTCGAGCATGGTGACCGGCCCCGGGCCGGGGAACGGCCACCCGAGCCGGAGTTCCTCGACGCCGCCCAGGGCGTGACTGGAAAGGACACACTTCAAGTCGTTCGACAGGAGGCGGACGCCGGTGAGATTCAGTTTCGTGAACCGCCGGTGCCCGCCGCCCGTCAGCCCACGGGCCAGCGCGGGGCCGAGGTTCGGGATGTTCGACAGGTCGAGCGCGGCGAGGGCCGGGAGGTGTGGCCCCGCCAGGAAGCGCGTCAGCCAGTCGGGCGGGACTCGCAGCCCGGCAAAGGACAGGTCGGCGAGGCCCGCCAGTTCCTCGTTCTCGGTCACGAACTCGAACTCGACCGATGCGGTGAGACTGGCCTCGTGCAGGTCGAGGGCGTGGAGCTGCGATAGGTGTGGGCTGGTCAGATACTCTTCGAGCGGCGCGTCGTTGACCTGCGCGAGTCCGCGGATGACCTGCGCCCGCCGCACCGGTTCGACCCGACACGCTTCGTCGAGCCCGCGGGCGAAGCGGTGGGCGTACAGCCCGACCTGCTCGATGAACCCGCGCTCGAACCCGTGCCACTCGACGGCCTCGCTGACGTGGGCCGTCCACTCTTCGGCGTACACGGCTAGCAAGGCGTTCGCCCGCCGCGTGGCCTCGCGGTCGGCGGCGCCCCACGGCTCGGCGCGGGCGGCGTCGATCTGGGCGCGGACGAACGCCGCCCGGTCGGCGTGGCCGGCATCGTCGCACCAGTCGGCGTAGACGAGCCGCGGGGTGTCGTCGTCCGGGTGGGCGAGGACGGCGGCCCGCAGCGCCTCCTCGTCGGTCACGGCTCGTCCTCCGGGAGCAGGACGAGGCGGACCGGGTGGTCGGTGTCGTCGGTCAGGAAGCGAGTATTCGGACACGCCTCACGGAGCGGACCGAGGTCTTCGGCGCGGATGTCGTTGGAGCGAAAATCGAGGACCGACAGTGACCGCATGTATGGGTTGGCCGCGAACGCGGGGATCGCCGACGCCGGGATACCGTTGCCGCACAGCCCGAGACGTTTCAGCCGCGGCCACGCATACGCCGCGGCAAATGCTTGGGCGCCGCGTTTGCGGAGTTCCTGACCATACAGATCGAGTTCGGTCAGCCCGCGGAGGTATGGCGACTCGGCGAGCGCGACCGCGCCCGGCCCACGGAGGGGCGTGCCGGCTGCGTCCGCTCCATAACTCAACCAAAGAACTTCGAGGCCAGCCAGCGCCCGCGCGCCCGCCAGTGCGTTAGCAACCCGTGGGCCGAACGCAATGTTTGTCCCCCGTTGCGACCAGACGCACCACCTCCGCCTCGCCGATCGCACGGTGTTCGTAGAGTTCAAGTTCGCGCAGCCCCGAGCGAGTCAGGGATACCAGCCGGCCGAGCCCGGCGATCGAGAGTGCCGAGCGGGTAACGCGAAGGCACCGCAAACCGACGATGTGGGGCGACGCCGCTAGTCTTTCCGCGGCGATGTCATCGACCTGCTCACCAGACGCGTGGAGCGTGTGAATGCGGGCCAACAACGGCGACACGGCCAGCGTGGAATAGGCACCGTGGGCACGGGCGGTCGTGAACTTCACGCCCCGAACCGGGTGGCGGTCGAACACGCGCATGCCGTCTGACAAGAACCGCGGAAGGTCACACATGACCTGTGCGACGAACCCTCGGGAGAAATGGCTCCCCCGCCCGAATCCACCTTCCAGATCCGCAGCCCACTCCTTCCTGTAGTGGTCTTCGACCGGCGCGGTGGCGCGGTGGAGGCGGTCGTACTCCTCCGACCACGGCTCGGCCCGTGCCAGTGCAATCTGATTGCTGATGAAGCGTGCCCGGATCGCATCGGCCCGCACCCCAGTGTCGTCGAGGAAGTCGGCGTACACCAGCCGCGGGGTGTCGTCGTCCGGTGCCGCTAGGACCGCGGCGTACAGCGCGTCGCGGTCGGTCACGGCTGATCCTCGGGGAGGAGAACCAGCCGGATCGGGTGCTCGGTGTCGTCGGTCAGGAGACGTGTCTCCGGCAGAGCGCGCCGCAGCGGAACGAGGTCACCGGCCTTGATATCGTTGAAGCGGAAATCGATCGTGCGTAGTGAGCGCAGGTGCGGGTTGGCCGCGAACGCCGGGATCGCCGACCCGGGGATCTCGTTGCCGCGCAGCGACAGCCGCCGCAGGCCCGGCCAGGAGTACGCCGCGGCGAACGCCTCCGCCCCGCGCTTCCGCAGCTCCTGGCCGTACAGCTCCAGTTCGGTCAGCCCGCGGAGGTGCGGCGATTCCGCCAGCGCGACCGCACCCGGCCCGCGGAGCGGCGGGCCGATCTTGAGCCCCGCGCGGGCCACGCTCAGCACCTCCAGCCGCGCGAGGGAACGCGAGCCCGTGAGGGCCGCGGTGTTGTTCTCGTTCACCGTGTTCCAGAGCGTGAGTTCGCGGACCCCGGGGAAGTACCCGTCCGACCCGATGCGGCCGATCCCGTCGCGGCCCACCACCGCAGCCTCCAGCGACAGGCTCCGCAGCGCGGCCACGTTCGGAGACGCCGCGACCACCCCGACGTACCAGTCGTCCACCGCGCCCCCGTTCAAGTAGAGGGTGTGAACCCGAGCGAGGAGCGGCGACGCGGCCAGGTCTGCGGCGGGCGCCGCCCCGCGGGTACTGGTCATCGCGGCGAACTTGACCGCCCGGATTGGGTGCGCCGCGAACAGCTTCGCCCCGTCGCTCACGAACTTCTTCGAGTAGCACGTGACTTGGCCGAGGAACCCACGGACGAAAGAATTGCCCGCCGCGAGGACGACCCCCTCCATGCCCGTCGCCCACTCTTTCGCGTAGTGGAACTCGACCGGCGCGGTGGCGCGACTGAGACGGTCGTACTCCTTCGACCACGGCTCGGCCCGCGCCAGCGCGACCTGGTTGCGGATGAAGCGCCCCCGGATGGCGTCGGCGCGGTTGCCGGTGTCGTCGAGGTAGTCGGCGTACACCAGGCGCGGGGTGTCGTCGTCTGGCGCCGCCAGCACCGCGGCGTACAGCGCGTCGCGGTCGGTCACGGGCCGGGCTCCACGGGCATCACGTAGATGTCGCTCCCGCCGTGGCGCGTCGAGATGAACGCGAGGCGGCGGCCGTCTGGGCTCCACGCCGGGCTCGTGTCCTGCGCCGGGTGCGCCGTCAGGTTCTGGAGGCCGGTGCCGTCGGCGTCGATCAGATAGATGTCGTTGTTGCCGCCGCGGTGCGACGCGAACGCGATCCGCTTCCCGTCCGGGCTCCACGCCGGCCAGGCGTCGAGGCCATCGCCGTCGGTGAGTCTGCGGGCGCCGCTGCCGTCGGCGTTCATCACGTACAGCTTCTGCCGCCCGCTACGGCCGCTCACGAAGGCGATCCGCTTGCCGTCCGGGCTCCATGTCGGGTGCAGGTCGTAGGCGACCTCGGTCGTGAGGCGCGTGACGTCCTTGCCGTCAAGCGCCACGGTGTACAGTTCCGGGTTCTTGTCGCGGGTCGAGACCCACAAGATCCGCTCGCCGTCCGGGCGCCAGCGCGGCGACTCCTCGAACGCCTTGTGCGGCACGAGAACCTTGTCGTCAGTGCCGTCGGCCGCGCAGTGGTTGATCTGGAGCTTGCCGTCGGTCCCTTCGAGGCGGTCGTAGACGTAGACGACGCGCTTGCCGTCCGGCGACCAGTGGCCGTCGAAGTGCGGCTCCTTGTGCTGCGGGAGGAGGCGCTTCGGGTCGGTACCGTCGGCGTCGCACGTCCACAGCGCCATCTTCCCCTGGTGGATGCGGGTGAAGAGAAATCGCGTGCCGTCGGGCGACCATTGGAGGTTCTGGCGGAAGCTGCCGTCGGTCGTGAGCCTCACCGGGTCCGCGGCCGCGGCGGGGGCGGTGAGCAGAACGAGGACACCGACGGCGAGGCGGGGACGCATGGCCGCTCCGGCGTGAGCTATTTCGCGGGCATCTGCAATGCTACCATAGAGGCGGGTGGCAAAACCGGGTGACCCGCGCAAGTCGGGCTGGTTTCGGCGCCCGAACAAGGAGCCGTACGCTGGCGGTTTGTCGATCGCCGGGTCGGCCCGCAGGAGGTCAACCCCATGATTCGCTTCGCAGCGTGCGTTCTTGCACTCGCTGGGACGGCGGTCGCCGTCCGTGCCGGCGAGCTGGACCGCGAGGTACCGAAGACCGCCCCCACACCGGCCGCCGCCGCCGCCCCGGGCGGCACCGAGCTCGACCAGGAGTCGCCGACCGGGGCCGGCCACTACCACGGCGGTTGGGGCTACGGTCACCACCACGGGTACGGCTACCGACCGTACTATGGCGGGTTCTCGACCGGCTTCTACGGCTACCGGCCGTACTACGGCGGGTTCGGTTACGGCTACGGGTACCGGCCGTACTACGGCGGGTTCTACGGCTACCGCCCGGTCCCGTTCGGCTTTAGCGTCGGCTACCCGGCGTACTACGGCGGGTTCGGCTACGGCTACGGGTTCGGCCCGAGCTACTGTTTCTGACGGCTTCTGGCCGTCGCACGGGCCGGGCGCACCAGCGCCCGGCCGCCTCCCACCCTTCGCCCGCGGCACCCCATGACGCGCACCCTCGCCCTTCTCATTGCCGTGGTCGCGGTCGGAGTCGCAATCGCCGAGCCGCCGGCCGTGTCGCGCCCCGCCAACGCGGACGAGACGCGCAAGACGCTCGGCCTCCTCCCCGACTACGCGGCGCCGGCCAACCTCGCCAACATCACCGTCGCCGTACTCGACACCGGGTTCGCCGGGATCGACGGCAAGCGGCCGTACCTGCCGGCGAACACGACCGTCGTCGAGCACTACCCCGCCGATTTCGTTCAACGAAACAACCTCGGCGACCCGGCGTTCCAGCGACCGTTCACCCCCGGCGACACCCACGGCCGGCTCATGGCGCAGCTCGTGTGGGCGACCGCCGGCAACCGCCCCGAGGGGCCGAAATTCCTCCTCCTGAACGCGAACGGGCCGACGCTCTTCCGGCGCGCCGTCAGGTACGCCGTCGAGCAGAAGGTTGATGTGATTCTGTTCAGCGGCACCTTCGAGGCGGCCGGCAACTTCGACGGCCGCGGGCCGATCAACGCCGCGGTCGACGAGGCGGTCGCCGCCGGCATCCTGTGGGTGAACGCGGCCGGGAACAGTGGCGGGAAGGTGTACAACGGGCCGGTCGATGTCGGCGCCGATGGGTACGTGAAGTTCCGCGGCCCGAAGCAACCGACCGCCCTTCGGTTCACCAACCGGTTCGACGAGAACGCGGTCACGGTCACGCTCACCTGGAACGACTACAGGGACGCCGAGGACGCCGGCACCGACAAAGACCTCGACCTGGTCGTCGAGGACGCCGCCGGGAAGGTCGTGGGCGAGAGCAAGCTGGTACAGGTGAGTGGGGCGAAGGCGGCGGGCGCGGGCGAGACGCGCAACCCGCGCGAGAAGCTGGTGCTCACCGATCTCCCCGGCGTGGCCGCCGGACAAGAATACCGCATCCGCGTGAAGGCGAAGGCCGGCGCGTTCGGCCCCCGCGACCGGCTCCGCGTCCTGGTGTCGGCAGCGAAGGACGCGCCGTTCACCGACCCGGCCACGGGCAAGACGGCGTTCCCGGTCGAGCTGCTCGACGCCAGCGTCGGCGGCGAGATCTACCCGCCCGCTGACCACTCCGGCGTGCTGACGGTCGGCGACACGTCGACGTCGAGCGCGGTCGGGCCGACCTCGGACGGCCGGGTGAAGCCGGACGTGATCCTCCCGGCAGGGGTCGCCCGCTTCACGGGCGGCGACGAGACGGCCGGCTCGTCGAACGCGGCCGCGTACTTCGCCGGCGTGCTGGCCGTGCTGCGGGCGCAAGACCCCGCGCTGAACGCCGGCCACGTCCGCCTGTGGGTGCGCCGGCTGGACGTGATTGCTGCGGCGCGGGCGGCCGGGAACCCGGCGGCGAACCCCGCGGCACTGCCGCCGCCGCTCGCGGTCGGGAAGGCGGTGCCGCCCCCGCCGCTGCCGCCCGGCACGCCGATCCCGACGAACCTCCGGGCGCTGGGCGCCGGCCCGTTCGCGCCGCTGTCGCCGAACTCGGAGCGGGCGATGCGGTTCGCGGATCAAACCCTGCAAGACCCGCGGCGCCCGTCGAACGCGGGGGGCGTAATCGTCTCGACGCCGGCGGGGACGTTCACGGTGCAGCGCGGCGGCCGCCCGGCGTTCACCTACACCCCGCCGCAGACGCCGCTCAACCCGGCCCCGCAGCCGCCGGTGGCGATGAACCCGCTCCCCGCCCCGCAGCCCGTGGCGCGGGCGCAGGCGCCGGACGAGCCGGCCGCGGCGCGCCGCCCCGTCCCGCCGCACGCGAACTGGGTGACGCCGACGCCGCGCCAACTCGCGGACCTGACCCGCTAGCTCGACTTGTGCAGTTCTTCATACCTGGTCAGGGGTAGCATGAGGCGTGTTCGCCCCGCCCTCGCTGCCCACGGGTGGCCGCCATACTCCTGCCCGCCGAGGTCCAGCCGCTCCTCGCCGCGTTCCTCCCGCACGTCACCCATCCGACGCCCACCCGGTTCGTCGTTCTGATCGCAGCGGCCATCCTGACGACCGGTCGGCGGACCGTGGCGAACGTCCTTCGCACCGTCGGCGACTTGGCCCCCGGGCACGATGCCAGCTACCGCCGGGTTTTTGTCGGCGGCCGAGTGGTCCAGGCTGGCGTTGGGATGTACCCGGACCCGGCGTCTCCTCACACACCTCGTCCCGGACGGCCGGGTCGATCTGGTGGGGATGACACGTGGACGGGCACCCCGGGCGGACGGTCTACGGCAAGGGCCGGGCACTGGGACACAGTCCGGTCGTCCTATTCGTTCACCACCTGGCGGTACGGGCACCAGTGGGTCGTCCTGGCGGTCTTGGTGGACCGGTACCGGGCCTCCGAGGTCAGCAAGGCCGAGAACGTCCTGCACCGGATCCCGGCCCAGTTGATGTGCCGGCTCCTGCGGGTCGTGTTGATCCGGTTCCCGAACCGGGCGTTCGTGTTCGCCGGGGATTCCGGGTTCGGGACGCACGAGGTGGCCCGGTTCTGCCCGGCACCGGGGCCGACTCACGCTGGTGAGCAAGTGCTACCCTGGGGTCAAGCTGTTCGCCCTGCCCCCGCCGTACGACGGGAACGGCCGCCCCGGGTGAAGGGGGCCCGGGTGCCGGAGCCCCGGAAAGCCGCGGCCACCGCTGCAGGCCAAGGCCAACGCGGCTATCGCAGAACTGCTGGCAGGCGTACGCGAACTGCTGCTATCGGGCCTGACCCCAGCACCCCGAAACTGCACAAGCCGAGGTGAGGGTTTCGTAGTGTTGCTTCGGCGGTGGCGTATTGGTTTTGAGACGCTGACGAAATGAAAGTATGCCCTGGTTTTCCAGGCATCCGGCTTCTTTACGCCACCGTTGCTTAGGGCGCGAACCGCGGATTCGCCCGACACCCCCGCGGCTCGCGCCGCGGGTTTACGCCACTGGAAGGCGAAAGGGACACCTACGCTGAAACTGGGGTTGATTCGATCCGCGTTCGCGGTATGTGCGGGTTTCTCGTGTCGAAGCAACAGTCCTGGACGGGGGGCAACCCATGCCGTGGGGGAACGGTCGGGTGCTGGTCGTCGCGGCGGGGCTCGTCTGGGGCGGGGGCGCCGCCGGCGACGCCCGTGGGCAGCAGGGGCCGACTCCGCCCCTGTTCCCGCCGGGCACGGCGCGGGTCGGCGGCCCGGCGGAGCTGCCGGCCGCACCGCCTGCGGGGGTCACACAGGTTCAGGTGAAGAGTCCGGCGCCGGCCGAGCTACCGCCACTGGCGCCGTCCGCGGGCAAGGTGGCGGAACTCCCGGCGCTGGCGCCGCCCGCGGGTAAGGCGACGGAACTCCCGACGCTCGCGCCGCCTGCCGGGAAGGCCGAGCCGATGCCGCACGGCGTCAAAGACCTGACGCCCCCCGAACTCGAACACTCCGAGCCGGCCCACGGCGCGAACGGGCACGGTGGCGGCGGTCACGGTGGTGGCGGTCACGGGACCGGGCACCCGGAGATCCCGGGGCACCTCCTCCCGTCGGTGCCGGAGGAGGGCGGGTTCTTCACGGCGGTCGATTTCCTGCTGCTGCGGCCGCGGCGCGGGGCGTTCGACTTCGCCATCCCGAGCACCGCCGGCGGGCTCATCACCAACGGCCCGGTGCAAAGCCTGAACTACGAACTCCGCACCGGCGTGCGGGCCGAACTCGGCTACCGGTTCGGCCACTCCCACTGGGAGGCGCTCGCCGGGTACACGTACTTCCGCAGCAACGCCTTCGACTCCGGGTTCGCCGGCCCCGGGCAGGCGCTGCTGCCGACGCTGACGCGCCCCGGCCTCATCGACACGGTGTCGTTCGCCGCGGCCGACGCGAACCTCGTCTACAACGTGTACGACGCGATGGTCGCGCGGCGGTTCGCGGTCGGCGAGCACGTCGGCCTGCGGATGCTCGGCGGCCTGCGGTTCGCCAACATCCAGCAGAGCTTCAACGCCTACTACGACGGCATCGACGCCCAGCAGGCGCAGGTGCGGCTCGGGTCGCAGTTCCAGGGGTTCGGCCCGGTCGTCGGCGGCGAGGCGGTGTGGGCCGGGTGGAACGGGTTCCACCTGTACGCCAAGGCCAACGGCGGCGTCCTGACCGGGAACGCGGAGAACCCGGTGAACGAGGCGAACGGGAACGGCCGCGCGGTCTTCGCTAACACCACCTACGACATCCAGAAGACGGTGCCGTTCACGACGGTCGGGGTCGGCGGCGGGTGGCAGTACCGGACGTTCTCGCTGCGGGCCGGGTACGAGATCACCCACTGGTTCGGGCTGATCGACCAGCCGCGGTTCACCGACGACGTGGGCCGCGGCCGGTTCGTGCCGACGCCGGCGAACCTGTCGCTGGAGGGGTTGTTCGTCCAGGCCGGGGTGGCGTACTGATCGATGGCGGCCTCCGGCGACCGGCTGGCGTGAGCCGGCTGGTCGTTGGTCCAGGTGCTTGAGCGGACGACGCGGGTGACCGGTCGCCGTGTCAGGCCGCCGTACAAACGACCAGCCGGCTCACGCCGGCCGGTCGCCAGACCCGATACTGAGCGAGCGACGGAGCACTACGAAGCCGGCTTCCCGGCCGCCAACTCCTTCGCCACCTCCCCGACACGCTTCAGGTCGAGCTTGCCGCTCCCGAGTGTCGGGAGTTCCTTCACCTCGTAGCAGTCACGTTCGTCCGGGATCCACAGGTTCGGCAGGCCGCGCGCCGGCAGCCGGGCGAGTAACTCGCCCATCGTGTCGGCCACCTCCCGCAGCATCAGCACCACCAGCCGCTCGCCGCGCTTCTCGTCCGATACCGCCGCCACCGCCAGCACCCGGTCACCGCCGCCGTGCAGGTCGTGGAGTTCCTCTTCGAGCCGTTCCAGCGGCACCATTTCGCCGGCGATCTTGGCGAACCGGCTCACGCGGCCGGTGATCAGGATGAACCCGTCCGCCCGCACCAGCCCCACGTCGCCGGTGCTGTACCAGCCGTCCTGCACCGCCGCCTTCGTCTTCTCCGGCTGGTGCAGGTAGCCGAGCATCACGTTCGGCCCCTTGCCGCACAGCACGCCCTCCTCACCCGTCGGCAGCGGTTGGCGATCCTCCTGGGTGAAGGCGCGCATCGCCACGCCGACGATCGGCCGACCCACCGTGCCGCGGGCGTTGCACTCGTGCGTCACGCCGTCGATCGTGATCGCGTGCAGGTTCGTCGAGACGACCGGCGACAGTTCAGTGCAACCGTACCCTTCGAGCGGCAACACGCCGAACCGTGCCTGGAACTCGTCCTGGAGCTTCACCGGCAGCTTCTCGGCGCCGCAGATGAGGATGCGGACCGAGCGGAAGTCGTCGGCATCGCAGCGGCGGAGGTAGAAGCGGAGGAACGTGGCCGTGCTGAGCATCAGCGTCGCACCGTGCTTGCGGACGATGATGCCGACCTCCTTCGCCGCCTTCGGATCGGGCGAATAGATCGCCGTCGCCCCGGCCACGAGCGGCGCCCACAGGCAGACCGTGTACCCGAAGCTGTGAAAGAACGGTAGCACGCCGAGGAGCTTGTCGCTCGGGCGTATCTGGATCGTGCGGATCGCCGAGTCCACGTTCGACCCGACGTTGCGGTGCGTCAGCACGATCCCCTTCGGCTCACCGGTGCTACCGCTGGAGAACACCACCGTGAGCACGTCGTCCGGCTTCCGCTTGTGAAGGCCGAGAACGAACCGGTCGATGACCCATGCCGGCAGGAAGACTGCCATCAAGAACGTGCGGATTTGCTGCCCCTTCGTGATCGAGGCGAGTACGTCTTCGGCGTAGATGCGCTCGATGTCGTCGGGCAACTCCAGGGGGAATCGCATCAGGAACCGCTTCGACGTGACCACCACCTTCAGCCCCGCCTGCCGCGCCGCGGACGTGACCGGGCCGGCGCCGGCGGTGTAGTTCAGGTTCACCGACGCCCGGCCGAGGAACGCGATCGCCAGGTTCACCAGCGCCCCGCCGAGGCTGGTCGGGAGCCACACGCCGACGTTCGGCGCGTCGCCGACACGGCCGCGGAGGTAGGTCGTGACACACATCGCCGCAACGAACGTCTTCCCCCAGGTGAGTGTCTTTTCGCCGGCCGCGTAGTCGATGACGCACGGGCGGAACAGGTTCCGCAGCGCGACCGCGTTCCGCAGGAACGCCCTGTGGACGAGCGGCGTAGAATCGCTGAGCCGGATGGCGAGGTCGGCCCGCACTTCCTCGACCGCGAGGCGGAGTTCCGACGCCGGCGTCGTCTTCGGCAGCGGGTCGCCGAACGCCACGCCGGTGGTCACGCGCCACCCGCGCGGGCGCTTCCAGAACAGCCGACCCGCCGAGTAGCTGAACCACCCGCCCCACACGCCGTCCGTCGCCACCGGCACCACGGCCACGTCCGCACGCGTCGCCGCCAGGACCGCTTCGACCTCGGGGCCGAACGCCCGCAGGTGGCCGCTGCGCGTCGCCTCGCCCTCGGGGAACATCAGCACCGCCCCGCCGCGGTCGAGCGCCGCGACCGCGGCGGTGATGTCGATGCCGGTGTCGGGCAGGACTACCAGGCCGCGCGGGCACGCGGCGCGGAGCATGAGCCGGTCGAGCGGGCCGACGCGGTTGGCGACGACGAGGCACGCGCCGCGCCGCGGCACGCGGTCCCGGCCCAGCACGCGGAACCGGTAGAGGAGCCGCACGACGAGGCCGGCGAGGAGTGACAGCATGACGCGGTGGGATGCGTGGGGAGGGACGAGGGATGAGGATAGTCCGGCCGGGCAACCGCCGCCAGCGCCGGGCTTCATCGGTTCTTCCCGATATCCGCTTGCGAGCGCCCCGGGCGGCCGTTATACGCACCCCTGCTTCGCACGATCATGCCAAGAGGCGGCCCGACCGCGAGCGGTTCGGGCCACGGGGAAGGGCACCCGCGGGTGGGGAGGGGGAACGACGGCCGTTGGCCGATCGCCCCGCCCGCGGGGCCGCGTTGTGAGCCGCCACGCCCTCCCGCCGGCGGCCGGGGGACCGTTCATGTCGACATCGTGTGACCCGATGCTCCGCCACGTCCTCCGGGACGAGGCGCTGACGCGCGGGCTCGGGGACATCGAGGCGAAGATGCTCGTCGAGTGGGTCGCCGACTGGACCGAACTCCTCGCCGAGGCCGCCCGCACCGAGGACGACGCGTGGTCGTGCGTCAAGCGGCTGTGCCGCCGTGGGCGGGCGATCAGCCGGTTCGTGCAGTTGTGGAACGAGCCGGCGGGCCGTGGCGCGGCCACCCAACTCGCCGCCGCCGAGCGATTCAACTGGCCGCTCCCGCCGGCCGACATCGAGCCGCCCGACCTGATGCACCACATCCTCACTTGGGAGAACCAGCACCCGGACCGGTAACGGCGGCCCGAGGCGGCATTTGGAACTAGGGTTCCGGTCCCGGGCGGACAATCTCGGGAAATTCCAGAATCGTCAGGATGGAGCGCCCCCTCCAACCGCGGCCGCGACGTTCGCCCAGACGGCACACCTTCTCGCGGAAGCGTGTCGGTGGCAGGTGTGGGGTGCCGGCTTCGCTTGCTCATGGTCGGCGCGGCGTTATGCTAGTAGTGGATTTGCCGATTTTACCGCCTCTCTGCGAGGTCTCCCTTGACGCCTACTCCGACCTCCGCAATGTCCACAGGTAGCAGCAGTTCCGGCGGATCGAACGATCCCAAGAATCGCTACGGCCGGCAGATCGAGGAGGCGTTCGAGGCGGCGTCTAAACTGGCGGGTTCCGCCTTGGCACCCTCCGATTTCTACCAGCAGTTCCTGAACCGCACCCTCGCCGCCATCGACGCGCCGGCTGGCGCCGTGTGGCTGCGAACGCCGCAGGGTTTCCTCCAGATCGCTTGCCAGGTCAACCTTGAGAAGGTCGGTCTGGAGAACCGCCGCGGCGGCCGGCAGTGCCATAACGAGGTACTGCGTCAGGTGTTTCAGTCGGCGCCGCCCCGGCCGCTGATGCTGGAGCCGAACGGCCGCCTCGCGCCGAACCAGGCCGCGCCGGCTGCGGCCCCCGGCGACCCCGGCATCCCGGCGGCGAATCTCACCGACTACTTCGCGCTGTTCGCCCCGATCGTCACACCGGACAAGACGGCACTCGGTGTACTGGAGGTGTTCCAGGACCCGGCGCTCGACCCGAAGCTTTACCCGACCTTCTTGAACTACACGTTCCAGATGGCCGGGTACGCCAGCCAGTACCACCAGTTCTCGAACGCCCGCAGCACCACCGGCATCGAACGCACGTTCACGCAGGTCGAGACGTTCGCCCGTCTCATCCACGGGACGCTGAACCCGACCGAAGTCGCCTACCACGTCGCCAACGAGGGGCGGAAACTTGTCGAGTGCGACCGGCTGTGCGTCGGCATCCGCCACGCCCGCAAGAAGGTGACGGTCGAGGCCGTGAGCGGGGCCGACGTGGTGGAGAAGGCTAGCACCCACGTCCGCCGGCTGCGGCTTCTGATGGAGGCGGTCATCGCCTGGGGCGAGACGCTGACGTTCAAGGGGGTCAAGGACGCCGGCCTGCCGCCGGACGTGTCGCACTCGCTCGACGAGTACCTGAACGAGAGCCAGCCGAAACTCCTTGTCGTCCAGCCGATCCGCGACGAGCGCGAGAAGGATCAGGCGAAGCCGGCCCGGTCGGTGCTGGTGCTGGAGAGCTTCAACCCGCCGGAAGACGCCGCGCCGATGGTGCAGCGGCTCGAACTGGTCGCCAAGCACGCCGCCCCGGCGCTGTACAATGCGGCCGAGCTCAAGCGCGTGCCGCTCAAGTTCCTGTGGTGGCCGATCGCCAAGGTGCAGGAGGGCGTCGGCGGGAAGGGCCGCTTCTACATCGCCGCCGGCACCGTCGCGCTGGCGCTGCTGGTCAGCGCCATGATCGTCGTCCCGTACCCGCTGCGGATGGACGCCAAGGGGCAGATGCAGCCGGTCGAGATCACCAAGGTGTACGCCCCGCGCGAGGGGCAGATCCGCCGCGTGATGGTGAAGCCCGGCGACGAGATCGGCCCGGACTACTCGGTGGTCGAACTCCACGACGCACAGCTTGAAGGCGAGTACCGGGGGCTGATGTCCAAGCTGTCCGAGGCGCAGGCGAAGCAGACGAGCACGGCGCTGCTGCTCGGCGACCAGCGGCTCTCGACCACCGACAAGCTCCGGCTCACGTCCGAGAACGAGCAGGCCCGGCTGGCGATCGAGAGCGCGACTAAGAACATGCGGGCGCTCGACGAGGCGTTCAACGCGACGCAAGCCCGGCCAGGCTGGTTCTTCGCCAAGACCGGCCGGTTCGACGCCACGCTCAAGCGCCCCGCCGGGGCGGACAAGTGGACGGTGCTGAACGACGACCGCCGCGAGAACCTGCTCGGCCGGACGATGCGGCCGAGCGAGGAGGTGCTGCGGGTCGGCAACCTCAAGGGGGCGTGGCAGGTCGAGCTGAAGGTGCCGCAACGGAACGTCGGCCAGATCATGCGGGCCTTCACCGACCCGAAGATGTACAAGCGCGACAACGACGGCAAGGGCCGCCCGTACCTCGACGTGGACGTGCTCCTCCGCAGCATGCCCGACGACCGCTTCCTCGGCCGGCTCTACAAGGACGACATCGCCGCCGAGGCGGTGCCGAACAAGAACGACCAGGACGAGAACGAGCCCGTCGTGACCGCCTACGTGAAACTGAACCTCGACGACATGACGCCGGCGGATCGCGTCCCCGAGTCGCTGTTCGTGACCGGCCTCGAAGTCAGCACCCGCGTCCGCTGCGGTGACCACGCCCTGGGCTACGCGATGTTCCACGGCGTCTGGGAATGGTTCTACGAGAAGGTGGTCTTCTTCTTTTAAACGCAGAGTGAAGAACGCAGAATCAGACCAGCGTCGTCATTCTGCACTCTGCGTTCTTCACTCCGTGCTTACGCCAATCCGCCCCACGCCCCCCGGCCGAGCGGTCGGGACCGGGGGCACCCAGGACACGACCCCGTACCCCGTTCCCGAGGGAACCGCCATGCGTGCCCGCTACCTCCTTCTCCTCCCCGCCCTGTGCGCCGCGGCCTTCGCCGCCGGCTGTGGGCGAAGTGGCACTTCGGACGTGAAACCCGGTGGCAGCGCCGCCGCGCCCGAAGACCCGAACGTCGATGTCGGCGCGCCACTCTACCCCGCGAAGGCGCCGGTGAAGCTGGCGCTCGCCCCTCTCACCGGGCGCGAGCCACTGGTCGTGCCGAACTGCACGGTCCAGTACGAGGAGCGGCAGCAGGTGTCGTCTGAGGTAGACGGGACGATCGACCTCCTCGCGGTGCGCGACGACGCGATCCCGGCCGGGGACGTGGACCTCGTCTACCACCCGCGTGACCTGGAGCAGGTCAAGCGGATCCCGGTTCCGGGCCAACCGCACCCCGTCTACGATCCGCAGGAGCTGGCGAAACTGAAGAAATACCGGAAGCTCCAGGAGGGCGACACGGTCAAGGTCGGGCAGCTGATCTGCATGCTCGACGACCAACTCTTCTTCGCCCGCAAGGAGGCCGCGATCGCGTCCGAATCGGCCGCCGGGAAGGTCATCGAGTCGGCCACCGAAGGCGTCAAGCTGACGGTCGAGAAGTTGAAACTGACGAAGGAGGCGCAGGAGCGCGGCGGCGGCTCGAAGGGCGACCTGCTCCAGGATCAGATCACGCTGACCCGGTTCCAGGAGAACCTGGCCCAGGCCGGGCAGACGATCGCCAAGGCGGTCTCCGAACTGAAGGAGGCCAACGTGATGATCCGCCGGCACCAGATCTACAGCAGCGTGAACGGCGTTGTGCGGGCGAAGTCGAAGCACCCCGGCGAGTTCGTGAAGGCCGGCGAGAAGATCCTCGAAATCCAGGCGACCGACCGCGTGCGGCTCGAAGGGTTTCTCGACGTGCAGTACGCCGGGCTCGTCCGCCGCGGGATGACCGTCGCCGTCGAGCCGGCCATCCCCAGCGCCCCGGACAAGACGCTCCCCCTCCACCGCGCCGCCGTCACCGGCATGGCCGTGTCGTCGCACGCCGACCGCCCGCTCGTCGTCACCGTCAGCGCCGACGGCACCGGTCGCGTGTGGGACGCGACGACCCCCGCCGGCGCCGCGCACAGCCTCAACCACCCCGTCCCGGTCCGCTCGGTCGCCTGCACGCCGGTGGGCGTCCACCCGGTCGCCGTGACCGGCTCCGACGACGGCAAGCTGCGGGTGTTCGACCTGTCGAACCCCGGGCAGGTCAACGGTGACGGGCAGGAACTCGCCGAGGCCCACGCCGCCGCCGTCGGAGCCGTCGCGTTCAGCCCGAACGGGCAGTTCATGGCGTCCGCGGCCGGTCGCGACGTGTTCGTCTGGGACGTGGCCAACTGGAAGAAGCTGTACACGCTGCCGCCCGAGCACCGCGACGCCGTGACCAGCCTCCAGTTCACCCCCCAGGGGACGCTCGTCACCGCCTCGAAGGACCGCACGCTGAAGGTGTGGCGGCTCGGCGCCGAGAAGGCCGCCGTCGCCCGCACCATCGACCACCGCAGCGGCGCCGTGGACGTGCTCGGCGTCAGCTCGGACGGCGGGCGGGTCGTGTTCGACAACGACAAGAATCGCCTCGACCTCCTCTGCCTCGCCGACCGGCAGACCGCCGGGCAGGTGCAGAACGTCGGCCCGACGGCGACGTTCGCGGCCCTCGCCGTCTTCAACCGCGACGACAGCCTCCTCCTCACCGCGGGCGGGGAAGGGGAGCTCAAGGGCGGGCTCCAGGTGTGGAGCGTGGCGGCGACCGGCGGCCGCGGGGCCGAGATCGCCCGGCTGTTCACCCCGGGCCGCGTCGGCGTGACGGCGGGGGCGTTCAGCCACACGGAGGCGCACAAGTTCCTCGCCGTCGGGACCGAGCGCGGGACCGTCCACCTGTGGGCGGCGCCGACGAACCGGAAGGCGTACACCGGCAAGGTGGTGTACGTGGACGCCTCGGACAACCGCCAGGTGACCGTCCGCGTCGAGATGGACAACCGCGAGCTCGGTCTCCGCGACCGCTCGGCGGCGACGGTGGTCATCAACCCGGGGCAGTAGTCATCAGTTGTCAGTGGTCAGTCGTCAGCCGGGCATCCCGGCTCGGCGACTGACCTCTCATCCTCCGGCTGATCACTGACCACTGAGAACCGACCACTCCCATGGACCTCACCACCAACCTCAACAACCCGGCCGAGCGACGCAAGCAGGTCCGGCTGAAGGTCCGGCCGGACCTTCAGGTGTACGAGCAGAAGTACGAGGGGAAGGGCTTCCACGTCGTCAAAGACCCGGTGTGCCTCCGCTACTACCGGTTCAACAAGCAGGAGTACTTCGTCTTCAGCCTGTTCGACGGCCAGCACACCATGGAGCAGGTGCGCGACCGGTTCGAGGAGGAGTTCACCCCGCAGCGGCTGGAGCAGCAGGACC
>JAFKFQ010000453.1 GCA_017308215.1 bacterium | reverse complement strand
GTGGGGTCGCGCTCCCGACCCACGCCCCGGCCCGGGCGAACGGCCGGCGTGAGCCGGCTGGTCGTTGGTACGGATACCTGCGACGGCGATCGGTCACCCACGTTGTCCGCCTGGGCACCTGCACCAACGACCAGCCGGCTCACGCCGGCCGTTCGCCCGGGCTTCGGAAGCCGCCCGAACCCACGGCTTGCCCGGTCGGCGGCGGGCGGGGACAATGGCGGGGTCGCTTGAGGCCCCGCCATGCCCCGCCTGCCGGCGCTCCTCGCCGCCGCCCTCCTCCCCGCGCCGGCGCTCGCCGCGCCGCCCGACTTCGACTCCGCCGTCGCGCCGCTGCTCGCGGTCCGCTGCCTCGACTGCCACCGCGGCACGGGTGCGAAGGGCGGGCTCGACCTGTCGCGCCGCGACGCCGTGGTCGGCAAGGACGGTGCCGTCGTCCCCGGGAAGCTGACGGAGAGTTCGCTGTGGGAGCGCGTCGCGGCCGGCGAGATGCCGCCGAAAAAGGGGCTCCCCGCCGCCGAGAAGGCGATTTTGAAGGAGTGGATCGAGTCCGGCGCGGCGTGGGGCACCGACCCGATCGACCCGTTCCGCGTCACCACATCCGCCCGCGCCGGCTACGACTGGTGGGCGCTCAAGCTGCTGCCGGAAATCCGAAATCCGAAATCCGAAATCCGAAATGAGATCGACTCGTTCGTCGCCGCGAAGCTGCGCGACAAGGGGCTGTCACCGTCACCGCCGGCCGGCCCGCGGACTCTGATCCGGCGCGTCACGTTCGACCTCACCGGCCTGCCGCCGACGCCCGAGGAGATCGACGCCTTCCTCGCGGACCGGGCGCCGGACGCTTACGAGAAGATGGTCGACCGGCTGCTCGTGTCGCCGCACTACGGGGAGCGGTGGGCGCGGCACTGGCTCGACGTGGTGCGGTACGGGGAGACCGACGGGTTCGAGCGGAACGCGGCGCGCCCGAACGCCTGGCCGTACCGCGACTGGGTGGTCCGGGCGCTGAACGCCGACATGCCCTACGACCGCTTCGCCCGCCTCCAGCTCGCCGGCGACGTGCTCGTGCCCGACGACCCGGGCGCGGTCGCGGCGACCGGGTTCCTCGTCGCGGGGGTCCACAACACCGTCCTCGGCACCGACGCGATGCGGGCGGTGGCGCGGCAGGACGAGCTCGAAGACCTCGTCGGCTCGGTCGGGCAGGCGTTCCTCGGGCTCACGCTCAACTGCGCCCGCTGCCACGATCACAAGTTCGACCCCGTCTCCCAGGCCGACTACTACCGCTTCGCCGCGCTGCTCTCCGGCGTCGGCCACGGCGAGCGCGCCCTGCCCGACCGCGCCGCGGGCGACGCGCTGACCAAACTGGTGCGCGAGATCGAGACGGTTCGCGCCGAACTGCGGGCGATCGAGGCGCCGGCGCGGGCCGGGCCGGCGCCGGCCGCGGCGTGGGACTTCCGCGCCGGGCCGAACGACCTCGCCGGCGGGCTCCACGCGCGGCCGGTCGGCGGGGCGAAGCTCACCGCCGCCGGGGCGGTCCTCGACGGCAAGACCGGCTACCTCCGCACCCCGCCGCTGGCCGCGCCGCTGCGGGCGAAGACGCTGGAAGCGTGGGTGAAGCTCGATTCGCTTGCCCAGCGCGGCGGCGGGGTCGTCAGCGTGCAGACGCCGGACGGCGGGGTGTTCGATGCCGTCGTGTTCGGCGAGAACGAGCCGGCGCGGTGGTCGGCCGGGAGCGACTTCTTCCGCCGCACGCGTTCCTTTAACGGCCCCGCGGAGGCGCGGGACGAGCCGGTCCACGTCGCGCTGGCGTTCGATGCCGACGGCACGGTGCGCGGCTACCGGCAGGGCGACCCCTACGGCACGCCGTACAAGGCGAACGGGCCGGTGGCGTTCGAGGCCGGGAAGGCGGAAGTGCTCATCGGCCTGCGGCACGCGCCGGCCGGCGGGAACCGGCACCTCGCCGGCACCGTCGTCGCCGCCCGGCTGTACGACCGGGCGCTGACCGCCGCCGAGGTGGCGGCGTCGTTCGCCGACGGGCCGGGGCTCGTCCCCGAGGCGGCGGTGGAGGCGAAGCTGTCCCCCGCGGACCGCGCCCGGCGCGCGCAAGCCAAAGCTCGACTGACAAAACTCTCGGAAGTCGAGGCAGAAATGCGAGCGAGGCTCGGCGTGAGGGTTTACGCGAACGTGCCGCTGCCGCCCGGCGTCACCCGCGTGCTCGCCCGCGGCGACGTGACCACCCCGCGCGAGGTCGTCGCCCCCGGCGGACTGCCGGCCGTTCGCGCGCTGCGGCCCGACTTCGGGCTCGCCCCCGACGCCCCCGACGCGGCGCGGCGGAAGGCGCTCGCCGAGTGGGTGACGGCGCCGGCCAACCCGCTGTTCGCCCGCGTCGCGGTGAACCGCCTCTGGCACCACCACTTCGGCACCGGGCTCGTCGAGACGCCGAGCGACTTCGGTTTCAACGGCGGCCGCCCGTCGCACCCGGAACTGCTCGATTGGCTCGCCGCCGAGTTCGTCGGAAAGGGGTATTCACTCAAGCACCTGCACCGGCTCCTCGTCACCAGCGTCACGTACCGCCAGCAGTCGGTGCCACGGGCTGAGGCGCTGAAGGTGGACGCCGACAACCGCCTGCTGTGGCGGGCGAAGCCGCGGCGCCTGGAGGGCGAGGCGGTGCGCGACGCGATGCTCGCCGCGGCCGGTCTCCTCGACCGGACCGTCGGCGGGAAGGGGTTCAGCGACTACCGGGAGCGGAACTTCAACGGCACCGCGTACTACGACCCGTTCGACCCGGACGAGCCCGCGGCGCAGCGGCGCAGCCTGTACCGGTTCACGCCGCGCGGGGCGAACCCCGGCCTGCTCGACGCCCTCGACTGCCCCGACCCCGCCGCCGCCGCGCCGCGCCGCGCCGTCACCACCACCCCACTGCAAGCGCTGTCGCTGTGGAACGGGGCGTTCGCGCTCCGCACCGCCGACGCCTTCGCCGCGCGGCTCGAACGCGAGGCGCCCGGCGACGCCGGGAAGCAGGTGGAGCGGGCGTGGGTGCTGGCCTTCGCCCGCCCGCCGACGCCGGCCGAGCGCGAGGCGGCCGTGCGGCTGGTCCGGTCTGCCGGTCTGCCGGCGCTCGGCCGGGCGCTGTTCAACGCCAACGAGTTCCTGACCGTGGGCTGATTCGTCCTTCCGGGTCCGGCGGCCGCGCCACTTGAGCGGAAGGCTGCGCGGCCGCCCCCCCGGCTTACTCACTTTCCGCACAGTACGTGGGTGATTCTGCCGCCCGGAAAGTTGGGGTTGAAAAGCATTCCGTGCCCCTGAAAAAGCGACAACCCCGCCGACAGGCCCGAAGGCCGATCGACGGGGCTGCCCCGGACGTCCCTGTCCGCGTCGGCCTTCCTTGGCCGAGTGGCCGGGAAGGTACGCGGGGTCCGGACGGGTGTCAACCACAGACGAGATCGAGGGCGGAAGCCTCGGCTTCCTCGGCCGCGATCCGCGCGGCGACCTCGGCGCGGTCGACTTTGATGTGAGGGGGGGCGGAGATCCCGAGCTTCACGCGGCCGTCGCCGATCGACGTCACGGTGATGCGGATCTCGCCGGCGATGATGACTTCCTGGCCGGTCTTGCGGGTGAGCACGAGCATGGCGGCCTCGTCCGTGAGGGTGGGGTGGGATTTCTGTCTGAGTCCTAGCAACCGCCGCGCCGAATCGGCTCAAGTTTCTGGGGCGTTCTGCCGACTCGTCGGTTACCAGCGATCCACTCTAGAACAGAATTCTCCCCGACCGGACTGTCGCCGATTTTCCCTCAAGCCGCCATGTCGGTAGCCCGTAGCCCCGGTCGTGGCGACGACCCGGGACGCACCGCAACCCGTCCCAACATTGATGAGGCTATCGGAAGAAACTCCGGACTCCCGACTTGCCGCCCCCGCGGCCGAAATCCACAACTCCTCAACACCGTGTTGATGCGGTACGGACGCGGCGTCACGGCAGTGCGACTCGAGTTGGGTCGCCGTACCGCCGGGTGACGACACTCGAGCCCAACCCGCGTCGCCCTTACCGGAGATTCGTCCGTGAGTACCCCCGACGAGAACGCGGAGAAGCTGCGGCAGGCGTACCACCAGTGGAACGCCACGAAGGGCGCCAGCGCGCAGGTGTGGCTCGACCTGATGACCGACGACGTCCAGATGCGGTCGGTGAGCGACGGCGGCGGCGGGATGGACTTCACCCGCGCCCAGTCCGGGAAGTCCGCCGCGGCCGCGTACTTCGCCGGCCTCGGCGCCGACTGGGAGATGGTCCACTTCACCGCCGACGAGTTCATCGCCCAGGGCGACCGGGTGGTGGTGCTCAGCCGGGTGGCGTTCCGGTTCCGGGCGACCGGGAAGGTGGCGTCGTCGCCGAAGGCCGACGTGTTCCGGTTCGCCGGCGGGAAGGTCGTGGAGTTCTTCGAGTTCTTCGACACCGCCGCCGCGTTCGCGGCGACCCGCGGCGAGGAATGACGACGGGCGAACGGCCGGTGTGAGCCGGCTGGTCGTTGGTGTGGGTGCCCGAACAGACAACCGGGGTGACCGGTCGCCGTCACAGGCCACCGTACCAACCACCAGCCGGCTCACGCCGGCCGTTCGCCCGGGAGGGCGGCGTGCAGTCCCGGGTGGACCCCGGAGCGGGCGGGCGGTGTCCGTGTGGCCTCGCTCCCACGCACTCCGCGGTCGGCCGCCCGGGGTTGCCACCCCGGGCTATTCACGACCGCCCCTTCGGGGCTCAAAACCCATGCGGGGCGCGTCCGACCTTCGCCCCGGTCAGGACCACAGGACCGCAGGCGGCGGGCCGGTCGTGCGAGGAGCGCGGGATGACCGAAGACGAGTGGCTGACGCGGTGCGGCTTCCACCACCTCGAGTCCCGGCCGCTGTACGACCGCGCGACCGCCCGGCAGGTCGTTTCCCTCGTCGTCGCGTGGCTCCGCCGGTACGACCGGTACTGGGCCCCGATCCCCTCGCCGGGCGAGGTCGTCGCGGCGGTCTATCGCACCGACCAGATGGACTGGGCGATCGACCTCCTGGAGCAGTGGGCCGGGTGCCGCGCCGGTCAGCTTGAAACGGCGGGGGCCGCGCAGGACGCCCGCGAGGCGGCCCACTTCGCGCGCGTGCTCGCCGAGGAGTTCGTGGAGGACGATGAGGATCGGCCGATGGAGGGGCGCGCGCGCGTCACGGAGGTGGCGGCCGACGCGGTCGAATCCGCCTGCGAGCTCGTTCGGCTGTGCCAGTCCCCGGGGCGGGGGCTGGCGGACGGGCTCGCGGCCCTCGGCGACCGCGAGAACCCGAACCTGCCGCCCCTGGTACTGGCGCGGGAAGGGCCGCGCCGCGGGCTAATCCTCAGCACGCCCCAGCAGCGCTTCCTGGACCGCCTGGTAGACGACCTCCGCGGGCTCTCCGGTGAGGCTATCGAAGCCGAAGTCCGCCTGACCTCCGAGCAGTACAATACCGCCATCGACGCCGAGTTCCGGGAGGAGCAGCCGCTCCTCCACGACGTCTTCGGCAACCCCTTCCGCCCGGCCGCCTTCGACCCCGCGTGGCGGACCGAGGCCGTGTTCGCACTCGCGCGGCAGGTGAGCGAGTCGCGGGACTTCGCCACGATGCCGGTCCTCGCCGACGCACTCGAGGACGCCGGGTGCGCGGACGCCGCCGTCCTCGCCCACTGCCGGGGCGGGGGGCCGCACGTCCGCGGCTGCTGGGTGGTGGATCTGGTGCTGGGGGATCGGGTCTAGCGCTGGCGGCCAAAGTAGTAGGCACACTCCGTGTGCCGTGACAGAAGAACGGCACACGGAGTGTGCCTACTACTTTGTGTGCCGTGGCTGACGAACGGCACACGGCGAAGCGGGGCTCAGCAGCCGCTCCCTTTCGGTCGCGGCTCGTGGCACCTCACACCGCTCGGGCACTTGTACCAACGACCAGCCGGCTCACGCCGGCCGTTCGCCCAGCCCTACTTCTTCTCCCCCGCGTCCGGGTAGCGCAGCTTGCGGTCGGGGTCGGCGAAGCGCGCGTAGAGCGCCCCGCCGCCGGACCGTGCCGCGATCGTCAGCGTGTGCTCGCCGCGCGGCACCGTCAGCTCGAAGCTCAGCGCGTCCGGCCGCGGCGCGGCGCCACTCCCCTTCCCCGTGCCGACCGCCTTGCCGTTCAGACGCACCTCGAAGTCGTTCGTCGCGCCGACGAGGAGCGTCAGTTTCAGGTCTTCGGGCGCCGTCAGCTTCGCCTCCACCACCGCCGGCGCGCCCTTCGTGTCGGGCAGCGCGAGGCGGCCGTCCACGGCGGCGCGGTGGGCGGCGCCGTTCACCGCGACGTCGGTCAGGAACGGGTTCGCCATCAGGTAGCGGACAAGGTCGCGGAAGTCCTGCGGCGTCATGTTGTAGCCGAGGCCCTCGGGCATCAGCGACCGCTCGACGGTCTGGAGCGGGCCGTCCAGGTCGGCCTTCGCAATGGTCTTCAGCACGCCCTGTTCGAGCTTCAGCGTCACGGACTTTTCGTCCTCGCCGGCGAGCACGCCCTGCGCCACCGTGCCGTCGAGCAGCCGGGCGGTGCGGAGGAAGTACGGGGCACCGATGACGCGGTTCGGGTCGATCACGTTCACCAGAATGTACTCGATGTCGCGCGCCGCGCCGTCGAGCGCCGGGCCGACCTCGGCCCCCTTCCCCTCGAACTTGTGGCACTTGGCGCACGTGTTCTCGAACACCGCGCGCCCCCGCGCGAACGACGCCGGCGCCTCGGCCAGCGACCCGCGCGTCTTGTCGATCGTCCCCGTCAGCTCGGCCGGCGTCGGGCGGGTGCGGCCCCACGCCTTCTCGATCAGGCCGTTCAGCTCGCGGTCGTTGAACGCCGGGATGCGGAGGATGGGGTTGTCGGTCACGGCGGCGCGGTCCACCTTCCCGGCGGCCATCGCCCCGAGCAGCACCTTCGCGGCGTCCTTCCGGCTGGCGAGGGTCGTCACCACGTCCGCCTGGACCTCGCGCGGGTACGCCTTCCAGCCGGCGAGCAGGTCGGCGGGGAGCTTGGGTGTGTCGAACGCGGCCAGCGCCCGCGCCGCCTCGCTGCGGAGCGGGACCGGGCTGTTCCCCTTCACCAGGTCGAGCAGCAGCGGCGCCGCCTCCGGCGGGCGGAGCGCGGCGAGTTGGCGGACGGCCTCGGCGCGGGCGGCGGCGTCCTTCGCGCCGTCCTTTGCGGTGTCGAGCGCGCGGCGGATGGCGGCCGGGTCGCGAAAGCTGACGGCGAGCCGGTTCGCCAGCGGCACGAGGCGCGGCTCGCGGGCGAGTTCGGTCTGGAGCGCCGCCCACCCCGCCGGCGGCGCCGCGGTGCGCCCGGTGAGCCCGACGGCGAGCCCGTCGAGCGCCTTCTCCCGGCTGTTCACATCCTTCAGCCCGGCGACGAAGCGGACGCAGCGCTCCAGGTCGTCCGGCTGGCCGGTGGCCGTCAGCCGGCGCATGACGCGCGGGACGATCTGGTTGCGGACGAGGTCGTTGGTCGGCGCCTGTTCGGCGAGCCACGCGAGCTCGGCGTCGGCCGGCGACGCGGCCCCCTCGCGCTTGCCGATCACCTTCTCGTAGGCGAGCCAGAGGAGGTGCGGGATCTGCGGGTCGTCGGCGTCCTCGGTGCGGGACATGAGCGCACGGAGGAGCGGCTTCACGTCGTGCTTCGCGCTCAGGCGGACGGCGGCGGACGCGAGTTCGCGGCGGACGACCGCGGACTTCTCGTCGCCCGCGACCCCGGTCAGCCCTTCGACATCCTTTTGTTCCGTCCCGCCACTGGTCGCCAGGGACCGGATGACCAGGCCGAGCGCCGCGGGTGACTGCCGCTGGTTACGGATACTGTTGTCGATCATGACGCGCTGGGTCTCCGCTTCAAACCCCGGGTCGCGCCGGATGGAGCCGGTGACGACGGCGCTGCGGAGGGCGTCCTTGGAGTAAATCATCACCCCGTGATTCTGGGGCGTTCGCTCGCTCAGCAACCGGGTTGCGGTCCGGTACGTCCAGGGGTCGGCGCTCCGCAAGGCGCACTCCATCAACTCGCCGCGGGCCAGGACCGACAAGTCCTCCGCCTTCTTCGCCGCGCGGCCCTTCACCTGGATGCGGTAGACGCGGCCGCGCTCGTAGTCCCAGCTGTCGGCGGCGGCCTGGTGGCACGGGTTCTGGTCGTGCCAGTCGATCAGGTAGATGTCGCCGTTCGGCCCCCAGCGGAGGTTGATCGGGCGGAAGTTCTTGTCGCCGCTGACGAGGAAGTCGTCGCCCTCCGTCGCCACGAAGGAACTCCCCTTCGCCTTCAAGATGTTCTGCTTCACCGAGCAGCCGTGGATGCTGCCGAAGATGACGCTGTTGCGGTACTTCTCGGGCATGTGCGGCGCGTCGAGCGACAGCAGCCCGGCGTGCGCCCAGCCACTCTTCTTGTGGAACGTGTGGTCGCAGATTTCGTTGATCTGCCCGTAGGCGTAGGGGTTCTCGCTCGCCCCCGCCTGCCGCTTGTACACGCCGCCCGGCACCATGTGGTACAGGTGCGGGATGACGCAGCACGCGAGCACGAACTGCCCGTCGGTGTTGCGCCAGTCCATGCCCCACGGGTTCGACGTACCCTCGCTGAAGATCTCGAACTTCTTGTTGGTCGGGTGGTAGCGCCAGACGGCGGCGTTCATGCGCACCTCGGGGCCGTCGGCGGCCTTCACGGTGCTCTGCGTGAACACGCCGTGCAGCCCGTACAGCCAGCCGTCCGGCCCCCACTGGAAGGTGTTGAGCGTCTCGTGCGTGTCCTGGCTGCCGAAGCCCTTGAGGAGCACGTCGAACTTGCCCGGCTTGTCGTCTTTATTCTCGATGAACCACAGGTACGGCGGCGCCCCGACGAACACCCCGCCGTGCCCGACCTCAATCCCGGACGCCATGTCGAAGGCGCCGAGCCCGGCCTTCTTGCGCTCCTCGGTGACGGGGAAGTCTTTACCCTCGCAGAACACGGTGCGCTTGTCGCAGCGGCCGTCGCCGTCGGTGTCTTCGAGGATGACGATGCGGTCGCGGGGTGTGTTCTTGCCGGCCTTGGAGGGGTACTCGAAGCACTCGACGCACCAGACGCGGCCCTTCTCGTCGATGGTGAAGGCGATCGGGTTGACGAGCTGCGGCTCGCCGGCGAACAGCTTGGCCTCGAACTCGGGCGGCACCTTGAGGCGCGCCGTAGTCTCGTCCGGCGAGAGGTACGGCTGGCCGGACGCCTTGCGGTTGTCGAACCCGAACTCACGCTGGGCGGAGGCGGAACCGACGACGCCGAGGAGCGCGACGACGGCGGGGAGGAACCGGCGCATGAGGAGAGCCCGGTGGGGGTGGGGTGGGGATGCGTGGGGAGAGGATACGCGGCAGGCAGCTTGGGGGCGAGTTCGACGCCCGGGTCTGCTACACTACGCACACTGCATTCGCGGGCTGGGAGTCCTCGTCGTGCTGACCCGCCTCAAGGTGACGGGATTCAAAAACTTAGTAGACGTGGATGTCCACTTCGGCCCGTTCACGTGCATCGCCGGCCCGAACGGAGTGGGCAAGTCGAATCTGTTCGACGCCATCCGATTCCTGAGCGCGCTCGCCGACCGGACGTTCATGGACGCGGCCAAGTCCGTTCGGGACGAATCCGGCCGGACCGGGGACATCCGAGCGCTGTTGCATCATGTCGGTGAGAGGGCGGCCGACGGGATGCGGTTCGAGGCCGAAATGATCGTGCCCGAGACCGGAACGGACGAACTCGGGCAGCAGGCGTCGACCAAGACGACGTATTTGCGGTATGTCGTCGAATTGGGCTACCGGCACGACGACTCAGACCCGACGCGCGGGAGTTTGGAGTTGGTCGAGGAGCAGTTGGAGCGGGTTCGGTCCGGTCCCGGGAAGCCGTGTCGGTTTCCACACACGAAGGAGTGGGCTCGGTCCGTCATCCGGAACTCGAACCGCGAATCACCGTTCATCTCGACCGAAGTTCAGGGGCGCGCGAGGGTCGTCAGCGAACACCAGGAGGGGGTTCAAGGGCGGAAGCGCCAGCGGCCCGCCCATCTCCTCCCCCGGACGGTGTTGTCCGCCATCAACGCCTCGGAATCACCCACCGCGCTCCTCGCCCGGCGGGAGATGCAGTCGTGGCGGTTGCTCCACCTCGAACCATCGGCCCTCCGGCGGCCCGACGAGTTTACGGCGCCGCCGCGACTCGGGTCTGACGGCGCACACCTCCCCGCCACCCTCTTCCGGCTTGCCCGGGAGGGCGGGCCGGGGGGTGACGTTTACGGCATGGCGGCCGCCCGCTTGCACCACTTGATCCACGACATCCGGTCGATCCGGGTGGACCGGGACGAGAAGCGCGAACTCCTTTCGCTCGTCGCGACTGACCGCCACCACACCCAACTGGCCGCCCGCGCCCTGTCCGACGGCACGCTGCGGTTTCTCGCCCTGACGGTCCTGGAACTCGACCCCACGGCGGTGGGCGTGGTCTGCTTCGAAGAACCGGAGAACGGCATCCACCCGGCCCGCATCGAAGCCATGCTGCAACTGCTCCAGGACATCGCCGTCGATCCCACCGTGCCGGTCGGCTCGGACAATACGCTCCGGCAAGTGATCGTCAACACGCATTCCCCGGTGGTCGTTGCCAACCTGCCCGACGATTGCCTGCTCGGGGCGGTTCTGGACGAGTCCGTGCGGGACGGGGAACGGTTTCAGAAACTCTCCTTCCGGGCACTGCCGAACACCTGGCGGGAGGAACTGTCGCCGCCGACCCCCACGCTCACCCTCAACCACCTCCAGTGGTACTTGCAAGATCTCGGCGTGATGCCGGTCGAGCGCGGCGAGTCGCAGCCGGTCAACGGCCGGTCGCGCGGCCCGACCCACCCGCGACGGGTCCGCGACCGGCCGGATGTCCAAAGCCTGTTCGACGTGCTCGCCGAAGCATGAGCACACTCCGGGTCACCGTCCGGGGCGACGGGCCGTCCGACGACATGCTCATGCCCGTCGTCGGATGGACGCTGCGCCAACACCTGTCCGACGCTACGACCATCGACGCCCAGTTCGCAAACCGGTTCGGCCCCCACGCGGTTCGACGCAAGGGGCTCGCGGGATCCATCGACGTGTCACTCCGGTTGGCCCCTTGTGACGTGCTCGTCATCCACCGGGACGCCGAGAATGAAACACCGGGGAAGCGCCAGACTGAAATCGCCGAGGCGATCGCGGAACTGACCGCCGACGGTTGGGCTCTACCCTTCCACGTGCGGGTGATTCCGGTCCGGATGTCCGAGGCGTGGCTGTTGTTCGACGAGGCCGCCATTCGGGCGGCGTCCGGGAATCCGAACGGCAAGGTGAAGTTGAAGCTCCCTCAGCCGAAAGCGGTCGAAGGGCTGCCGGACCCGAAAGCGGTGTTGCGCGAACTGGTCAGAACCGCCAGCGAAGCGACCGGCCGGCGGCTCCAGAAGTTGGACACGTCGAACGTCCCGCGGACGATCGCGGCCAACATCGACGACTTCTCACCCCTCCGCAAGCTCTCCGCGTTTCGCGCCTTCGAGGACGAGGTGAAGGCGTTCGCGGAGAGCTGGCAGGCGGAGGAATAACTCGCCTCACTTCGCCCCGATGTGGTGGATGATGCGGTCGGCGAAGGCGGTGCTGCTGGCGCCGGCCTGCTCGCCGTAGCCGGGGAACTGGCGGGCGATGTCGTAGGTCACGTACAGCTTCCCGCCCGGGCCCGCCTTCGCCGTCGCGTCGGCCTCGGCGAACGTGGCCTCGACCGCCTTGTTCACCAGCTCCGCCGCCTCGAACCACTGGAGGAACTCCAGCAGCAGCGCGCCGCTCAGGAGCACCGCGCCCGGGTTCGCCTTGTTCTGGCCCGTGTACTTCGGGGCGGTGCCGTGCGTCGCCTCGAACATCGCCATGCCGTCGCCGATGTTCGCGCCGGCGGCGAGGCCGATGCCGCCCGTCAGCGCCGCCACGGCGTCGCTCAGGTAGTCGCCGTTCAGGTTCGGGGTGGCGATCACGCTGTACTCGTCCGGCCGCAGCTGGATCTGCTGGAACATGCTGTCGGCGATACGGTCCTTGATGACCACCTTCCCGGCCGGCGCCTTGCCGCCGTGGTCCTTGTACACCTCGTCCTCGGTGACGACCTTGTCGCGGAACTCGGCCTTCGCCAGCTCGTAGCCCCAGTCCTTGAACGCGCCCTCGGTGAACTTCATGATGTTCCCCTTGTGGCACAGGGTCACGCTCGGGCACTTCTTGTCGATGGCGTACTGGATGGCCATCCGCACCAGCCGCTTCGACCGCTCCGGGCTGATCGGCTTGATGCCGATGCCGGCGCTGTCGAGCAGCACGTCCGGCCCGTAGCCGAGCTCGCGGAGGAACGCCACCACCTTCTTCTGCTTGTCGGTGCCGCTCTTGAACTCGATCCCGCAGTACACGTCCTCCGTGTTCTCGCGGAAGATGCACATGTCGACCTTGTTCGCGTTCCGGTTCGGCGCGTCGACGCCCTGGTAGTAGCGCACCGGGCGGACGCAGCCGTAGAGGTCGAACCGGAACCGGAGGTAGACGTTGATGCTGCGGAACCCGCCGCCGATCGGCGTGGTGAGCGGCCCCTTCAGGCCGACCTTGTAGTAGTCGAACGCCTTGAGGGTGTCGTCCGGCAGGTAGGCGGCGCGCTGGCCGTCCTCGGGGAGCGCCTTGAGCTGGTCGTCGGTGAGCGTGGGGTTGTAGCGCTTGCGGGCCTCGTCGCCGGCGTCGGCCTCGAACCACACGATCTTCTTCTTCCCGCCGTAGGCCTTCTGCACCGCGGCGTCGAGCACCTTGACCGCCGCCGTGGTGATGCCGGGCACGCCGTTCACGTCGGCGCCGATGCCGTCGCCCTTGAGGAGCACCACGACCGGGTCGTTCGGGATGGTCCACTGGCCGTTCGCGTAGGTGACGCGGGTGCCGGTGGTGGGGGCGGTGAGCTTGTCGTAGGTCGGGGCGGTCATCGGTCGGCCCGGAAGGGGTGGGGTGGAAGGGGTTAACTTAGGAGCCGGGCGGGGGACGGCGAGCGGGCGGCTGGTCGGGGTCTGGTAGCCGCAGGCTTTAGCCTGCTCGCCACCTCCGCCGCCCGGGTGCAAACGGTGGCTGCCCTACGCCCCCCCCACGGCTCGGCTGCACACGATGCCCGCCCGACGCCCCCGCGGGGCGAACGCCGAGCGCAGGCTAAAGCCTGCGGCTACCAGACCCCGACCAGCCGGCTCACGCCGGCCGTTCGCCGGGAGCCTCGCGTAACCCCTCTGTAACGCGCCAGAACCTCGGGCTTCCCCCGGCGTCCGAACATCGTCTAAAAGGTACCCACGCGGCCGCTGCGCCGCCCGTCTCCCGGACGAGGTCCCCTCATGTCCCGGTCGAAGCGCTTCCTGACCCTCGGCGCCGTGGTCGGCGTGGCCGTCGTCGCCGCCGGCCTCGTCGCCACCCGCGACTCCGCCGCGCAGCCGCCGCGCCCGGGGGAGTGGAAGAAGGTCGACGAGGCCGTGAAGAAGGGGCTGCCGAAGACCGCGATTCAGGAGCTGGAGCCGATCCTCGCCGCGGCGCTCAAGGACAAGGCGTACCCCGAGGCGATCAAGGCGGTCTGCACCAAGATCGCCCTCGAAGGGACCATCCAGGGGAACAAGCCGGAGGAGAAGGTCGTCCGCATGAAGGCGGCCATCGCGGTCAGCCCGGCGGAGATGCACCCGGTCATGAACGCTGTGCTCGCCCACTGGTACTGGCACTACTTCCAGCAGAACCGCTGGCGCATCGTCCAGCGCACCGCCGCCGGCGACAGCACCGGCGACGACGTCACCACCTGGGACCTGCCCCGCATCCTCGCCGAGGTCGAGCGCCAGTTCGACCGCGCCCTCGGTGCCGACCAGGAGCTCAAGGCCGCGCCGGTCGCCCGCTACGACGTCCTCCTCGACAAGGGGACCATCCCCGACGAGTACCGACCGACCATGTACGACGTGCTAGCGTTCGACTCGCTCGGGTTCCTCGGCGCCAACGAGCACGGGCTGACCAAGGGCCAGGACAGCTTCGAGATCGCCGCCGACTCGCCGGTCTTCGCGCCGGCCGCCGAGTTCCTGAAGTGGCAGCCGCAGACCACCGACGCCGCCTCGCGCACGCTCAAGGCGATCCGCCTGTACCAGACGTTGCTCACCTTCCACCAGAACGACAAGAACCCGTCCGCCCGGCTCGACGCCGACCTGCACCGCCTCCGCTTCGGCCACACGCAGGCCGTCGGACCGGACAAGGACGCCAACTACATCAAGGCGCTCGAACGCTTCGTCACGGAGAACGAGAAGCACGAGATCTCGGCGCTGGCGCGGGCGCACTGGGCGCGCGTCGAGATGAGCCGCGGCGACCGGGTGAAGGCCCGGCAAATCGCGCTGGCCGGCAAGCAGGCGTTCCCGCAGAGCCCGGGCGGGAAGCTCTGCGACAACATCGTCCAGGAGATCGAAGCGAGGCACGTCCAGGTGCGCACCGAGCGCACCTGGGCCGACCCGCAGCCGGACGTGCGCGTGACGTACCGCAACCTCGCCCGCGTCCACTTCCGGCTCGTCCGCCAGGACTTCACGCAACTCCTCGGGCGCAGCCCCTGGCGGCCCGAGCAGCTGATGAACCCGAACGAGCGGCAGTGGCTCGCGACCGCGCGGCCGGCGTTCGAGTTCGCCCGCGACCTGCCACCGACGCCCGACTACCAGGACCGCACCGAGTCGTTCCCCGCCCCGAAGGGGCTTCCCCCCGGCTTCTACTTCCTCGTCGCCAGCCCGGACGCCGACTTCCGGGCCGACGGCAACGTCGTCACGTTCACCGACGTGTGGGTCAGCGACCTGGCTATCGTGAGCCGGTACGAGCCCGGCTCGCTGGGGGTCGGCGGGTTCGTGCTGAAGGGGAACCCGGGCACGCCGGTCGAGGGCGCGGGCGTGCAGATCTGGCACCGCCGGCCGCAGGGCGGGTGGGAGCCGGGCGAGACCGGTAAGACCGACCGCAACGGCATGTACGCCCTCACCGGCAAGCAGCAGCACGGCTGCATCGTGCTCGCCGCCGACGGCAAGGACCAACTCGCCACCGCGCACGACCAGTACCTGTACCGCCAGGGCGACGTCGGGCAGGTGCAGGAGCACACCGTCTTCTTCACCGACCGCGTGCTGTACCGGCCGGGCCAGACGATCCAGTTCCGCGGCGTGTGCTTCCGCAGCGACATGGCCGCCGACCGGTACGCGGCCCTCCCGGACCGCGACGTGACGGTCGTGCTCACGGACGCGAACGGGCAGGAGGTCGCGAAGCTGCCGGTGCGCACGAACGAGCACGGCTCGTTCTCCGGCAGCTTCACCGCCCCGCGCGACCGGCTCACCGGCGTGATGACCCTCCGCGTGCCGACCGGCCCGACCGGCGCCACGCAGATTTCCGTGGAGGAGTACAAGCGGCCGAAGTTCCTGGTCACCACCGAGTCGCCGCGCGAGCCGGCCAAACTCGGCGCCGAGGTGAAGGTGCCGGGCAAGGCGACGGCGTACACCGGCGCCTCGATCGGCGGGGCGAAGGTGAAGTACCGCGTCGTCCGCGAGGTGCGCTACCCGCCGTGGTTCTACGAGTTCTGCTGGTGGCGCCCGGTGCCGCAGACGCCGGCGCAGGAGATCGCCCACGGCACGCTGACCACCGAGGCCGACGGCACGTTCACCGTCCCGTTCACCGCCGCGCCCGACCGGACCGTGCCCGAGGGCGACGAGCCGACGTTCCGCTACACGGTCACCGCCGAGGTGACCGACACGACCGGCGAGACGCGCGTCGGCACGCAGAGCGTCGAGGTCGGCTACGTGGCGTTGCGGGCGACCGTGGGCGCGGCCGAGTGGCTGACCGCCGACGCGCCGGTGAAGCTGAACATTGGCACGACGAGCCTCGACGGCGCCGGCCGCGAGGCGACCGGCACGGTGAAGGTGTACAAGTTGAAGACGCCCGAGCGGCCGGTCCGCGGCGAGCTCGACGGCGGGTTCCGCCCGTACCCGGTCGCGGCCGGCAAGGAACCGCCGCCCGACCCGAGCCGGCCGGTGAGCTGGGCGCTCGGCGAGGTGGCGCACGTCGCCGAGTTCAAGACGGACGGCAAGGGGAAGGCCGAGGCCGAGGCGAAGCTGCCGGCCGGCGTGTACCGGGTCGTGGTCGAGACCAAGGACGCCTTCGGCAAGACGGTCACCGGCAAGGCGCAGCTCCTGGTGCTAGCGCCGGCGGCGGACGCGATGGCGGTGCCGCTCACGAACGTGGTGTCGTCGCCGAAGTGGACCGTCGAGCCGGGTGAGCTGTTCACGCTGTTCTGGGGCAGCGGGTACGAGAGCGGGCGGGCGTTCGTCGAGGTCGAGCACCGCGGCAAGACGCTCCACGCCTTTTGGACCGACGCCAAGAAGACGCAGGCCACGCTGACCGTGCCGGTGACCGAGGAGATGCGCGGCGGGTTCACCGTGCGCACCACCTACGTGCGCGAGAACCGGGCCTACCTGGAGAGCCGCCCGGTGACCGTGCCGTGGTCGAACAAGCAGCTCAAGGTGAAGTGGGAGACGTTCCGCAACAAGCTCGAACCGGGCAAGCGGGAGACGTTCACCCTGGTCGTCACCGGGCCGGACGCGAAGCGCGCCGCGGCCGAGTTCGCGGCCACGCTGTACGACAAGTCGCTCGACGCCTACCGCCCGCACCACTGGCACCCGTCGGTCGGCCACTTCCGCCACGACTACACGCGGCTCGGGTCGCTGTTCGAGAACGTCCGCCGCGACCTGCACCACCTCGCCGGCGCCTGGCCGCACGGCTTCCACACCGTCCCGCTCACCTACCGCGGCCTACCGGCCGACCTGACGACGAACTACCAGCGCTACGAGTACTTCGGCTACGGCGGCGGCGCCGGGTGGCAGTCATTCGACCGGATGAACCGGCGCGGCGCGCTCGTCAGTGTCGACAACCCGGTGGGGGCGCAGATAGCCGCCGGGATGGCGATGCCGGCAGCGGGGCCGGTGCCCCCGGGTGCGCCGAGCCCGGTCGGTGGGTCGCCGCCGGACCTACGTGCGTTCTCCCGCCGGGAACTCGACGCCCAGGCGAGTGGCCGGGTGATCGTCGAGGGGAATACGATCACCGGCTCTCGCGTCGTCACGGGCGCGCCGGACCTGTCGAAGGTCGCCGCCCGCACGAACCTGAACGAGACGGCGTTCTTCTTCCCGCACCTCGTCGCCGACGCCGACGGCGTGGTGCGGATGGAGTTCACCATGCCCGAGGCGCTGACGACGTGGCGGTTCATGGGCATCGCCCACGACCGCGACCTGCGCAGCGGGTTCATCACCGACGAGCTCGTCACCGCGAAAGACCTGATGGTGCAGCCGAACCCGCCGCGGTTCCTCCGCGAGGGCGACGTGATCGAGTACGAGCTCGGCGTCACCGTGCGCGACCAGGCGTTCGACCTGCCGGCCGGCGAGTCGAAGACGTTCGCCTGGAAGCTGACGGTGCCGGAGGGCGCGGCCCCGCTCACGTTCAAGGCGGTCGCGGCGAGTGACCGGCACTCGGACGGCGAGGAGGGCGTGGTGCCGGTGCTGTCGAAGAAGGTGCTCGTCACCGAGTCGCTGCCGCTGCCGATCCGCAACGCCGGGCAGAAGGACTTCGACTTCGCCCGGCTGCGGCAGTCGGCCGGGTCGAACTCGATCCGCCACCAGTCGTTCACCATCCAGATGGTGAGCCAGCCGGCGTGGTACGCGGTGATGGCGCTGCCGTACCTGATGGAGTATCCGCACGAGTGCACCGAGCAGACGTTCAACCGCCTCTACGCGAACGGGCTGGCGCGGCACATCGGCAACTCCGACCCGCGCATCCGCCGCGTGTTCGACCTGTGGAAGGGCACGCCGGCGCTCGACAGCCCGCTCCAGAAGAACGCGGACCTGAAGGCGGTGCTGCTGGAAGAGACGCCGTGGGTGCGGCAGGCGGTGAAGGAGGGGCAGGCGCGGCAGAACGTGGGCATCCTGTTCGACGCCAACCGGCTCGACGCAGAGACCGCCCGGCTGAACCGGCGCATGGCCGAACTCCAGTACCCGGACGGGATGTGGCCGTGGTTCCCGGGCGGGCGGCCGAACGAGTACATGACGCTGTACATCACGACCGGGTACGGCCGGATGCGCCACCTCGGCGTGAAGCAGGACGTGGCCCCGGCGGTGAAGGCGGTGACCGCGCTGGACCGGTGGATGGACGAGCGCTACCGCGACATCCTCCGCGGCGGGCGGCCGGACGACAACCACTTGTCGCCGACGGTGGCACTGTACCTGTACGGGCGGAGCTTCTTCCTCGCCGACCGGCCGGTCGCCAACGAGCACCGCGACGCGTGGGCCTACTGGATCGGCCAGGCGAAGCGCTACTGGCTGCAACTCGCCCACCGCCAGAGCCAGGCGCACCTCGCGGTGGCGCTGAAGCGCGTCAACGACCTGCCGGCGGCGCGCGGCATCATGGCGTCGATCAAGGAGCGGTCCGTCTCGAACGAGGAGACGGGGATGTTCTGGCGTGACCTGGAGTTGCAACAGTTCTGGTTCCGCGCCCCGATCGAGACGCAGGCCATGATGATCGAGGCGTTCGACGAGGTGATGAACGACCAGACCGCGGTCGAGGACTGCAAGGTGTGGCTCCTCAAGCAGAAGCAGACCCAGGACTGGAAGACGACGAAGGCCACCGCCGACGCCGTGTACGCGCTGCTCCTGCGCGGCGAGAACCTGCTGAAGTCCGACGCGCTGGTGGAGGTGACGGTCGGCAACCGCCGCATCGAGCCGACGAAGGTGGAGGCGGGGACGGGCTTCTTCGAGGAGCGGTTCCTGCGCACCGAGGTGCAGCCGTCGATGGCGGCGATCACGCTGAACAAGAAGGACAAGGGCGTGAGCTGGGGGAGCGCCCACTGGAGCTACCTGGAAGACCTGGACAAGGTGACGGCGGCCGCCGACGGCCCGCTGAAGCTCGAAAAGCGCCTGTTCCTGAAGAGCTACACGAAGCAGGGGCCGCGCATCGACCCGTTCGCCAAGGCGCCGCTCGGGGTCGGCGACGAGGTGGTGGTGCGGGTGGTGCTGCGGACGGACCGCGACATGGAGTACGTCCACCTGAAGGACCACCGGGGCAGCGGCACGGAGCCGGTGAACGTGCTGTCGCGGTACCGATTCCAGGACGGGCTAGCGTACTACGAGTCCACGAAGGACACGGCGACACACTTCTTCGTGGACTACCTGCCGAAGGGGAACTACGTGTTCGAGTACCCGGTGCGGGTGCAGCACCGCGGCACGTACAACACGGGGTTCGCCGCGATCCAGTGCCTGTACGCCCCGGAGTTCAACAGCCACTCCGAGAGCCTGACGCTGGAGGCGCGGTAGCGGACGGCGCACGGGGGTTTTGAGCCCCGAAGGGGCGGCAGCCAATAGCCCGGGGTGTGAACCCCGGGGAATCACGCGGGCGGGATTCGTGGGCCATCGCACCCGTGACACCGCCGACGCCGCGGGCGGGATTCGTGGGCAATCGCACCCGTGACACCGCCGACGCCGC
>JAFKFQ010000452.1 GCA_017308215.1 bacterium | reverse complement strand
CGGCGGGCGGGAGGTCGATCGTCAGCGCGTCGCCCGGGTGAAAGCGGACGCGGTCGGCGACGCCGAGCGCGCGGGCGTTCGCCTCGGCGAAGACGAGCCGCACGGGGTCGGTGTCGATCGCCTCGACGCGGCACCCGGCCGCGGCCAGCGCGAGCGCGTCGGCGCCGATGCCGCAGCCGATGTCGAGCACCACTGTGAACGACTTCAGCCGGTCGGCCCGGTGCGCGGCGGCGCGGTCGCCGGACGCCTGCTCCAGCGCCTCGCGCGTGAACCACATCCGGTCCGCCGCCGCGAACTTCGCCTTCGCCCGCTCACGCAACGTCACCACGTCCACGGCCGCGGTCGCCAACTCGGGTGCGAATCGTTTCCGTAACGCCGCCAGCGCGGCGAGCGTGCCGGAGTGCGCCAGCAGGTCGGTCGCGGCGGCGACGGCGGGTTCGCCCTCGGGGCCGACGAGTCGGCGGGCGGTGGTCGGGTCCATCGGTCGCTGCGCCCTCGCCGTTCGGGTCCACGGTCGCTACACCAGGGAGAATACGACCCGAACCACACGCGCATTGCGAGGCGATCATGGGAAATCCGGCCGGCGACAAGCGGAAGCTGAAGGAAAAGCGGCGGATGCGGCAGGAGCAGCGGCTCGGGCCGGGGGCGTACCTGCCGAAGGACGAGCGGGCCCAGCTCCAGGCCGAGATCAAGGCCGGCGAGGCCGCGGTGAAGGCCGCGAACGAGGCGAAGGCCAAGCAGAAGGCCGCCGCGAAGCCGGCCGAGGCGAAGTAAGCAGTTTTTTGACAGGATGAACAGGATGAAGCGGGATTAAAAACAAACTCTGGCTTTTAATCCCGCTTCATCCTGTTCATCCTGTCAAAAATCAGATGAAGTTCGGCTCCGCGTCCAGGTCCGACGGGGCGAACTCGCCCCGCTTCCACTTCTCGACCGCCAGTGCCGCCATCGCCGCATTGTCCGTGCAGAGGCTTAGCGGCGGGATGAACAACTCCGCCCCCTCCTTCGCACACATCGCCTGAAGAGCCGCGCGGAACGGGCCGTTCGCCGACACGCCACCGCCCACCGCCAACCGCTTCAGGCCGGTCTTGCGCAGCGCCTGCTTGCACTTGCCGACCAGCACGTCCACCACCGCAGCCTGGAAGCTCGCGGCGAGATCGGCGCGCTTCGGGCCGGGGCCGGGCGGCGTCGCCTTCGCCACGTCCTGCCCGTGGCATGCGTAGAGCACCGCCGTCTTCAACCCGCTGAAGCTGAACTCGAGCCGCGCGTCGTCGAGGAACGAGCGCGGGAAGTTGTACGCCTTCGGGTTGCCGCTCGCCGCTTCGCGCTCGACCGCCGGGCCGCCGGGAAAGCCGAGGCCGAGCACCGCCGCCACCTTGTCGAACGCCTCACCGGCGGCGTCGTCGCGGGTGCCGCCGAGGAGGTCGAGGGACAGCGCGGTGTCGCAGCGGAACAGCGCCGTGTGCCCGCCGCTGACGACCAGCCCGACGCACGGGAAGATGTCGCGCCCGGCGGCGAGGCGGCAGGCGAAGACGTGCCCGGCGACGTGGTTCACGCCCACGAGCGGCACCCCGAGCGCGAGGGCGAGCGTCTTCGCCGCGGTCACGCCCACGAGCAGCGCCCCGACCAGCCCCGGCGTGTGGTGGACCGCCACGCAGCCGACGTCGGCGATGCCGATGCCGGCGCGGCCCAGCGCCTCGTCGACGACCGGGAGGAGGTTGCGGAGGTGCGCCCGCGAGGCGATCTCGGGGACGACGCCGCCGAACCGGGCGTGCAGGTCGGTCTGCGACGCGACGACGCTCGACTTTACCGTCAAGTCGTCGGTGAAGACGGCGGCGGCCGTCTCGTCGCAGCTCGTCTCGATGCCGAGGAAGTAGGTCACTTTTTCTCAACCACCTTGATCTGGTCCGGCCCCTCGACCTTGATCTGCGGGCGGTCCTTGAACAGCGTCACTGTGCCGGTCACGTGGACGGTCTTCCCCTTGAAGTGCTTCGCCACGTCATCGATCTTCGCGTCCTTGAACTTCTCGACCGCCTTCGCCGGCACGAAGATCGTGAAGTTCTTGTCGCTCTTGAAGTCGTCCTCGCTGTTCAGGTACACGGCCGTCTTCCCGCCAGTGGATTTCACCACCAGCTCGACGGTCACCTTCTGGTCGATCTTCTTGGCGGCGTCGGCGGGCGTCAGCGGGGCGCCGGCCTGCGCGAGGACGACCCCCGCGGCGAGGACGAGCGCGAGCCCGGCGGCGACCAGTCGGCGCATCGGGGAACTCCGGGTCGGGGCGGTCACGGCCGCAGCGCCGGGCGGGCGCCCGGCGACGAATCGAGCAAGTAGCGCTGCACGAACACCGCCGTCGCGGCGGCCTGGAACTCGCGGTTGCGCTGCTTGGCGAACCCGTGGCCCTCGTCCTTCGCGAGCAGGTACCACACCGGCGTGCCGCGGGCCTTCAGCGCCTTCACCATCTGGTCGGCCTCGCTCGCCGGCACGCGCGGGTCGTTCTGCCCCTGGATGATGAAGAGCGGGCGGCTCACCTTGTTCACGTTCGTCAGCGGCGCCGTGCGGTCCATGAACGCCCGCACCTCCGGGTCGCGCTCGTCGCCGTACTCCACGCGCCGCAGGTCGCGGCGGTACGGCTCGGTGTTCTCCAGGAACGTCCGCAGGTTCGACATGCCCACCACGTCCACCGCGCAGCAGATGCGGTCCGGGTAGTACGTCGCCACCGCCAGCGTCATGTGCCCGCCGTAGCTCCCGCCGGTCACCATCACGCGGTCGGCGTCGAGGTCCGGGCGGGTCTTGATCCAGTCGAGCAGGGCGGCGACGTCCTTGTAGCTGTCCTCGCGCTTCACGCCGTTGTCGAGCTTGAGGAACGTCTTGCCGAACCCCGCCGATCCGCGGACGTTCGGGAACAGCACGGCGACGCCGAGCTCGTTCGTGTAGTAGTTGCCGGCGCCGAGGAACCCGGGCCGCGCCTGGCCCTCCGGCCCGCCGTGGATGTTGATGATGACCGGCCGCTTCCCGGTAAACGTCTTCGCCGGCGGGTACAGGAACCCGCTGATCTCGCGGTCGTCGAACGACTTCCACGTCACCAGTTGCGGTTCGGCGAACGTCGCGGCGTTCAGCCCGCCAGTTTCACTCTTGGTCCAGCGCGTCACCGTGGTCCCCATGTCAAGCGTGAACACGTCGCCGGGAATCGTGGCCGACGTCAGGTTGAATGCGAGGGTGTTCTGGTCGAGCTTGCTGAGATCCGCTTTGGAGAGGTAGGGCGCGGTTCCCTTTGGATGGTACTTCAGCCCGGACACCGACCCCGGCGGCAGATTCGGGCGGGGGCGTTCCTTCCCCGTCGCGGTTTCGAGCAGCCGCAGCGTGCCGACGCCGGCTTCGTTCGTGACGAACGCCAGCGTCTTCCCGTCCGGCGACAACTCGAACTCCTCCACGTCCCAGTTGACGTCGGCGGCGAACGTCGTCTGCTCCTTCGTCGCCACGTCGATGCGGGTGAGGCGGTGGAACTCGGCGTCGCGGTCGGTCGCGGTCCAGACGTGCTTGCCGTCCGGGGTGAACTGCCCGCCCGAATACGCCGCCGGCTCGCCGCCCTTCGGCGTGAGCGCCGTCCTCGCCCCGGTCTTCACGTCCACCAGCCACAGGTAGCTCTCGTTGATCGACACGTACTCGACCGCCAGCACCTCGGCGTCGCCGGGCCGCCAGTCGAGCACCGACCAGCCGACGCCGAGCGCGGCCGCCTTCGCGTCGGTCTTCGGGTCGGCCGGATCGATCACGTACAGATCGTTGTCCTTGCCGTTGCCGCGCGTCGAGGTGTACGCCAGTCGTTTGCCGTTGCGCGACCACACGCCGAGGCTGTTGCGGCTCTTGCCGTCGGTCAGCAGCGTGGCGTCGCCCGTCTGCGGGTCGAAGCGGAAGGTCTGGTAGCGCTCGTTCCCGCCCACGTCGCGGCCGAACACAAAGCTCTCACCCCCGGCCGGGCGGAAGCGGGCGCCCATCACCTTCTCGGGGAAGAACGTGAGCTGGAACCGGTCCGCCCCCGGCGCCTTGACGCGGTGGACCTGCGCCGTCTGCCCGAACCGCGTGGAGATGAGCATCTCGCGCCGCGTCGGGTGCCAGTCGAGGAGGGTGGCGGAGCGGAACTCGGTGTACCGCTTCACCCGCTCGGCGACCTCCAGCGGGATCGGCGGGAGGCCGTCGGTGACGAGGTTGTCGCCGGGCGCGAGGACGGCGGCGAGGACGAGGGCTTCCATCGGACTCCTCCGGGGCGCGACGGGGTGATTCTCGCCGCCGCGGCCGGCGCGGGCAAGGAGGGCGGGCCGGTCAGTGGTCGAGCTGGAACCAGTCGGGCGACGTGGCCTCGTACTTCGAGTACAGGTCGTCGCGGTCGGCCGGGGCGTGGTCGACCGCGGCGGCGGCCAGCTCGGCGAGCACGGCGTCGAGCGCATCGACGCCGACGAAGTACTGGCGCGTCACGGCGTCGCCGTCGCGGCCGTACCGCGTCGCCTCGGCGTAGACGCCCTCGTAGTCGTCGGGGCGGGTGCGGAGGACGTGCGTCCAGAACGCCGTCAGTCGGCCCTTGAACGCCGCCTCGCCCTCGCCGGACCGCCCGCGGACCGTCAGGATCACGTACTCGTCCACACTTCGCCCCTTCGTCCGGGTCACTTCTTCGGGAACTGCCAGTTCTCGTCGAACAGGCCGGCGGCGACAACCTCGTAGGCGGCCGGGTCGCGGTCGGTCGGGGCCGGGCGGATCACCGCCCAGTCGCCGAGCCGCGGGTAGAGCAGCGCGTTCGTCCCCTTCAGGTCCGCCTCGCCGAACGTGTGTCCGCTGTTGAGCACGACGTACCGCCCGGTCTTCGGGTGCGGGTAGATCAGCACCGGCAGGTGCGTCGCCGCGTCGTACTCGACGCCGTTCACGACGAGCTTTTCCCTCGTCCAAGTGATCGGGAGCGACGGCAACACCCCGGCAATCTTCGGGTTGCTCTGCGGGTCGCCGAACAGCACCTCGTTCGCGGGATCACGGGCGACGGCGCGGCGCGGGTCGTGAGGGCGCGGCAGGACGCCGCGGAAGTAGCGGTCCCAGAGCTTCGCGAACCCGGCGTCTGCCGCCTTCGCGTGGCGGTCAGTCGCCGGGTGCCAGCCGGGGGTACTCGGGGCGGTCACCTGGAACGGCCGCATGAACGCGTCGTCGATCGGGCCTTGCAGCCCCACCCGCTTCCGCGGCCACGGGGCGCTGGGCGAGGTGGGCACCGCCCACTTCCCCCCCTCGCGGACGAGGAACACGGACGACTTGCCCCGGACCTCCACCACGTCCCCGTCGAGGACGACCCGGAACGCCTCTCCTGGCTGGGCCAGAGGAGGGGAGAGCAGGAGTTCGCGGACGTTGGCGGTGGTGCCGGTCACGACGTTCTTCTCGACCCGGATGTCCACCACCGCCCGCTCGTAGGTCGTCTGCAGCGCGTGGACGGTCAGCCAGTCGCAGTGGCCATACCGCGGGGTATAAGTCACGAGCCGCACGCGCTCCGCCGGGGCCCGCCCGGGGCCGGCGTACTTCCTGTACTCGGCCTCGCACTTCGCCTGCCACTCGGGCGGCTGCTGGTGCTCCAGCCCAGGGGCAATAAGGTGCGTGAACCGGAGCTTCTCGGGGAAGTTCTTGAGCGCGTTCTCGATGTTGTCAGCTGCCTTCTTCTGCGCGTCCTTCTCGCCGCTGTACGCCACGACCGGCACGTTGAAGGCGTTCTCGGCGTACCGGTAGGCGTCGTAGATGCGCAGGCACTTCTCTTGGTGGTCCGGGAGCGGGTCGGGAAGTTTGGCGATGTAGCCGTGCGTGCTGGTGAACCCGGCGCCGGGACCGATCGCGGCGAACAGGGAAGGGTAGTGCAGCCCGACGTGCCAGGCGCCGGCGCCGCCCATCGAGAACCCGCGCAGGACGTGGCGCGTCTGGTCCGCGCGCCCGCCGGCGAGGTCGAACGCGACGTACGCCTCGAACACGTCATCCTCGCCAGCCCAGCGGTAGGCGTTGTTGCCGCGGCCGTAGGGTTCGATCTGGATGTACCCCAGGTCTTTCGGCGCGAGCTTCGTCTTGTCGTGCTGGGCGAGGAATTTCGCTTCCGTCAGCGAACCGTCGCGACCGTGCAAGACGATGTCGAGCCGCCACCGCTTGTTCGGGTCGGCGTTGTAGTCGGCCGGTAGCAGTACCGCGTAGGGTTGGATCGAGCCGTCGATACGCGAGCGGTACGCCCGCACCACCCACCGCCCGACCTCGGCGCGCCAGGGCGCCGTCCCGCCCTCGGCCTGCTTCGCGCGTTCGAGGCCGCGGTCGAGCGTCGTCAGCGCCCACTTGCCGCTGTCCTTGTGGAGCCACTCGTCGAACCGGACGATGTTCTCCGCCGCCCGCAGGTACACCTCCACCTCGATCAGCACGTCGTCCGGCGTTTTCTTCGCCTTCAGCGCGGTCACCGCCTCGCGGAGTTGCGCCGTCTTGTCGGCGATCGTCTTCAGCGTCGCACCGTCGGGCCGGGTGACCGGCGGCGGGGCGAACTTGTTCTTGTCACCCTTCTTGTCCGGCTGCTGCCCGGGGACGCCGGCGGCTGTGAGCGCGAGAATGGCGGCGGCAAAGAGTGCGGCAGCCGGGAGGGGTCGGGACACGGGGCACCTGCGGCGGGATCGGGGGCCGACCGACACGCTACCCGCCACGGCGGCGCGGGGCAAGGGTCACGCACCTTGACCGCCCCCGGCGGGTCTGTTGCAATTGAGATTCGGTCTCCCGCCGCCCTTCCCGAGCCGCCCGATGACTCGCCTCCTCGCCACCCTCGGCCTCTTATCGATTCTCGTCCTCGGCTGCGGCAAGAAGCTGCCGGAGCCGCCGGCCGACCGCGTCGCGGACGCCGCCGACGGCGACGAGCCCCGCCCGAAGCCGCGCCCCAAGCGCGTCGAAGACCCCGACGCGCCGTTCCCGAGCGCCGACCCGCCGGCGCCGAAGAAGAAGGCCACCTCGACGTGGGGCGACGGCGCCGCCGTCGCGCTCAAGCACGACTCGCGCATCACCTTCGGTCCGCCCGGGTGCCCGGTCTTTGTCGTGGACCAGGACGTGTTCGACGCCAAGACGCTCAAGGTCATCCGCATGCTGCCCGACGAGTACGAGCGCCACGCCCGCCGCGCCCTCTCGCCCGACGGCAAGCTTTTCGCCGTCACCCAGAAGGGCCGGAACGAGGAGGACACCCCGACCCACATCTACACCACCGACACCGGCAAGAAGGTCACGATCCCGCCGGCGGCGAAGGGCGCCTACGCCGACTACGTCGCGTTTTACGGCAACACCCACCTCCTGCTCGGCGGGCGGCACGGGCGGACCGTCGGCGTCTACGGGGTCGCCACCGGGAAGCTGGACGGCGAGTTGAAGACGCCGGAGCAGCAGGTCCGCGAGAACACCGTGCGGTTCAGCCCGGACGGCAAGGTGTTCGCAACCATCACCAACAGCAAGGTGGTCATCGGCGACGTGCGCACGGGTCAGCAGCTCAAGGTCATCACCCCGCCCGGCAACGACGACCCCGAGGTGGTAGCGTTCTCCGCCGACGGGAGCGAAATCGCCGGGTTGTTCGAGGATCTCAACGGCTCGAAGGTGGTCATCTGGGACTCGGCCGGGAAGGCCGTCGCCGAATTCCCGGTGCCGGTGCGGTCGTCGATCGCCCTCGACCACGTGCTGGAGTGGCTGCCAGACGGGAGCGGGTTGCTGGTGGGCGAGCATCTCATCGACCGCGCGGCACGGCGGCCGGTGCTGAGCGTGCGGGTGCCGTGGGCCGTGTACATCACCCCGCACCTGCTCGACCAGAACCGGGTGGTCGGCTGCTTCGAGAAAGGCAGCGAACAGCTGGAAGTCATCCCGGTGCCGTGGCCGAAGCTGCGTGCGGCGCTGAAGGCGATCGACCAGAAGGCCGACGCCTACCTCGCCCCCGGCCGCCCGGTGCGGCTGGATTTCGTACTCCAGGGGCTCCGCGGCGACGCGACCGAGACGCGCACCCTACTCGGGCAGGCACTGACAAAACGGCTGGCGCGCGACGGCATCCCGGTCGCCGCACAGGCCTCGACGGTGCTGCGGCTGAACCTGTCGGAGCAGGCCGGCGAGACGCTACCGATCTTCGAGAAGCAGTCGCCGTTCGACCGGCAGGGCCGCGACACCGGGCGGAAGGCGACGGGGGCGAAGGGCGCCGCGGCGCTGGAACTGTGGGCGCAGGGCGAGAACGCGCCGCTGTGGCGCCGGCACCTCACCTCGGCGTCGGGCACGAGCTTCTCCCAGGAGATCAACGACGCGACGCTCCGCAAGAGCATGATCGAGGACCTCGGCAACCAGATCGACCGCATCGAGATCCCGTACTTCCTCCCGAAGGACAAGGGGACGGTCGCCCTGCCGACGGTGATCGACTAAACTGAACCCGAATCCTCGACCCGGACTCGCCCATGTCGCCCACCCGCCGCCTCGCCGTCGGCCTTCTGTTCGTGTCTCTCGTCGCCGCCGGCTGCGGGAAGAAGCCGGCCCCCGTACCCGCCGCGGACGCCGACGACGACCCCCGTCCGGCCCGACCGGTCCGCCCAGCGCCGTCCGACCCACCGCCGGCCGACGACCCCCTCCCCCCGCGGCCGAAGCCCAAGGCGCCCCCCGCGTCGCCGGAGTGGGGGGGCGGCACGGCCCCCGCGGTCCCCGCCGGCAAGGCGCCGAAGGCCGCCCCGGCCTGGGAGGCGGGACCGGGCGCGGGGCCGGGCGTCCCGATCAAGACGGGCGAGGCGGTCGCGTTCGGCCCACCCGGGTGCCCGGTCGTGGTCGTCGGCAAGACGGTGTACGACCTCACCACCCTCCGCCCGGTCGCCACGCTCCCCGTGGCACTGGACTCCAAAGTCAACGCATTCCTCTCCCCGGACGGGCGCCACCTCGCGGTCGCCGGGAAGTGGCCGCTCAAGGCCGAGTTGCCGACCCGGGTCTTTGCTACCGACACCGGGAAGGTGGTGCTCACCGTCTTCGCCCCGGGCGGAAAGCTCGGGTCGCACGAGGTGGTCGCGTTCGCCCCCGACGGCCGGCTGTTCCTCGCCGGCCGGCACGGCCCCACCATTGACATCTGGGACGTCGCCAAGCAGGCCCGGACCGGCGGGCTCACCTTCCCGGACAAGCAGGTCTCGTCCGACCGGGTGGCGTTCACCCCGGACGGGTCGCACTTCGCGGCCGCCGCCGACCGGGTGGTGGCGGTGATCGGAACGAAGGCGAAGGGGAACCGGCCGCCGGCGGTGATGGCCGCCATCGGCCGCACCCCCGGGGAGCGGCCGGCTACCGCGCTCGAAGGCGGGCTGGCCCTCACGTCGGTCAAGGCGCTGGCCTTCTCGGCCGACGGGGCCGAACTGGCCGCGTACCTGTACTCCCCGGGGCCGCGGCTGGTCGTCTGGAACGCGAAGGGACAGCTGCAACTCGACGCGGCCATCCCCGGCCCGCGCGGCGGGTGGTCCGACGAAGGGGTCGCCTGGCTCCCGGACGGGAGCGGGTGGTGGGTGAACGGGGTGCTGTTCGACCGGGCCTCGCGGCGGGTGGCGGTCGCCACCCGGGTGCCGTTCGGGGCCGATACCCGCCCGCACCTCGTGGACGGGGACCGGGTGGCCGGGGTGTTCGGGGCCGACCGCCGACTCCGGGTGGCGACCGTTCCGTGGCCGCAGATCCGTGCCGCCCTGAAGGCCGTCGACGCGAGGGCCGACGCCTTCCTCGTCCCGGGCCGCCCGGTCGCCCTCGACTTCCAACTCGAAGGGCTCCGCGGCGACGCGACCGAGACCCGGAACCTGCTCGGGCAGGCGCTGGTCAAGCGGCTGGCCCGGGACGGCATCCCGGTCGTGGCCGCGGCGCAGACCATCCTCCGGCTGCGGTTCTCGGAGAAGGCCGGGGATTCGCTCCCGATCTTCGAGCGGCAGTCGCCGTTCGACATCCGGGGGAAGGACACCGGACGGACGGCGACGGAGGCGAACGGGGCGGCGGTGCTGGAACTGTGGGCGGCCGGGCAGCCGGCACCGCTGTGGCGGGACGCGCTCCAGGCCTCGTCGGGCCGAACGTTCCGGGACGAGATCAACGACGCGACCGTCCGCAAGAGCATGTTGGATAGTCTCGGCGCCCGGCTCGACAGGGTCGATCTGCCGTACTTCTTGCCGAAGGATAAGGGGACACTTGCGCTGCCGGTGGTGCTGAACTAGGAGGGGTGAGGGGCAAGAACAGCCGAAACCTCTCTTGCCTCTCGCCGCTGGTTTCAGCACCCGCCTGAATCGTGTACTACGCTTCCCCGTCGACCCACTCCGGCGGAGGTGAAGCGGTGAGGCGGCTGTTCCGGCCGGAAGCGGCGTTCTTCCTCGTTGTGCTGCTCCTGCTCCTGCTCGCGTTCCGCGAGCGCGGATTCTACGACCCGGGCGCGCTGTGGCACGTCAAGGTCGGCGAGCTCGTCCTCGACCACGGCTTCCCCACCACCGACCCGTTCACGTACACGTTCGAGGGCCGCACCTGGATCCCCCAGCAGTGGGGCGCCGAGGTGCTCATGGCGCTGGCCCACCGGACCGGCGGGCTCGACGCCATGCTCCTCGGGTTCGCCGTCCTCGTCGCCGCCCTCTACACGCTCATCTTCCGCCGCGCCCTCGAGGCCGGCATGGGGCCGATGCTCGCCGGCCTCCTCGTCGGCGTGGCGCTCGTGGTCGGGGCGTTCCACTACTTCGTCCGCCCGCACATGGCGACGATCGCACTGCTCGGGTGGACGATGATGTGCGTCGTCGACTTCGAGCGCGGCCGCTGCACCGCCTGGCGCCTCGCCGGACTCATCCCGCTGTACGCCCTCTGGACGAACCTCCACGGTGGCGTCCTCGGCGGCACGATGACGCTCGGGCTGGCCGTCGCCGGCTGGGGCGTTCTCTTCTTGGCGAGCGGCCGGCGTCAGCCGGTTGGTGGCGTGCCGACCGCCTCCGACCAGCCGGCTGACGCCGGCCGCTCACCCATCACCTCTTGGCGCACCGCCTTCCTCCTCGTCGCCATCGTCGCCGCGTGCGGGCTGACGCCGTTCGTCAACCCGTTCGGCATGGAGATGCTGAACACATGGCAGCGCATCGTCGGGTCGAAGGTGCTGCCGGAGGTCGTGAACGAGCACATGCCGCTCGACCCGTCCTCGCCGCTGGGTCAGACCGTGATCGGCTTCGGCGTGCTCTACCTCGTGCTGCTCGCCGGCGTACTGCCGAAGGCGCCGCGGGTGTCGTGGCTCGTCCCGCTCGCGTGGCTGGTGCTGAGCTTCAAGGGCATCCGCCAGGGGCCGCTGTTCGCCATCACCGCCGCGGTCGCGCTCGCCGACCTGTGGCCGCACACGGTCTGGCACCGGCTCCTCGTGAAGTACGGCGACGGGTCGCTCGCCCACGCCCCGGAGCGGCGTCCGAACTGGGCGTGGGCGGCGGTGCCGGCGGCGGTCGTGCTGGTGGTCTTCACGCTCCAGGTGAAGGGCGTTGAGGCGCCGGTCGTCGGCCGCGGGTGGGCGCGGCTCGACCCGGACTTCATCCCGGTCGAGTTGGCCGACGAGATGCGCGCCTACGCCGCCGCGGTGCCGCCCGGCACGCCGGTGTTCAACGACGCCAACCTCGGCGGGTTTCTCATCTACCACACGCCGACGCTCAAGATCTTCATGGACGACCGCTGCGAGCTGTACGGCGACGACTGGATTCGCACCTACTCCGACACCCTCGGCAAGCCGCCGGCGGAGCTCGGCGTGGTGTTCGAGGACTGGGCGGCGAGGTACCAGTTCCGCCGGGCGATCGTGATGACCGACCCGAAGGGCGAGGAGAAGCCGCCGATCGAGCAGTACCTGCTGTCGGCGCCCGGCCGCTGGCGCGAGGTCGCCCGCGGCAAGCGGGCGGTCGTGTTCGACCGGGTCGGGCCGTAGGGATTGCCCCCGCCCGTAGGTCGGGCCTCACGGACTCGGCCCGACCTACGGAAGACGCCGGCAGCCGTGCGAATTCACTTCCGGCGAGAAACACATCGCCCACGCTCCCTCGACGACTATAACGACGCCCGACAGTAGCCATTCGCCCGGGACCGTCCGCACATGACCGAGCCGCTGGTCGGGATCATAATGGGATCACGGTCCGACTGGGAGACGATGCGGCACGCCGCCGACCTGCTCGACGAGCTCGGCGTCCCCTACGAGGCCCGCGTCGTCTCCGCCCACCGCACCCCGGACGTACTGTTCGACTACGCCGAGCAGGCCGCCACGCGCGGGCTCGAGGTCGTCATCGCCGGCGCCGGCGGTGCGGCCCACCTACCCGGCATGTGCGCGGCGAAGACGGTGCTGCCGGTCGTCGGCGTGCCGGTCGAGTCGGCGGTGCTGAAGGGGGTCGATTCGCTCCTGTCGATCGTGCAGATGCCCGGCGGGGTGCCGGTCGGGACGATGGCGATCGGGAAGGCCGGGGCGCGGAACGCGGCGCTGTTCGCGGCGGCGATCCTGGCGAACAAGTACCCGCCGGTCCGCCAGGCGGTGCAGGAGTACCGCACCCGCCAGACGCAGGCCGTCCTCGACAACCCCGACCCGCGGGGGTGAGTCGTCAGGTGGTCAAGTCGGGGAGTCTTCAAGCCGCTGCCGCCTTCGGCTATCGGACGGACTCGTAGCTTAACTCCTGCCGGCTTGAAGACTCCCCGACTTGACGACTTGACGACTTGACGACTATGAAACTCGGCATCCTCGGCGGCGGACAGCTCGGGCGGATGATCGCCCTGGCGGCGTACCCGCTCGGCGTCCGCCCCACCGTCCTCGACCCGGCCGCGGAGGCGTGTGCCGGACAGGTCTGCCCGCACATCCGCGGCGAGTTCGACGACTACCGGGCGCTGTACGAGCTCGCCCGGGCGTCGGACGTGGTCACCTACGAGTTCGAGAACGTGCCCGTCGAGACGGCGCGCTGGCTCGCCGAGCGCGTGCCCGTGTACCCGCCGCCGCGGGCGCTCGAGGTGTCGCAGGACCGCGTCGTCGAGAAGTCGTTCCTCAACGCGCTCGGCGTGCCGACCCCGCCGTTCGCCGCGGTCGAGACGCGTGCCGAGTTCGACGCCGCGGTGCGCGACATCGGCCTGCCGGCGGTGTTGAAGACGCGCCGCTTCGGCTACGACGGGAAAGGGCAGGCGGTGATCCGCACCGCCGACGACGCCGAGCGCGCGTGGCAGACGCTCGGCGGCCGCCCGCTCATCCTCGAAGGGTTCGTCCCGTTCGACCGCGAGCTATCGGTCCTCGCGGTCCGCGGCCGCGACGGCGCCATCGCCACCTACCCGCTCGTCGAGAACGAACACCGCGACGGCATCCTCCACCGCTCCGTCGCGCCCGCCGGCGAGCTCGGCGAGGAGCTCGGCGAGCGCGCCGCCGAGTACGCGGCGCGCGTGCTGACGGAGCTCGACTACGTCGGCGTGCTGGCGGTCGAGTGGTTCCAGGACGGCCCGCGGCTGCTGGCGAACGAGATGGCGCCGCGGGTCCACAACTCGGGGCACTGGTCGATCGAGGGGGCGCACGTCTCGCAGTTCGAGAACCACGTGCGGGCGGTGTGCGGGCTGCCGCTCGGCCCGTGCCACGCGGCGGGGTGGTCGGCGATGTTCAACTTCATCGGTACCGTTCCGCCGGCGCCGGCGGTACTGGCGCACCCGGAAGCACACCTGCACCACTACGGCAAGTCGGACCGCCCGGGCCGCAAGGTCGGCCACGTCACGCTGCGCGCCGCGTCCGCCGACGAACTCGCCGAGAAGCTCCCCGGCTGGTCGCAGACTTTCGACCGGCCGCGCGCCGCTTCGTGAGTGGCGGCCGGTAGTCGCAGGCTTCAGCCTGTGCTACGCGGGCGCAGGCTGAAGCCTGCGACTACCGGCCCGCGGCACCACACCGCCGCCGAAAGGTGAACTCGTCGAATAGCACCGTGGCGCGGGTCCGCGCCACGGCTCACACCGCGGCCCGGGCCCGGGCCGCGCCGTCGGCCGCGCCCTCGCTCGCGCTCACCAGCTCGGCGAACAGCCCGTCGCGGGCCATGAGCTCGTCGTAGGTGCCCGTCTCCGCCAGCCGGCCCTCGTCGAACACCAGGATGCGGTCGGCGTCGGCGAACGTGCCCAGCCGGTGGGCCACCATGATGACCGTGCGGTCGCGGCGGGCGGTGCCGATCGCCTGCTGCACCTGCCGCTCGCTGATCGTGTCCAGCGCGCTGGTCGCCTCGTCGAGCACCAGCACCGGCGGGTTCTGGAGGAACACCCGGGCCAGCGCCAGCCGCTGCCGCTGCCCGCCCGACAGGTTCGCCCCGCGCTCGGCCAGCTGGGTCTTGTACCCGTCCGGCATGGCCATGATCTCGTCGTGGACGCACGCCTTCCGGGCCGCCAGCACCACGTCCTCCGGCAGGTAGCGCGCGGACCCGTAGGTGATGTTGTCCTCGATCGTGCCGCTGAACACGAACGGGTTCTGGCCGACGTACCCGATCAGGTGGGCGATCGCCTCCCGCGACAGGTCTTCGAGCGGCACCCCCTTCACCCGGACCGTGCCGGCGGTCGGGTGGAGGAGGCGCATCAGCACCTTCAGCCAGGTGGACTTGCCGCACCCGCTCCGCCCGGCCACGCCGATCGTCTCACCCGGGTAGATCTCCAGGTCGATCCCGTCGAGCCCGCAGCGGGTGCGGCCGTCGGGGAGCCGGTACTCGACGCGCAGCCCCTCGACCCGCACCACCGGGGACTCGTCGCACAGCCGCGGGGTGGTGTGCGTCGGCGTCCGGAACGACGGGTCCACCGGCAGCGCCAGGAGTTCCTGGAGGTCGAGCACGCGGAGGCTCGCCTCGTGCCCCTCGTCGAGGACGCGGTGGATCTCGTTGAGCGGGGCCATCGCGCTGAGGAAGAGCATCGAGAAGGTGAGGATGTCGCCGAAGCTGATCCGCCCGGTGACCGCCAGGTACGCGGCCACGCCGAGTACGGCGACGTGGAACCCGCCCTCGACGACCGCCTTGGCGGCGCCGAAGAACGACATGGCGACGTGGTGCTTCAGCTCCTTCGACCGCTTCAGCTCGGCCGCCCGCGCCACCCGCTTCAGCTCGTGGCCGTGGGCGTTCGCCGCCCGCACGTAGTCGAGCCCGCCGAGCAGCTCGACCACCGTCCCGTCCGTCTCCTCGTGGACCCGCATAAGCCGCAGCCGCACCCGCTTCTGCGAGATGAGCTGCCACGCCGTCAGCGCGAGCGACGCCGGGATCACGCCGAGCATCGCCAGCCCGAGCCACGGCTGCTTCCAGAGGGCGGTGGCGATGGCGAACGTGCCGACCACGAGGGCCGGGAAGAAGTCGAGGAACGACAGCCGTAAGAGCCGCATGTACCCGGCGATCGAGCGGAAGATCTTGCCGTGCAGCGTCCCGACCCGCTCGTGCGTCAGGTTCGACAGGTCGGCCTGCATCAGGTGCGAGACGACCCGCACGCTCATGCTCCGCTCGATGCGGGTGCAGGTGTTCTCGACGAGGTAGCGGCGGACGACCTGGAGCAACTCGCGGACGAGCACGAGGGCGGCGATGCCGCCGAGCACCGACCCGACCGCGGCCAGAACCTCTGCTTGCGACTCGCCCGACTGGATGCCGGTGGCGACGCGGTCGACGAGCCGACCGGACAGGAGCGGCAGGGCGGTCGCGGTCGCCCCGCCGATGGCCATGATGGCCACCGCACCCAGGAGCGCGCACCGGTGCGACCGGGAGAGCATCCGCCACGTCTTCCGGGCGGTCACGGCGAGCTCGCGGACCTCGGCCAGGAACCGGCCGAGGCCGGGGACGGGTTTCGCGGACATGTAGCCCTCTACCGGTCGGTCGGGCGACAAAAAAACACCACCTCGGGCGAGGCGGTGTAATTGGAGAGGGGCGGAAAAGCAACAGCCGTTCCAGAACGGACCGGGCCGTCAGCGCGGGCCGGGTTTCAGCCGCCGCTGCACCTGGCTGACCAACAGCGGCGACGCCTTCAGCCGGCCGATCAACTTCTGTTCGACTAGCTGTGACGGCGTGAGCGTGGCTCGGCTGTCCGCCACCAGCGTCTCTTCAGACTCGCAGGCGGAAGCGGCGTCCCCGCCGGGCAGGCGCGCGTCGGACAGTGAGTCGAAATCGTTCACAGGCATCTCTCGGGTATGACGGGCGACACCCCCGGATGCAGACCGCGCGCCGCGTGCGCGGCCGATCTTTGTCCATCCCGTTAACCCGCAGTTCAGCGGCCGGTTGCGCCCACAACCACGACTCGAACGTCATGGTCCCAACCGTCGTCGCGTAACAATATGCCTGTGCCGGGAAGTTTCTTGCCGTCGAGCCACACCCCCACATCGTCCCCCCTTGCGCGCTCGACGCGGCAGCGGTAAAGCGCCGAGCCGTGGCGGTACTCCACCTCGAACACATCCCACGCCATCGGCACGCGCGGGTCGAACGTCAGCAGATTGCCGCGCTTCGTGACCCCGAGGAGCGTTTCGACCGCGGCCCGGTACAGCCAGGCGGCCGAGCCGGTGTACCACGTCCACCCGCCGCGGCCGACGTGCGGCGGCACCCCGTACACGTCCGCCGCGACCACGTAGGGCTCGACCTTGTATCGCGCGACGCCGGCGGGCGAATCGGCGTGCGACATGGGGCTGAGCATCTGCCACAGGGCGAGCGCGTCGTCCGCGCGGCCGAGGCCGGCGAGCGCCTGCACGAGCCAGATGGCGGCGTGCGTGTACTGCCCGCCGTTCTCGCGGATGCCGGGGACGTAGCCCTTGATGTACCCCGGCTGGAGCGTCCCCTTGTCGAACGGCGGCTCGAACAGCTTCACCAGCCGGGCGTCGCGGTCCACGAGGTGCGCCAGCGCCGCCTCGACGCCGGTGCGGGCGCGGTCCGGGTCGCCGCCGGCCAGCACCGCCCACGACTGCGGGAGCGAGTCGATGCGGCACTCGCCGTTGGCCCGCGAGCCGAGCGGGGCGCCGTCGTCGAACCACGCCCGCAGGTACCACCCGCCGTCCCAGGCGTGCGCCTCCACCGCGGCGCGGAGCTGACCCGCCTCGGCCCGCAGCCGCGCGGCGGTGTCGTGGTCGCCGCGGGCGTCCGCGAGCGCGGCGAACTCGGTGCGCACGACCACCTGGAACCACGCCACCCACACGCTCTCGCCGACGCCGCCGGCGCCGACGAGGTTCATCCCGTCGTTCCAGTCGCCGCAGCCCATCAGCGGTAACCCGTGCGGGCCGAGCTTCCACCCGTGTGCCAGCGCCCGCAGGCAGTGCTCGTACACGTGTGCCGACTCGTCCGCCCGCGCCGGCAGGAAGTACTCCTCCTGCTCGTGGGGCTTCAGCGCCGGGCCGCGGAGGAACGACACCTCCTCGTCGAGCACGGTCGCGTCGCCGGTGACGGCGGCGTAGCGCGCCACGGCGTAGGGGAGCCAGAGGAAGTCGTCCGAGAAGCGCGTGCGCACGCCGCGGCCGGAGGGCGGGTGCCACCAGTGCTGCACGTCGCCCTCGGGGAACTGCCGGCCGGCGGC
>JAFKFQ010000044.1 GCA_017308215.1 bacterium | reverse complement strand
AGTTGGCCCGGGTCGTGCGCGTGCCGTCGGCGGCGCGGCCGAAGATGCTCACGCGCGGCCCGCCGCCCTGGTCGGGGGTGACGACGAACTCGGCCCGGCCGTCGCGGTCGAGGTCCGCGGCCGCGACGTACCCGCCGCCGGTGAAGTCCCCACCGAACGGGTCGAACGGCTGCACCAGGAACTGCCCGGTCGCCCCGGACAGCACCGCCACCCGCAGCGGCGTGCCCGGCCCGGTCACGGCGACCACGTCGGCGGTGCCGTCGCCGTCCACGTCCGCCACGGCCGTGCGCGTCGCGGTGCCGGTGTTCCCGAACGGCGACACGGTGACGTTGAGCCCGGCGGCCGTGACGAGCCGAACCGACCCGTCGGTCGCGCCGCCGACCGCGACCGGGCGCACCGGCCCGGGCGTGCCCGGCGGCGGGGGCGGGGGCGGCGACACCGTCGGCACGAGCACCACGTCGTTCCCGTCGTTGTCGTTGTACTGGACGGCGAACGGCACCCCGCCGAGGGTCAGCGTCGCCCCCTGCGGCAGCCCGGCGAACGTGCCGACCACCGCGTCCGTCCCGTCGTTGGCGATCAGCAGGAACGAGAGTGTCCCGGTCGGGGGCGTGCCGATCAGGGTCGGGTTGAGCGTAGCGCCGGTCAGGTTGACGGTGCCGTTCACCCGCAGCAGGTCCGCTATGCCGCCGCCCACGCTGCTGATGACCGGGGCGAACGTGGACCCGGCCCCGAGCACCACGCCGGACGTGGTGAGGATGACCGTGGGGCCGGCGAGCCCGGGCGTCAGCGTGCCGCCGGTGGCGGTGACCACGCCGACCGTCCCGCTACCGGTCAGCGTACCGCCGGCCAGCGCCACCGGGCTCGTCGCCACGCTGCCGACCACCCGCAGTACGCCGGCGGTCACCGTCGTGGTCCCGGTGTAGGAGTTGGCGACGCCGAGCGTGAGCGTGCCGGCGCCGGTCTTCGTCAGCCCGGCCGCGCCGCCGCCCGAGTTCAGGATCACGTTGCCGATGATCAGGTCGTCGCCCGCGCCGGCGTCGGCCACGTCGAACGTCCGCGTCGTACCGGCCAGGTCGATCCGCGACGTGACCGTCGTGGCCCCGCCGGCGAGAACCGTCACGCCCCCGCCGAGGGCGAGCGTCCCGCTCGACACCGTCGCGTTCTGGAGCGTGACCGGCCCGCCGACGGTCAGGACGCCGGACCCGGCGATGGTCACCGTCCCGCCGGACACGCTCAGGCCGGCGACGGTCTCCGGGTCGCCGTTCAGGTAGAACGTCGCGCCGGCGCCCACCGTCACCTGGGCCGTGTCGGCGATCAGGTTCGCGGCGAACGACTCCACGGCCGCGCCGGCGCCGACGACGAGCGCCCCGGGCACGGCGGTGGCCCCGGCGGCGGACTTGTTCAGCTCCAGCGTGCCGCCGAGGACTGTGGTGGCCCCGGTGTACGTGTTCACGGTCGAGTTGCTCAGCTGCAGGGTGCCGGCGCCGGCCTTCGTGAGGCCCGCCGCGCCGCCGCCCGAGTTGACGACCGCCGCCGGGATGAACAGTTCGACCAGTGCCGTGCTGTCGGCCACGGTGACCGTGCGCGTGGCCCCGTTCAGGTCGAGCCGGCCGATGATCTGCGCCGCGCCGGGCGCCGCCGCCGACACCTCGCGGGTGACGTTCCCGTTCAGCCGCAGCGTGCCGGCGCCGGTGGTCGTCACGAACGCCGCGTCCGAGCCGGTCGTCGCGCCGAGCGTGAGTGGGCCGATCGTGTCGCTGAACGTGCCGAGGTCGAGGACGGTGCCGTTCGTCACCCGCACCGGGGCCGTGTCGGCGATCTGCTCGCCCTGCTGGTACTGGACGAACGCGGTGCCGGTGACGACCAGGCCGGCGGCGGGGATCGCGACCGCCCCGCCGGCCTTGGCGAGGAACAGGAACCCGTCGTCCGCCGTGGTGACGCCGCCGTAGGTGTTGGCAGCGGCGCCGCCGAGGGTGAGCCGGCCGTCGCCGGTCTTCGTCAGCGACCCGGCCCCGCCGATCGCGCCGGTGAGGGTGAGGGCGTCGCTCGCCGACGTGCCGATGCCGGTGGTCAGGGTGTTCGCCAGCGTGACCGGCCCGGCCCACGCCGCGGTGCTGCGGAAGTTGAACTCGCCCGCCCCGGTGCCGTCGCCGACCGTCAGCGCCTCGGCCCCGACCGACACCCCGTCCACGACCAGCGCCGCCCCGGCGGCGACGGTGGTGCCGGTGGCGGCGGTGCCGTCGGCGACGCCCAGGGCCGTGGCGCTGGTGACGACGAGCGTGCCGGCGGCCACGGCAGTGACGCCGGCGTAGCTGCCGGGGGAGTTGAGCCGCAGGATCCCCGGCCCGACCTTCGTGAGCCCGGCCGTGCCGACCCCGCCCATCCCGCCGTTGAGGATGAGCTGGTCGACCGTCACCGCGACCCCGACGGAGGCGTCGGCGGCGAGCACGACCGGGCCGCTCACGACGTTGACGCCGGCGAGGTTCCGCAGGGCGCCGCCGGCCGAGACGCCGGTGCCGTTGAGTGTCAGCGGCTCGGCGAGCGGGCCGGTGAGGTTCTGGAGCGCGAGTTGCCCGCCGGCGAGGACAGTCGTGCCGGCGGCGGCGGAGCCGAGCGCGTTCGGGTTCCCCGATGCCACCAGCACGCCGCCGCCCGCGCTCACCTGGATCGGCCCGGTGAACGCGCTGTTGTTGCCCGTGAGGGTCAGGGTGCCGGCGCCCGCCTTGACGAGCCGCGCGCCGGT
>JAFKFQ010000451.1 GCA_017308215.1 bacterium | reverse complement strand
TCAAACTGATCTGGGCCGCCGTCCCGCCGGCCGAGCAGGTACTGGCGTGGTCGGTGTGGCGGCGTCGCCATCAGCACCGCGCCCGCGAATGCCACTACAAGAGACGCGGGGCCAGACCGCCCGACGGATAATTACGGCTGTAGGACTAGAGACATCGCCACCACCCCCCGCTCACGGGTGATTTCCTGGCCCGACCGCACCACTCGGCCGGGGTGGATCAGGTTCCGGTACTTCCTTACTACCGTGCAGAGGGGCTCCGTATCTTCGTCCAGCACCTTCGCCGTTTTGCACTCCCTGATGGCATCCCCAAGGTCGTACTTGAGGATGGCCTCCCGCTTCGTGGTGTCGGCGGTTTTGCCGTAGAGGTAATCCACCAGAATGGCCTCGACGAGGCTTCCGGCGAGCACCAGAACCGCCTTCCAACTTTCGGTGCCGGCGGCGGCCGTCATCTCCCGGTAGTCGGACATGAGCGACTGGCGGAACGACTCGTCGGTGATGTAGTTCAGGAAAGCGGGGGCGGGGTGCTGTTCGGACACGGCGGCCTCGGGGGCGTGGGCGACAGGGACCAAGAAGGCAGGGACACCCACCCCGCCACCTGGTTCGCTCGTCTCTCAGTGTACCTTGGCTAGAGATGACCGGAAACGACGACGCCCCGGGTCATCCCCGGGGCGTTTGCAGTGCTCGCTGAGGGATTTGAACCCCCGACCTGGGCCGTGTAAAGACCTCGCTCTACCCCTGAGCTAAGCGAGCGTGCTGTACCTCCGTTGTACCTCTCGGCGGGCCTCCCGCCCTCCCTGTTCACCGTCCCGATTTACCCCAGGATTTACCCCACTCGGTTTACCCCACTCGCCTCCGGCTCGAAATCGCTGTTTTTCTAGGTGTTTTTGCGTCGTTACTGGGGTAATTGTCCGTCCCAGAAATCCCGTGTAAAGGGAGTGCTCTGCCGCTGAGCTAAGCGCCCGGTGGGTCAGCTGACGGTGTGGGTGGCGTGGGTGACGGCCCCGCCGGCGCGGAGGGCGGCGGCCACGAGCCCCGCCTCGGCGAGTTCGGCGTCGGAGCAGCCTGCTGCCTTCGCCTTCTTGGCGTGGATGTCGATGCAGTACGGACACTGGGTGGTCAGCGCCACGGCGACCGCGATCAGTTCCTTCACCTTGAGGGGCAGCGCCCCGTCCTTGAACACGGCCGCGTTCAGCGCGTCGAACGCCGCCATCCCGTCCGGGGCCAACTCCCGGAGCGTCTTCAGTTTCTTTAGTTGTGCGGGGTCGTACATCGTGTGTCCTTGTCCGGTCAGTCGTCGGCCAGCGTGCGCAGGAGGCTGCGGGTGGTCTTCCAGGCGTTCAGTCCGCGGCGGATCGCGTGGAGCACGCGCGGGCGTTCCGGGTCGTCGCCGGGTAGGTTGTCGTAGGCACCGAACCCCGCGGCGACACTCCCCTCCAACCCCCGCACCCGCTCCCGCAGTTCGTCACGGACGGCCGCACGCTCGGCGGCGTTGCCCTCCTCGGCGCGCTCGCGGAACTCCATCATCCCGGCGAGCAGCGCCGGCGGCACCGCCTTCTCCTCGCTCGCGCTCGGACCGCCGTGCAGGGCCAGGAGATACTCGGCGCGGGCGAACGGCTCCTTCAGTGTGTTGTACGCCTCGTTCACCGCGGCCGAAAGCTCCGTGCTCGCCGCCAAGTCGCCGCCCGACCCGACCGCGTGGAAGTCCGGGTGGACCGCCCGCGACTGCGCGAGGTATGCCCGCTCCAGCGCCGCCGCGTCAACAACAAACCGCCTCGGCAGGCCGAGGCGGGTGTAGTGGTCCTGGGTCGTCATTCGTCGTTCGTCCCTCGTCATTCGGCTGGGGTGACCCGCGGGGTCAACTCCTCCTAAGGATGGAGGACGAATGACGAAGGACGACCTTTACATGGAGTACGAGCTGCCGCACCCGCAGGTGGACTTGGCGTTCGGGTTGTTGACGCTGAACCCGCGCTTGTTCAGGTCTTCGTGGAAGTCCACGACGGCGCCCTCCAGGTACAGCATCGACCGCTTGTCGATCACGACCTCGACGCCGTGGAACTCGAACTTGTGGTCGGTCTTCTCGTCGTACTTTTGGTCGAGGTCGAGCTTGTTCTGGAACCCGCTGCACCCGGCGCCCTGGACGCGGACGCGGAGGTAGTACTTGGCGTCGGGCTCGGTGCCCTCGGCGGCCACACTGGCGATGTGCCGCTTGACCTCGTCGGCCGCCTTCTTGGTCACGGTGATCGGGGCGGCCTTCGGGGCGTCGGCCCGGCCGAGCTCGAGCGTTTCGGTCGCAGTCGCCATGTGGGAATCCTGTTCGGGGTTGGGTCGGTCGGTTAGAGGGCGATACCGCCGGCGGCGGTTCGCCTTTCGGGGCGGTCAGCCGACGGCGGCGGGCTCGCGGGCCTCGACCACCTCCTGCTTCTCCTGGTAGTTCTTGATCGCCGCCTTGATCGCGTCCTCGGCCAGTACCGAGCAGTGGACCTTCACCGGCGGCAGCGCCAGCTCCTCGACGATCTGGGTGTTCTTGATGTCGAGCGCCTCGTCCACCGTCTTCCCCTTGAGCCACTCGGTGGCGAGGGAGCTGGACGCGATCGCCGACCCGCACCCGAACGTCTTGAACCGGGCGTCCTCGATCACCCCGGTGGCCGGGTTGACCTTGATCTGCAGCTTCATCACGTCGCCGCACTCCGGCGCGCCGACGAGGCCGGTGCCGACGGCGGCGTCCTTCACGTCGAGGCTGCCGACGTTGCGCGGGTTGTTGTAGTGTTCGAGCACCTTATCGCTGTAGGGCATGGCTGCCTCCGTGTTGATGCAAGGGTCGTGGGTGACGTCTTAGTGCGCCGCCCACTCGATCGTCTTCAGGTCCACGCCCTGCTGAACGAGCTCGAACAGCGGGGACATTTCGCGGAGCCGGCTCACCTCGCGGGTAACCAGATCGACCACCGCGTCCACCTCGGTCTCGGTGTTGAACCGGCCGATGCCGAAGCGGATGCTGCTGTGCGCCAGTTCGTCGCCGACGCCGAGCGCCCGCAGCACGTAGCTCGGTTCAAGGCTCGCGCTCGTGCAGGCCGACCCGCTCGACACGGCCACGTCCTTGATCCCCATCATCAGCCCCTCGCCCTCGACGTAGGCGAAACTGATGTTGGCGTTCCCCGGCAGCCGCTCGGTCGGGTGGCCGTTCAGGTACGTCTCGGGGAGCTTGCCCATGATCCCGGTGCGGAGCTTTTCCCGCAGGCGGAAGGTGCGGGCGCTCTCCTCGGGCATCTCGCGGCGGGCGAGGTCGCAGGCGGTGCCGAGGCCGACGATCATCGGCACCGGTAGCGTGCCGGACCGCATGCCGCGCTCGTGCCCGCCGCCGTCGATCTGCGGCTCCAGCCGGACGCGCGGATCCTTCTTGCGGACATACAGTGCGCCGACGCCCTTCGGCCCGTAAACCTTGTGCGCCGTCAGGCTCAGCAGGTCGATCCCCATCGCCTCGACGTCGAGCGGGATCTTGCCGACCGCCTGCACCGCGTCGGTGTGGAAGAGGACGCCCTTCTCCTTGCACAGTTTGCCGATCGCCTGGATCGGCATGACCGTGCCGATCTCGTTGTTGGCCGCCATGATCGAGACGAGGATCGTCTTGTCGGTGATCGCCTCGCGGACCTGCTCGGCGTGGACCTGGCCGTACTTGTCCACCGGCAGGTACGTCACCTGGAAGCCGTCGCGCTCGAGGCGCTTGCAGGTGTCGAGCACGGCCTTGTGCTCGGTCGCCTGCGTGACGATGTGGTTCCCCTTCTTCTTGTACATCGCGGCGACGCCCTTGATCGCCAGGTTGTTGCTCTCCGTGGCGCCGCTCGTGAAGATGATCTCCTTCGGGCCGGCGTTGAAGACCGCGGCGATCTGCTCGCGGGCCTCCTCGACGGCCGCCTCCGCCTCCCACCCGAAGGCGTGGCTGCGGCTGGCGGCGTTCCCGAACTTCTCGGTGAAGTACGGCAGCATTGCCTCGACCACCCGCGGGTCGCACCGCGTGGTCGAGTTGTTGTCCATGTAGATCGGGTGCTTCGGCATCACGGTCATCCTGGGGCGGGTTCAGGCCGGTGTGGCGGCGACGGGGCGGGCGCCCCCGCAACACCCGCCGGCGGCGAGCATCGGCAGGGCGGACGGCTTCGGCGTCGCCGGGTCAAACAATTCGGCGAGCGTGACCCCGCGGAGGACGCCCACGAGTCGCCGGTGGACCTCGGCCATAGGGCCGTGGATCGTACACACGTCGGTCAGTGAACAGGCATCGCCGCCGGCGTGGTGGGACGGGTTGCAGGCGGTCAGCCGGAACCCGTCCTCGACGGTTTCGAGCAGCTCGGCAAGACTGATCGTGTTCGCGGGGCGGGCCAGCGAGTAGCCGCCCTTCACGCCACGGTGGCTCGTCACAAACCCTTTCTGGCACAGCTCTTTGAGAATATTCGCCACGAACGGCCGGCTCAACCCGAACTGCTCGGCAATGGAGCGGGCGTTGCCGCCGACCGGCTTGCCATACAGGTACGAGAGAATCAGGAGGGCGTAGTCCGCTTTGCGGCTCAGGAGCGTCACGGCTCGCCCTCGGGGTGGTCGGGTCAGGGAATCAGCATTCCCACACTCCTATTTGTAGACACGAGATCGCAGCAGACAAGTGCGATTTCCGAACCGCCACTTGCGGCGTTGCACCGGCGCGGGAGTGTGGGTACAGTCCGCCCGCCCCACCCCGTACCCCCGGGCGAGCATGGACGCCACCCCCCGCATCAGCCTCGTGCTCCCGGCGTTCAACGAGGGGGCGGTCATTGCTCGGGCCGTCGCCGAGGCGGAAGCCACGCTCGTCGGCCGGTTCACCGCCTTCGAGGTCATCGTCGTCGACGACGGCAGCACCGACGGCACCGCGGACGAGGTGCAGCGCCAACTCCCGCTCGCCCCGCACACGCGCCTGCTGCGGCACGGCACGAACCGCGGCTATGGTGCGGCACTACGGACCGGCTTCGAGGCGGCGCGCTACCCGCTCGTCGCCTTCACCGACGCCGATTGTCAGTTCGACCTCGCCGACCTTGCCGACCTCGCGCCGCTGGCGAACGAGTACGACATCGTCGCCGGCTACCGGGCGGACCGCAAAGACCCGTGGCGCCGCCGCTTCCTGTCGCGCGGGTACAACCTCCTTGCCCGCACGCTGCTCGGCACCCGCGTCCGCGACGTGGACTGTGCGCTGAAGGTGTTCCGCCGCGACGCGCTGGCCACTTTGCTGCCGGAGAGCCGCGGGTTCTTCGTGAACACGGAAATGCTCACCCGCGCCCGCCTGCTCGGGCTCACGGTCTCCGAGCGGCCGGTGATGCACCGCCCGCGGCTTGGCGGTGACAGTAAGGTGTCGCTGTGGGAGGTGCCGCGGACGTTCCGCACACTCGTCGGCTTCTGGTGGAACGAAGTGGTGTGGGCGGCGCCGGTGCCGGCGGTCATCCAGGCGCGGGTGGCAGTGAGCGAACCAACGCCAATGCCTCGTCGCGCGAGCGAACCGCTCCGTCCAACTGCGCCTCGCGGACGGCATCGAGAAGCCGCTTGAACTCCGGCCCCGGTTTCAGCCCAAGCGCCTTCAGGTCGTTCCCGGTGAGGACCGGCGGCGGATCGAGCTCCCCGCGCGGCGTCTCGCGCAACACCGTCTCGCAGAATTCGACGTGCCCGACGTCGTGCCCGGCGGCGACCGCGATTGCGCGGTGGAGCGCCAGTAACTCGCCAATTCCCGGGTGAACGAGGATCGGCTTGAGCCGACTCGGCCGCATCGTCGGCGCGTCGAGCAGCACGTTGCGGTTCTCGACCAGCCACGCGACCCGCGCTTTCTCCGCATTCGACAGTCTGAGCCGGTCCGCAATTGCCTCCGCTGTCGGCCGTCCGAGGTCGCGGAGGAGGACGGCGAGCGCCAGGGGGAACGCCACCGGCTTCGGGGCGAGCGCGGTCACAACGTTCGTCGTCCGCGGCCAGTACTGGAGCCCGGGGATCAGTTCCGGCAGAATCGGCTCGATCAGCCCGAAGTCGCGCAGCAACCAGACCCCGACAACGACGTTGCGGTGCGTCAGCAACTTCCGCAACTCGTCGGCGATGCGCTCCGCGGACACCACCGTGATCTGCGACGCCATCTGCCGCGCCGCGTCGAACGTGGCGGGCTCGACCGACAGGTCGAACCGCGTGGCGATTCGCGCCGCACGCAGCACGCGCAGCTTGTCTTCGGCGAAGCGGGCGAACGGGTCGCCGATGGCGCGGAGTACCTTCGCGTCGAGGTCGGCGCGGCCGCCGATGTAGTCGTGGAGCTCACCCGCGATCGGGTCGAAGAACATGCCGTTGATTGTGAAGTCGCGCCGCGCCGCGTCTTCCTCGGGCGAGGAGAACGTCACCGCGTCCGGCCGCCGGCCGTCGGAGTAAGTGCCGTCGGAGCGGAACGTCGCCACCTCGACCGTCAGGTGCTCGCCGCCCCGGCTGGCGTCGCGCGGGCCGACCACCTCGATCACCCCGAACGCCGCCCCGACCGCGAGGCTGCGACGGAACAGCTTCCGCACCTGTTCGGGCCGGGCGTCGGTGGCGATGTCGTAGTCGTTCGGTTCGAGGCCGAGCAACTCGTCGCGCACGCACCCCCCGGCCCACAGCGCGCGGAAGCCCGCGCTCTGGAGGGTGCGGACACACTCGACGGCGAACTCGCGCTCGGTCATGGTAGTAGTGTCGGGCCCGGGCGTCGGGTTCACAAGCCCCGCTCGGCGGCGGCGAACGCAACCAGTTCGGGGTAGAAGACACGGAAGTCGGCAGCGAGTTCGGCGTCGGCGGCGAGGAGGGTCGGGAGGTGGTCTTCGAGCCGCACCGCCCGCGCCGGCATCCGCGCCGCGATGCGGGCCGACACGCGCGCCAGCGTCTCGGCGATGCCGTCCACGGTGCTGTAACGCACCAGCCGGTCGTCGGCGGCGAAGTGGTGCGCGAACCGCTGCCCTTCGTCCGGTAGCCCCGGCGCCGCTTCGTGGAATAGGGCGTAGCAGCGGTCGGCGAAGGTGCGGAGCGGTTCGTCGGCGTAGTCGGCCCAAGAGCGGGCGAGGAGGTGGTCGTAGTACACGTCGATGACGATGCCGCCGAACCACCCGAGCTTGTCGGCGACGCGGCGGATGCTCCGCTGCACGACGGCGTGGCGGTCGGTAAAGGCGTCGATGCGGCGGTGGAGCTGAACGCCGTCGCGGACGTCGGCGGGGAGGACGGCGATCTCGGCGGGCCTGAGGAGGTCGGCGAGAACGCCGCCGAGCATGAGGCCGCGCGCCGGCGCGGCGAGGTGGAGGTGCGCGAGGAAGTTCACGCGGGCATTCTACGTCGACCCGGACAGTGACGGCTCGAAGTAGAGGCTAGTTCCACCGACCGCGGCGGCGCCGCGGGCGAACCGGGCGTCAAGTTTGTTCACCAGCTTCCCCGCCTCTTTCTTCAACTCCGGCGAGTGAATCTTGGTGAACGACCGGCCGCCCGCTGCGGCCGCGGCGAGTACCGCCGCACGCACGGCGGGGACGCCGGCTCCGCCACCGGTGAGGATCAACTCGTTCATCCCCCGCTCGCCGAAGTCCGGCAGGAATTTCTGCACTTCGACCGCGATGTCGCGGGCGAACTGCTCCACGCACTCCCGAATCGCGTCGCCCTCCGGGCCGCTACCACCGATCAGCCCCAGCGTGCCGGACCGGACCGGTTTCATCTCCGTGTACAAGCTAACGCGGCAGCCGTCGAAGTCCTGCCACGCCTGGCCGCGCAGCCACGCCGCCTTTTCGGGTGGGATAGCCGCGAATACTCGGGCGTCGAGCGCGGAGAGCCCCAGCGGGATCGACTTCTGGGCAACATCGAACACGCGGTCGAGGTCGGTCGCGAGTAGTCCGTCGGGGCGGAGGGTGAGCATCGTCAGGTCGATCGTGTAGCCGCCGACGTCGATCACCACCGCCCGGTACGGGCCGTACTTGGCGTGGTCCTTACCGGCCGTGATGAGCGGGCCGCGTGCGAACAACTTTCCGTAGTCGGCTTTGCCCTTCTTCGTCGCGTTCCGTCCCTCGGTCAGCACGCCGATGGCGTTCGCATACGGCTCCGTGACGACCGGGAGGGTTGGGTGAAGGCGCCACCCGGCGTTCGTCACCGCAGTGGTCAGCAGCCGGCAACCGGGGTTCGTGGTCACGTCCGCGCCGTAGGCGAACGCCGGTACCGTGACCCGGACCGGGATGTCGGCGTAGTTCAGCCCGGCGCTCGGGAGGCGGGTGCACTCGCGCAGCACCTCCTGCCGCAGCCAGTGGAAGAAGCGGTGGGCCAGTGCCGCGGCGTAGTCCTGCTTTTGAGCGGCGCGGTTCACCGGGCGAACGCCCGTACTGGTCAGCAGCTCACGGGCGGCGGTGACCATCTGCCGGAGTTGGCTGAGCTGGGCCGGCGAAATGCCGTGCTGTCCGGCGAGACGGGTGAGGTCGTCGGACCGCAGGAAAGTCTCGAGCGGGGTCGCGGTCGGCTCGTCCGGGCCGGCGGTGGTGAACAGATCCTGCTTCCAGTTCGATTTGACCTCGATCCCGTTGGACGCCTTTCGCCCGGCCGCCTTCTTGCCGAACTCGGCCACCGGCGACGGCCCCGAGCGGTCCACGACGATCACGCTCGGGTAGCAGAAGTCGGTGTCCTCAATCCCGGTGTCGTTGACGAGTTGGCCGTCCGCGGACGGGTCGCGTCGAAGGCCGACCTTCGTGTACTCGCTCCCCAAGTCGATGCAGAACACGCGCTCGGCCATGACCCACCTCACGGTGCGACTCTCGCTTTCAGGATCACGTGCTGTCGGTCGTCGTCCTCGTCGATCAACCACCCCGGTCGCTCCACCCGGACGGCGGCGCCGGTCGAAACGCCCTCGTCGGCCTCGTGGAACTCGCCGTCGAACTTCGTCGTCTCACCGGCCGTCCCGATCTGCCGCACGCCGCGCACGTTGCCGATCCCGGCCTCCATAAACCGGGCCGGCTCGTCGCGCCGGTCCTCGACCGCCTCACGCCACTGTGCCGCCAGCCGGCGGAGGACTTCGCGGCGGAAGCCTTTCTCCTCGGGTGTGGACGGCGTTAGCGGCTCGACCGACAGTCTTGGCTGAGGCGAGACATTGTCGCCCCCGCCGGTCGCCCCCTTCCACCCTTCGGCCTTCAACTCAGCGAGCAGCGCGGCGACGCGCTGCTGCTTCCGCTGCTCGCCGAGTTCCAGCCAGCGCACCATCGCTTGCTTCGCACGCTCCTCGCGCTCGCGGCGGGCCTCGGCCTCTTTCACCCGCGTCTCGGCCTCGACCTTCTCCGCCGCCACCGCGGCCTCATACTCCGGGAGGAGTTCCGCCGCGGCGACCGGAGTTCGACTTACGATGTCCTGCAGGAACGCCACTCGCTCGGAAGTCGGGAGCGTCCCAGCCACCGTTTTCGCCGCGGGGCCGACCCGGTCCTCGGGCAGCTGGCCGGCGATTTTGGTGAAGCCGGCCGCCGTCAGCTGCACCGCCTCGTCCGCGCCTTTCCCGCTCACGGTCACGAAGGTGGCGAGAGCCTCGATCGGCGCCTTATTTGCCCTGGTCTTCGATGCGAAGAGTGCGGGCGTGTCACCCTTGCCGGCCAACCGCGGCGGGTGGTCGGCGGTGGCGACGGTCAGCAGCGCCTGAGTGACAAGCGCGTCGGTATCGGCAGCGGGCTTCTTCGCCACGTCAGCATCCTCGGTTGAAAAGACTGTAACCCGCGGCGGTCGGCGGGTGAAACGAATTTCCGCCCAAACGGACTCGCACTGCGTCAGAGCACGCCCTTCGTGGACGGCACGCCCGCCGCCCGCGGGTCGGGCTCGACGGCCGAGCGCAGGGCGCGGGCGCACGCCTTGAAGATCGCCTCGACGATGTGGTGCGTGTTGCGGCCGTGGTGCAGGACGACGTGCAGGTTCATCAGTCCCGCGCTCGACACGGCGCGCCAGAACTCCTCGGCCAGTTGCGACGAGAACGTGCCGAGCGTTTCCGTCGGCACGTCCGCGTCCCACACCAGGAACGGGCGGCCGGACAGGTCGACCGCCGCCGTCACCAGCGTCTCGTCCATCGGCAGCGTGCAGTCGCCGTAGCGGCGGATGCCGGCCTTCGTGCCGAGTGCTTGGACGAGTGCCTTGCCGAAGCAGATCCCCACGTCCTCGACGGTGTGGTGGGCGTCGATGTGGAGGTCGCCGCGGCACGTCACGGTCAGGTCGAACAGGCCGTGCTTGCCGAGGTGCGTCAGCATGTGGTCGAAGAAGCCGACCCCGGTCGAGAGCTGGGTGCGGCCGGTGCCGTCGAGGTCGAGGTCGAGCTCGATCGCCGTCTCGGCGGTCTCGCGGCGGATCGACGCGGTGCGGGGCATGAGGGACCCGTCAGAGGATGGAACGCAGTTCGGCCAGCAGGCGGTCGGCCTCGGCGTCGGTGCCGGCGGTGACGCGGAGGCCGTCATAGCCGTCGTAGTTCATGTAGCGGACCAGAATCTTGCGGCGCTTCAGTTCCTCGTACAGCGGCTTCACCGGGCGGTCGGCGCGGCGGCACCAGAGGAAGTTGGCGTGGCTCGGCGTCACCTCGAACCCGAGCGCCGGCAGCGCCGCGGTGAGGCGGGTGCGGGTGGCAAGAATCTTCGCACGCACCTCGCGGAAGTAGTCCTGGTCCTCGATCGCGGCCGTCGCGGCGGCGAGGCTGAGCACGTCGCAGTTGTAGGAGTCCTTCACCTTCGCCAGCTCGCGCACCACCGCCGGGGCGGCGACAGCGAAGCCGAAGCGGATGCCGGCCAGTGCGTACGACTTGCTGAAGGTGCGCGTCACGATCAGGTTCGGGACGCGCGGCAGGAGTTCGAGCCCGCTGGCGTCGGCGAAGTCGGCGTAGGCCTCGTCGAGCACCAGCGGCGCCGGCGCGACCGCCGCCGCGAGGCGTTCGACTTCCGCAAGCGGCACCACGGTGCCGGACGGCGAGTTCGGGTTCGGCAGGAACGTGAGGTGCGCCCCGGTCGGCCAGCGCCCGGGGAGCTGCCAGTCGGGTGTGAACGGCACCTTCTCGAAGCGGGCGCCCTGGAGCTCGGCGAGCGATTTGTAGAGGATGTAGCTCGGCGTCGGCGACGCGATGAGCCCGCCTTCCGGGACGAACGCGCGCGTCAGGATGGTGAGGATGTCGTCCGAGCCGTTGCCGATCAGGATGCCGTCGGGATCGACGTTCAGCACGCGGCCGGCGGCGCGGCGGAACGTGTCGCCGAGCGGCTGCGGGTACTTGCGGAGGCGGTCGCCGGTGAGCGCCGCCCGCACCGCCTCGAACACCCGCGGGCTCGGCGGGTACGGGTTCTCGTTGGTGTTGAGCTTGACGATGTCCGGGTCGTTGAGCTGCTCGCCGGGCACGTAGCCGGCCATGGCCCGGATGTTACTGCGGATCGGGAGCATGGGAGGGGCAAGGGGCCAGGGGCAAGGGACGAGTTGACAGCGGGGCAGGAGCAGCGGTCTCTCTTGCCCCTTGCCCCCCTGATTACTTCTTCGATGCGGCCGCGGCGGCCATCGCCTTCTCGGGCTTCGGCTTCGGGCGGGCGGCGGGGCCGTTGTCGTGCGCCCGCTGCTCCACGCTCGCCGCGTGGCCCGTCAGCCCCTCCTTGTTCGCCAGGAAGATCACGTCGTCGGCGATTTCTTTCAGCCCGTTGCGGGTGAACCGTATGATGCTCGTGCGCTTGCGGAAGTCGTTCGCCGTCAGGCCGCTTGAGAACCGCGCCGTGCCGCCGGTCGGCAGGACGTGCGACGGGCCGGCGGCGTAGTCGCCCAGCGCCACCGGCGTGAACGGCCCCAGGAACACGGCGCCGGCGCTCTCGACCTCATCGACGAAGGCGTCCGGGTCGCGCGTCTGGATGTGCAGGTGCTCGGGGGCGAGGGCGTTCACGCAGTCGATCGCACCCTGCTTGTCCGGGGCGAGCACGAACGCGCCGTACCGCTCCAGACTGTCGCGGGCCAGGTCGGCGCGTGACAGCTTCGCCAGCCGCTTCTCCAGCGCCGCCTGCACCTCGTTCAGCAGCGGCTCGTACCACGTCACCATGATCGCCACGCCCGGCGAGTGTTCGGCCTGGGCGATCAGGTCGAGGGCCACGTAGTCGGGGTGGGCCGAGTCGTCGGCGGCGACGACCACCTCACTCGGGCCGGCGATGCAGTCGATGGCGACCTGCCCGAACACCTGCTTCTTGGCGAGGGCGACGAACTGGTTCCCGGGGCCGACGACCATGTCCACCGGCTTGAGCCCGTCCACCCCGTAGGCCATCGCCGCGATCGCCTGGGCGCCGCCGAGGCGGTACACCTCCGACACCTTCAGCTCGTGGCAGACGGCGAGCATCTCCTTGCTGAACCCGCCGGTGTCCTTCGGCGGCATGCACACGACGGTGTTCTCGACGCCGGCCGCCTGCGCCGGGCAGATGGTCATCAGGAGCGTCGAGGGGTACGCCGCGGCGCCGCCCGGGCAGTACACGCCGACGCGCTTCAGCGGGCGGTAGCGGAGGTGGAGCTCGTGCTTGCCCGAGACGCGCATCTCGGCGTCGCGGTGCAGCAGACCCGACTGGAACTGGAGCACGTTGTACTGGATCTGGCGCACGACCTCCAGGAACTCGGGCGAGGCCTCGGCGTGGGCGGCGGCCAGCTCGGCCGGCTTCACCCGCACCTGGTCGGGCTTCAGCTTCACCTTGTCGAACTGCTCGGTGTACTGGAGCACCGCCGGGAGCCCGCGATCGCGAACGTCGTGGCAGATGCGCTCGACCGCCCGCGCCGGGGAGAGCGGCTCGCCGAACACCGCCTGCGTGAGCTTCTTGCTTGCCGGCGAGACGATCTCGCCTTCGATGCGGAACTGGTCGCGGAGTTTGGTGAGCTGGGCTGCGGCATTCGGAGCAGTCAGGTCGATCCGCCGCAGCTTGAGGGTCGCCATGTGCAAAGACCTCACGGGCGCAACACTACCGGCGGGGAGGGGATACCTTCCCCGACCGGCCGTCGGGCTACCCGTCCGGGATCGTGTGGATCGAAGGCCGCTGGGAGAATGCGGCCGGGTTGTGTCTCAACATCCGTTATAGAGATCCCACGGTCCGAGAGCAAGGAACTGCCGGTCCGGTCGGCCGGGCATGAGACGCAACCGATGGCAATTGTGCGGGTTGTGCCATGTGCCCGGATGATGAGAGATAAAGCGTAGAATCCGGGCAGTACGAGCGAATGTGACTTCAGTGTCTGATGATGTTCTTAATTTCGCCCGGAGACACTGCCGTGTGGTCCGATCCGATTTGTTTACGATCGGCCAGATGCTACTCACCAGCGTTGCCGTGATCGCTCGTTACTGAGCACTTCGAGCTGGCCGCGGTCACGGCGCGGTGACGTCGATCACCACAAAGGCGTCCACCGGCTCGGCGCCGGACGATTCGGTGAGCGACACGGCGAACGGGTGGCGGCCGGCGGGTGTACCCCACGGGACTGTAAGCGTCCACTGGGTCGTGTTGCGTCGACTCGGGCCGACGCGGAACTGCTCGGTCTGGCTGGGGAACACGCCCCGGCCGTGGAGCGTCAGCGTGCCGGCGTCCTCCCGCGGGCCGAGGCCGTCCACGAATGCGGTCACGCGCACCAGGTCGCCCGCCTTCGCGGTCAGCCGCACGGGCTCGACCGAGACGCGGTGCGGCGTCCAGTCGCGGAGGTGGCTGCCGGACGGCGAGAGCGCGTCGCACGCCTTCGCGGCGGCGGCACCCCAGCGCTCGCGGCGGCGGTAGTCCTCGGCGTTGAACACGTACGGACCGCCGTGCTCGGCCAGTACCCACTCGGGCGCCAGGTCGAGCACCTTCCGCGCGCTCGTGCCGTACACCGCGGGCGAGCTGCGGTTCAGCCCCATCCACCCGCCCGACCCGCTGTACTGGTCCTGGTGGAAGAAGTTGTCGGCGGTGAAGAGGCCGCGCTTGCCGTCGATCGTCGCCTCGATCGCGGCGGTGAACCACGTCTGCCCCGGCAGGTGGTGGAACTTGAACTCGTAGCCGCCCCACGCCGCCGTCTCGCCGTCCTTGAGCTCCTTCGTGAACCGGATCGGCCGCTCGTCGAGGAACGGCGCCCGCCAGCGGAACGGCTCCTTGAGCGGCCCGGCGACCGTGTCGAGCGCCCACACCTGCACGCGGTCGCGCCCGGCCATGTAGTAGAGGCCGTCGAAGTGGTCGTAGTGGGCGTGGCTGAACGCCACGACCTCGACGGGGCCGAGCTTCTCCGCACCCCGGAGCTTTTCGATTTGAGCGGCGATGCGCTCGGCCCACGGGTCGAGTACGAGGCAGCCGGCACCGTCGCGCGCCTTCAGCACGTAGGTGTTGCCGGTGATCCACAGGTGGTCCGACACCTTCGCCCACGGCTTGTCGCCGCCGCTGCCGATCTGCTCCTTCGGGACAAGGAACGGATACTGCGGCGGGTTCCCCTCGCGCTTCGAGAACCGCTCGAAGCTCTTGAGGAACGCCGCCTCCTCGACCGCCGCCGCGGTGTCGGTGAGCGCCTTCGCGCACTCCTTCGCCAGCACCGGACCGTGTGCCGGGAGCAGGTGCGTGGGGTCGAGCTTCGCCAGCGCTCGCAGCGACGCGGCGGCGGGCGTGAGGCCGGCGTCGGTCCAGTGGTCCCAGTCGGTCGTGTACGGCGACCACAGTTTGCCCGGTGTGTGGAAGGCGTCGCCGCAGCAGATCACGTTCGTCCCGTCGGCCTTCGTGAGTTGGAACGCGAGGTGATCGCGGCTGTGCCCGGGCGTGGCGACCGGTGTGACGGTCCACGGCCCCAGTGCGATGCCCTTGCCGGGCTCCAGCGTGCAGTCGACGCCGGGCACGGCCTCGGGCAGGACGAAGTAACCGGTGCGCGAGTTTCGCAGCGGCACCGCGTCCTTCCACGCTTTCGCCACGCCTTCCGGCGTCAACCATTCGCCCGCCTCCTTCGAGGTGCGAACGGCGACGCCGGCCTTGCGGTAGGCAGCGGCGAAGGCGGCGGTGTCGCGGTGGTGGTGTGTGAGGAGCACGGCGTCGATCGACTCGACGTGCAGCGCCTTGAGGGCGTCCGGCGGTGTGGTCGCGTCGATGAGGACGGCTCGCTTGCCGTCCACGACCGCATAGCCGTGCGGCGCCGCCGTTGTGCGGAAGACGCCGGGCACGACCTCCTCCCAACCGCCCGCGGCGGGCTGCGGACGGGCGTGCGTGAGCCATGCGAGCGCGGCGACCACGGCGAGGCAGGCGGTCGAGAGGACGAGGCGCGGGCGCATGTCGGCTCCCCTTCGATGCCCGCCATCGTGGCCGAGTTGAGAGAGCAGGTCAAGACAGGGGAGCACGTGCGGCTTCGCGCTCCACGGCGCGAAGCCGCACGCGGATGCACTACTTCACCTCGATCGTCGGCTCCGACACCACCGGGTCGATCGGGGCGCCGTTCAGCCCGCGGAGGAACACGACCAGGTCGGCCTTTTCGGCGGCCGACAGGTTCAGCTTCAGCGGGATGATCGGCTTGTGCGACGGGCCGAACGTCTTCACGTTCGGGTCCACCGGCTGCCCCGCCGCCCGCGCCCGCAGGTACGCCGCCTCCGCTACGGTGTCGCGGAGCTTGTCGCTCAGGTACGGGTTCACGTTCCCGCCGCGGTCGTACAGGTCCACCACCGCTTCGAGCGTCTTCTCGTCGCCGCTGTGCATGTACGGGGCGGTGTCCACCAGCCCGCGCAGGCCGGGCGTCTTGTTCGCGCCGACCAGGTTTATGTCCTTGTGCCCGGTGCGGAGGATCGAGAACCGGCCGAACTCGTCGTAGGGGATGTCGCCGCCCTTGTCGGCCCCGACGCCGAGGTTGTGGAACAGGCCGTCCGAGAACGTGTCGCCGGTGTGGCAGAGCGAGCACTTCGCCTTGCCAAAGAACAGCGTGCGGCCGTTCAGAAGCTGCTTCGCCACGTCGCCCGCCTTGCCGGCGTCGGCACCCGGGTCGAGCTTGAGCGCCGTCAGCGCGGTGGCGTCCTTCGCCGCGAACGCCGCCTTCAGCACCCCGGCGTAGTCCTCCGCCTTCAGCTCGAACTTGCCGCTCTCTTCCTCGGTCACGCGCTTCTTCATGGCCGCGTCGGCGCGGTCCTGCACCGAGTTACCGGACAGAACCGTGCGCTCGTAGGTGGCGATCGCCTTCGCGGCCGAGTCGCGCGTCGGGGCGTGGCCGAAGACCTGCGCGAACGCCTTCACGTACTCCGGGTTCGTCCGCAGCCGCAGGACGGCTTCTTCCCACGGGTCGGCCTTGCCGCCGAACATCTCCTTGTTGTTCCCGACCGGCCCCTGCGACTGGTCTTCGAGCGTGTCGGCCCGGCCGTTCCAGAACTGGAACTTGGCGTAGGCGGCGTTGATGACCGTCGGCGAGTTGATCGGCCCGACCGCCCCGCCGATGCCGGTGGACGTGCGCTTCTGGTCGGTGAAACCCTTCTTCGGGTGGTGGCACGTCGAGCACGACACCTGCCCGCTCGTCGAGAGGATCGGGTCGTAGTACAGCTTCCGCCCGAGCACCCACTTGGCGAGCGCCATCGGGTTCTCGGCCGGCACCGGCGGCGCCTGGTTGAGCCCGAGCGGTACCTTGATCTTCACGACGCGCCGCGTCACCTTCTCGCCCGTCGCCGGGTCCACGGTGTCTTCCTTGGCGTCGGTGAAGAACGTCTTCAGCGCCGCCCACTCCGGCTGGTTCCGGGTGACGAACACCATCGGCACCTGGTCCTTGAACGGGATCATGAGCGACTCGTTCGGGAGCAGGTAGTCGGCCGGCTCGGTGAGGCCGGCGAGGCTCGGCTTGGTCGGCGGGTTGGCCGGGGCCGGCGAGTGGAACACGGCCGCGGCCGCGGCGACGGCCGCCGTGGCGAGTGCGGACCGGGAGAGGCGCCAGACGGTAGGCATGGGTGCGTCCTTTCGACGAGGCGGTTGACGGGTGTCTCGGCGGGGCTGTCACCCATTCGTTAGTCGGCGCGGCGCGCGGAGTCAACTTGGCGGGGTATCGGCCGCGGCTTACCCGCCCATCGGCGGCGGCGATGGCAGCGCGGCGAGAAGGGTCGTCAGGGAAGGGCGGTCGGTCGGGTCGGCGGAGCGGTAGGCGAACACGATTTCGCCGTGTGACTTCAGGATGAAGTCGCCGCCGAGCTGCCGCACGTCCTCGTCGCGGTACGGCACCCTGAGCGCGTAGCCGCGGAGCATCCCGCGCAGGTAGCCGAGCAGCACGCGCGGGCGGAAGAAGGTGCGCCAGCGCGTCCGATCCAGCCCGAACGCCCGGTACGCGACGCGCTCCGGGCCGGAGACGACCGGCACCCCGTAGGGCCGCCGCGCCAGGTAGTGCGCGAGCGATTCCGGCTTCGCCTGCACGACGACGAGGACAGAGCACCCCCGTTCCGCGAACGTGTCGCGGGCGCCGGCCACCTCGCCGAGGTGGGCGTTGCACGGGATTCAGACAAGGTGGCGCAGGAAGACGACGAGCAGGAACGGCCGGTCGAGGAACGCCGCGAGCGGCACCTGCGTGCCGTCGGGGCGGAGGAGGGTGAGGTCGGTCACGGGCGGCCTCGGGGTCAGCGCGCGGCCCCGAGCCCCCGGGCGACCTCGCGCAGAAAGCCCCACGCGAACCCGAAG
>JAFKFQ010000043.1 GCA_017308215.1 bacterium | reverse complement strand
TGCCGCGCGGGATGCACTGTCATGGTGCGTCCGCGGGGGCGGTCGTCCGGGCGACCGAGCAGGGTCACTCCTGCGACCCCCGCGGCACGAGCGGCCGGCTGGGGCACCGCGCCGGAACCCGACACCCGCCCACCGGCGACCGCCGGTCGTGTAGCCATGCACGGCCGACGGCCGCCGCGTGGGCGTTTCAGACCCGTCGAGCGGCGCGTCCGGCACCGGCTCTCCCTCATCGGGTCTCGAAGACTCGACCCGACCTACTGGTGCGTCGACCGGTCGATGTCGGGTGCGAGCGCCCCGACTCGCTTCGTCGCGCTACAATTCCCTTGCCCCAACCCCGGAGGCGGCCGTGCCGTTCGACCCCGCGAAACTCGCCGCCGACACCGAGGCGTTCTGCCAGGAACTCCGCCCGCACGAGGAACTCTGCTACGCCGAGCGCCAGTTCAACGACCAGCTCGTCCCACTGGCGAAGAAGCACGACCTGCTCGGCATCAACGTCCGCCCCGAGTACGGCGGCCGCGGGGCGGACAACGTCTCGTACTTCCGCGCCCTCGCCCGCATCGGCCGCGAGGGGACCGGCGTCCGCACCTTCTTCTCCGGCCACCTCAGCATCGGCGCCTACCCGATCCAGACGTGGGGCAACGACGCGCTGAAGCGCAAGTACCTCCCGGCCGCGGCGCGCGGCGACGCCGTCCTCGCGTTCGGCCTCACGGAGCCCGACGCCGGTAGCAACCCGCGCGAGATGACGACGACGTACGAGACGACCGCCGACGGCTACGTCCTGAATGGCGTGAAGTACCTGATCTCGAACGGCGGCATTGCCGACGCGGTGGTCGTGTTCGCGTACCCCGCCGGCCGTGTGGCCGACGACCCGGCGCGCCGCGTCACCGCGTTCGTGGTCGATACGAAGGCCGACGGCTTCGCCGCCGAGTCGTTCGCGGCGAACGCCAAGATGGGGATGCCGACGGCGAACACGGCGATGTTCCAGATGGAGAACGTCCGCGTGCCGCGTGAGAACCTCCTCGGCGAGGAGGGGAACGGCTTCCGCGTGGCGATGGGCACGCTCGTCAGCGGTCGGCTGAGCGTCGCCGCCGGTTGCCTCGGCGTCATCGAGGATTGTCTGGCGGAGGCCGTCGAGTACGCGAAGGCCCGCAGCCAGCACGGCAAAGAGATCGCGCGTCACCAGCTCGTTCAGGAGCACATCGCCCGCATCGAGATGGCCCGCGTGGCGTCGGAGGCACTGGTGGAGCGGGCGGCGGCACTGAAGGACACGTCCGAGGCGGCGCCCGCCGACCGCGAGCTGGCCAGCCGCGCGGATTTGCTCGCGGCAGAGGCGAAGTTCTTCGCATCGAATGCCGCCTGGGACGCCGCGGACCGGGCGGTGCAGGTGTGGGGTGGCAAGGGCTGGAGCCCGCTGTACCGCCCGGCGCGGCACCTGACGGACGTGCGCGTCTGCCGCATCTACGAGGGGACCGACGAGATCCTGACGCTGAAGATCGCCGCCGCGGTGCTCGGCAAGGAGTGGGAGGCGTTCCGCTGACGTGCGCGACGCCCTCTCGGTTCCTGTGACGACTCTACAGGCTTGGGGGCCGTGCCTACTTCACCCACTTGCCCCCGCGGAAGAGCGGCTTGAGCTCCTTCTCGTCCTCGGCCCGTCGCCCGTCGCCCGTGTCGTATAGGCGGACATAGTGCTTTTTGTCAAGAATGATCAGTAGTTCGATGAATTGCTTCGTTCGCCCGACTTCCTGCCACCGTAGGATAGCTTTGTCAGGTGTTAGCTCTTCCCATTCACCTCGCTTGACAATCTTGAACTCCCCACGGGAGTGGACCCACCGCCTCCGCTTGTCCACTGGGTCGATACCCAGTTTGACCAGTTTCAATTCCTGTTCCAGGACAGTAGCCTCTTTGTCCTTATTCCTTCGGATGTAGTCCTTCACGCCTTCTGCATACGCCCGTTCGAGTTTTGCCTGCGGCTCATTACTTTGCTGCTTCAATTCCGGCGGTGCGGTCATCGGCAGGGCATCGGACCGGCTGAGCGCTTCTCGCTCCAGCTTGATCTGGTCCACCATTTTCTTGTCGCCCGCTTGCCGAGCCACCTTCTCGCGATCATCCAGCCACATGCCAACCTTCGCCCGGAATTCCTTGATCTCGGTCGTGTACGTGGTGACCGCCTTGTCGAGGCTCGCCTTGACCGGATCAGACACTTGTGCCCGGACCGCCACCGCACAAAGGCCCGCACAAAACAGGAGGACGACGCGAGTCATGGGATGAATCCGTGGCTCGAGTTGCGGGGCTACGTTGCACACCGGCAGGTTTCAGGCCAGGTCACCCGTCCAGGTCGTTCTCGGTGTAGACCGTGAACCCCTGGTTCGACAGCGTGGCCATCGCCGCCTCCTGGTCCTCGACGTGCATCGCCAGCGCCGTACTGCCCATCGCGCCGACGCCGATCAGGAGCGGGTAGGCGTAATGGATGTTGATCTCGGCGCCGAGCAACGCCTTGCAGATCGTCAAGAGCGGCTGGTCGTTGTCCGGCAGCTTCACCACGAGGAGGTCGCTCTCGGTGAACGGCAGCTTCGCGGACTGCAGGATCTCGTAGGCGCGCTCCGAACTGCTCGGCACGATGCGAATGATGGCACAATCGGCAGTTTCAACGATCGTCATGGCGACGATCTTCACGTCGGTTAGCTCGAACCGGCGCACCAGGTCGAGCAGCGCCCCCATGCGGTTCGCCAGGAACACGTTGTACTGGCGCA
>JAFKFQ010000042.1 GCA_017308215.1 bacterium | reverse complement strand
CGCGGCCGCACAGCCCGCAGCGGAATCGCACGCGGATGCGGTCGCGGCCCGGCATCAGGTTGGCCGGGTTCTGCTGGTCGGCCGGCTTCTTGATCTCGGCGCGGTGTTTGTCCAGGCGCTCCATCTGGCGCGCGAACGTGGCCTCTTTGGCGTTCGTTGACATCGCGGGTCTCGGGTCGGCGTTCCGGCTCGGCCCCGGGGGTACACACCCCGGGCGAGCCGGCCGTTCCGTAAATCGTCAGTGTGCGTTACTTCGCGCCGTCCTCGCGGAACGGCATCCCGAACAACCGGAGCAGATCGCGTGACTCGTCGTCGTTCCGGGTGCTGGTGACGAAGGTGATGTCCATACCCTGCGTGAACGTCACCTTGTCCGGGTCGATCTCGGTGAAGACCAGTTGCTCGGTCAGCCCCATGCTGTAGTTACCGTTGCCGTCGAAGCTCTTCGGGTTCACTCCGCGGAAGTCGCGGATACGCGGCAGGGCCACGTTGATGAGCCGGTCGAGGAACTCAAACATCCGCTTGCCGCGGAGGGTCACCCGGCAGCCGATCTCGTTCCCCTCACGGAGGCGGAATCCGCTGACGGCCACCTTGGCCTTCATGATCTGCGGTTTCTGCCCGGCGATGAGGCCGAGTTGCTCGGCCGACTGCTTCATCCGCTCCTTGTCCTGGAGCGCCTTGCCCACGCCCATGTTGAGGCTGATCTTCATCAGCTTCGGGAGGGCGTGGGGGTTGTCCCGGCCGTACTTCTTGGCCAGCGCCGGGAGAATTTCCTTCTTGTACCGTTCGAGCAGCCGCGGAGTCGGCGCGGGGAGTTCCTTCGCTTCGGCGGTCATGTCTCGCTTGCCTTTCTCGACCTATGGCGACCCCATGCCGACGGGGCCGGTACGGGCCGCAGGGATTACGCCTTCTTGGCGTATTTCGGATTCGCCTTCGCCAGGAGGCGGATGCGTGCGCCGCTCTTCTTGGCGTATAGCTCCTTGGAGCCGTCGGCCGTGTACCGCACGCCGACGCGGGTCGGCTGGTTGGTGGACGGGTCGATCAGCATGACGTTCGAGACGTTGACCGGCATCTCCTTCGAGAGCCGTCCGCCCTGCGGGTTCTGCCGCGACGGCTTCAGGTGCCGGTACACGCGGTTGACGCCCTGGACGACGACCTTGCCGGTCTTCGGAGACACCGACAGTACCTTGCCGCGGACGCCCTTGTCGTCCCCGGTCAGCACCACCACAGTGTCGTCTTTGCGGATGTACATGGCAGTTATTAGTTGTCAGTGATCAGTCGTCAGCCGATCAGTTGCGTCGACCTAGAGGGGTCGCCTGACAACTGACAACCGACAACTAACGACTCACACCACCTCCGCGGCCAGGCTGATGATCTTGTTGAACTTCGCCCGCAGTTCCCGCGGCACCGCCCCGAAGATACGGGTACCGCGCGGGTTGTTGTCGTTGTCGAGCAGGACGAGCGCGTTCCGGTCGAATCGGACGTAGCTCCCGTCCTCGCGGCGGGTGGCGACCCTAGTGCGGACGACCACACCCTTGATCACGTCGCCCGGCTTCACGTCACCGCCGGGAATGGCCTTCTTCACGCTGGCCCGGATGATGTCGCCCAGGTACGCGACGCGGCGCTTCGAGCCGCCGAGCACCTGGATGCACATCACCTCCTTGGCCCCGGTGTTGTCGGCCACGTCCATGTACGTGTACATCTGGATCATGTCAGCGCCTCAGCGTGCCGGCTCACCGGCCCGGGGGTGTCTACTTGGCGGCCGGGGCCGCGGGGGCGGCGGCGTCGCTACCGGCGACGGCACCTTCCAGGTTCGAGAGCGTCCGGCTCGGCGCCTTCGTCACGATGCGGACGAGGTTCCACCGCTTCGTACGCGACAGCGGCCGACTCTCGACGATCTCGACGGTATCGCCCAGGTGCGACTCGTTCTTCTCGTCGTGGACGTAGCAGATCGTCCGCTGCTTGACGTACTTCCCGTACTTCGGGTGGCGGACCGACCGGGTCACCTCGACGCGCCGGGTCTTGGCGTTCTTGTCGCGGGTGACGATCCCGGTCAGGTGCCGGGGGCCGGTGCTCTTCGCCGGGGTGGCCGGGGTGGTCGCGTCCGCCATTACTTCGTCCCCTTCTTGGCCGTGGCCTTCGCGTGCAGCGACTCGACCCGACGCAGCTGCCGCCGCACCAGCCGCTTGCCCGGACCGCCGGCCTTGTCCTTCTCGCCGAGGCTCGCCACGCGGGTGGCGAGCTGGTCGGCCGGCAGCGCCTTGAGCTTGGTCAGCTCGCGGTCCCGCTGGATCGTCTTGATCCGGGCAATGTCCTTCCGCGCGGCGCGAATCTGCGACGGCGTCTCCAGCCGGTCGGTGGCCGACTGGAACCGGAGCGTGAACAGCTGCTTCTCGGTTTCCTTCAGGGTGAGCGAGAGCTGCTCGTCGCTCATCCCGCGAAAGTCGTTGGTCTTGGTCGGCATCTTCCACCTGGGGAAGGCTGAAGGCTGAAGGCTGAAGAATGAAGGATGAATCACGAACGACCGGGATTCTCCGAACTCACCCTTCACCCCTCATCGTTCATCCTTATACGTTCGGGCGGCGGGTCACGAACCGGCACTTGAACGGCATCTTGTACGCGACGCGGGCGAGGCAGTCGCGGGCGGCACTCTCCGGGAGACCGCCGATCTCGAACAGTACCTGGCCCGACCGCACCACGGCCGCCCAGTACTCTGGCTCACCCTTACCCTTGCCCATCCGGGTCTCGGCCGGGATGGCGG
>JAFKFQ010000450.1 GCA_017308215.1 bacterium | reverse complement strand
GAAGACCGCCCGGAGGTACGCCTTGTCCACCGCCTCCTGCTTGGCCTCGACGTCCACGCGGAGCTGACTCGCCTGCTCGGCGTAGTGCTGCTTGAGCTGGAGGAGCGTGCCGATCTCGATGTTCAGGCCGTTCTTCTGCCGCTCCAGCGCCTCCTTCTCCTTCCGGAACGCCTCGACCTCCTCCAGGGCGCGGTAGCCCGCGCCGTACTGCTTCACCTCCTTGACGACCCACAGCCCGAACCCGGCCACGAGCGGGAGTAGGGCGGCGAGGGCGGTCGGGGTGACCCACCTGACCCGGGCGTTCGCCTTCAGCTGGCGAAGCTCCTCCTCCCGCTTGTCCCGCTCGAGCTCCTTCAGCTTCCGGTCGAGGTCGTCGGCCCCTGCGGTCGTCATCTCGCTCCCCCGTGGCATTCGGCCGGGAGGAGGATCGCCCGGCCCGCAGGACAAGGGTACGCGCCGCGGCTCGGCAGGCGACCGGGTCGAACGCAGCCGGCCGGACGGGAGCTTGCAATCCCTGCTGCGGCCGGGGTTTCGGGCGGCGTCCCGGAGGACCGCCCGGCCCCGCCCGTCCACCAGGGGCACGTCACCCGGAGCCAGGGCTTTCCCCGGCGACTGCCGAGGCGCTGTACGTGCAGATGTGGGAGGCTACAGGTCACCCCGGGGGTCCAGCACCGTGCGTTCCGCCGGCTCATCCAGGCGAACGGGTGGCGGATGCTTGAGGCCGTTGCCACGACCGTGCGTCAGAACCGGCGACTCGTTGAACTCAAGGAGTCGAAGGCGCGATGGCCGACTTGGCCGCCGCCCACTTGGCCCGGCACGGGGTCGCGGCCGAGCCGATCCGGGTGGACGAGTCCGCCGGGAAGCGGTTCACCTTCTTCGCCGACCCGGACGGGCTGCCGCTGGAGTTGTACGAGCGGTCGCGCCGTTCGCGCGACTGCATTTTCGTGATAGGTTTCCCCCCGGCCTGCGAACTTCCCCCGGAGAGGCCAGCGATGCCGGACGCCCCGTCCACCCACCCGAGCCTGCTCCGCCGCCTCCGCGACCTCCGGGACCGCGACGGGTGGCGGCTGTTCGTCGAGGCGTACGCCCCGGCGGTGTACGGGTTCGCTCGCCGTCAGGGGTTGCAGGACGCGGACGCCGCCGATGTCACCCAGGACGTCCTCCGCGGGGTGGTGACCGCCGCCGGGCGGTTCGCCTACGACCCGGCCGCCGGGTCGTTCCGCGGGTGGCTGTTCACGGTCGCCCGCCGCCGGGTTGCGGACTTCCGCCGCGAGCGCGTCGCCGCCCCGGTCGGGGCCGACGACGGCGCCCTGGAGGACGTGGCCGACCCGGCCGGCGACGACAGTGGCAGATGGGACGATTCGGTCCACACCCGCCTGCTCGCGGTCGCGCTGCGCCAGGCCGAGGCGGACGTGGCGCCGGCGACGTGGAAGGCGTTCGAGCAGACGGCCCTGCGGGGCCGGCCGGCGAAGGCGGTCGCCGCCGAGTTGGGCGTCGGCGTGGCCGCCGTCTACCTCGCCCGGAGCCGGGTACTGGCCCGGCTCAGGGACATCGCCCGCGACCTGGAGAACCCGTCATGACCGCGCTCTGCCCGGATCGCGCCGCGCTCGCCCGCCACCTCGCCGGCGACCGCGGGTTTCCGGCCGACGTGACCCGCCACCTCGACGACTGCACCGACTGCCAGCGCGAACTCGACCGGCTGACCGCCCCGCCGCCGGACGCGGTGACGGCAGCCGGCCGCACGCCGGTAGACGAGCCGGCCCTTCGCCGGCTGATGGGCGACCTGATCCGCACCGGCCCGGCGGCCCCGCCGGCCTTCGCCCTGCCGCTGACCCCGGCGGCGGATCGCCCCGACCTGCTCGGCCGGTTCGGGCCGTATGACGTGGTCCGGGAGATCGCCCGCGGCGGGATGGGCGTCGTCCTTGAAGCGCACGACCCGGTCCTCCGCCGGGCGGTGGCGGTGAAGGTGCTGGCACCGGCTTTGGCGGGCCACCCACAGGCCCGTGCCCGCGTGCTGCGCGAGGCCCGCGCCACCAGCGACATCCGCCACGATCACGTCCTCTCGCCGCACGCCGTCGAGGAACACGGCGGGCTGCCGTGCCTCGTGTTGCCGCTGATCCGCGGCCGGAATTTGCAGGAGAAGCTCGCCGCCGGGCCGCTCCCGCTCGCGGACGCGCTCCGGATCGGCGCCGAGATCGCCGACGGCCTGGCGGCCGCCCACGCCCGCGGCCTCGTTCACCGCGACCTGAAGCCGTCGAACGTGCTGCTCGACGGGCCGGGCGAGCGCGTGAAACTCGCGGACTTCGGCCTCGCCCGCGCGGCCGACGCGGCGGACGCGTCGCTCGAGGGGGCGCTGTGCGGGACGCCGCGGTACATGGCCCCGGAGCAAGCCCGCGGCGAGCCGTGCTCGGCGGCCGCCGACCTGTTCGCCCTCGGGTCGATCCTCCACGCCATGCTCGCCGGCCGCCCGCCGTTCGAGGCGCCGAGCGTGTACGGGATTCTCCGCGCCGTCGTCGAGGACCAGCCGCCGCCGCTCGCCCCGGCGGTGCCCGCCGACGTCCGGACGTTGGTCCGCCGGCTTCACGCGAAGAACCCGGCGGATCGCCCCGCCTCGGCGGCGCAGGTCGCGGCCGAGTTGCGCGCGGCGGCGGGCGGCACCCGCGCCCGCCCGCCGCGCCGCCGGTGGGTTGCGGGCGGCCTCGCGGCACTCGCCGCGGTCGTCGTCGCGGCGGCCGTCCTTCCCGGGCCGCCGACCGCCGCACCCGTTCCGCCCCCGCCGACCACCGGCCTCCAACCGCCGCCCGCCGCCGGTCCTGAACCGCCGGTGATTATTGCTTCCCCACCGCCCGCGCCGATTCCGCCGCCCGCCGCCGGCCCACAACCGCCGGTGATTATTGCCCCCCCGCCGCCGGTCGCGCCGCCGTCGGTTCAACGCCCGATCCTGTTCGTCGGCCACACCGGCAGCCCGTCCCGGGTGGCCGTGACGCCGGACGGTCGATCGGTCATCTCGGTCAGCGGCAACAACGGCGACGCCACCATCCGCGTCTGGGACTTCGCGACCGGCAAGGAAACCCGTCAGTTCCGGCTCGACGGCCCCTACCCGGCCACGGACGTGCGTATCTTTCCCGGCTTCGAAGCGAACCAGTGGATGTGCCTCTCCGTCTCCGCCGACGGTAGGCGGGTGGCGACGGGCAGCTGTGGCGGGCTGGCCGTGATCTGGGACTTCGCGAGCGGCAAGGAGGTGGCGCGGTTGCTCCAGCCGGCGCGGGTCAACCAGGTGCAGTTTTCGCCGGACGGCCAGTTGCTGCTGAGTTGCAGCCCGGACGGCCAGTTGTTCCTCTGGAACGTCGAGCCCGGCACGGCCGCGCTGCGGGCGAAGTGGCTCGCGCACCCGAGCGTCGTGCGGTCGATCGCCTTTCTTCCCGACGGCCAGACCGTCCTGTCCACCGGGTACGACAAGGTCGTGAAGGCGTGGGACGTGGCGACCCAACGGGAGAAGTACCGCTGCGAAGGGCACACCACCTGGGTGCAGGGGTTGGCGGTCGCCAAGAACGGCGAGTGGTTCCTGAGCGGGGCGGACGACATCCGCCGCTGGGACGCGAAGACCGGCAAGCTGCTCCGCAACTTCAACGCGCCCGACATGAGGGGCATTACCAGCATGGCCCTGTCACCCGATCAAACATTCGCGGCCACGGCCGCGTACGACGGGACCGTTCGCGTCTGGGGCATCGACTCGGCCCGCGAACTGTACCGATTCAACGGGCAGGTCAGCTGCGTCTGGGACGTCACGATCGCGCCGGACAGCCAAAACCTCATCTGCACGAGCGGCGGGCACAACGGCGACAAGCGGGCCGTGTGGGGCCCGGAGGAGTTCGCCCTGCGGCGGTGGCTGTTGCCCGCCCCGACGGCCGCGCCCGCCGTCTTCGCCGGCCCCGCCGGCCCCGTTTCCGCCCTGGCCGTGACGCCCGACGGGGCGACGGTGCTGAGCGCCGGCGGGGCGCCGACGGGGGGCGCGCGGGTCGCGGCGTGGGGGCTCTCGGACGGTAAGCTGATCCGCTCGTTTCAACCGGGCGCCGAGTCGGACCGGCCCGCTTCGGTCGCCGCGTCGCCCGACGGCCGACTCGCCCTGACCGCCACCGCGGGCGGGGCCGGCGTGCTGTCGGACGTTGCGACCGGCCGGGAAGTCCGCCGCCTCGCCGGGCACCCCGGCGGGATGACCGCCGCCGCGTTCAGCCCGGACGGCACCCGCGCCGTGACCGCCGGCGGCGACAAGACGGTGCGCGTCTGGGACGTGGCCACGGCCGACGAGGTGCGCCGGTGGACGGCCGGGACGGCGGTGTCCGGTCTCGCCGTCGCGGGTGACGGCTCAGCCGTCGTGGCGGCGGGCGAGGACGGCACCTTCACCGTCTGGAACCTTGCGTCCGGGGAGAAGGCGGCGGCGTGGAAGACACCCGGCCCGGCGGGCGGGCACCGGGTCGCGCTCACGCCGGACGGCAAGCAGGTGGTGTCCGCGCGCGGGAGGGTCTTTGTCTGGGAGACCGGGACCGGAAAGTTGCTGAAAACCCTGGACCACTTCGCCAACGACGCGCTCACCGTGGCCGTGTCCCCGGACGGGCGGCGGGCGGCGTCAGGGGGGGCGGACGGGCGTGTATACGTGTGGCAGCTCGCCGCGGGCGAGCTGGCGGTCACGCTGGCCGAACACACCGGCCCGGTGCGGGCGGTGGCGTTCAGCCCCACCGGGCGGTATCTGCTCACAGCCGGCGGCGCCCCGCCCGCGGGCGATTACGCCATCCGCCGGTTCGACCTACTCCCGATCGACACACGGGCCAACAGAAAGTAATTCCCCCCGCGACGACCGGCGGGCCGGTCATCGGCGTCGTGGCGGAATCGCGGCCGCGGCTCGCCCCGCCCGACCGACACGCGACCGCCGTTCTGTCTGGCGGTCGCGACCCCGGCGACGATGGGGGGCATGACCCACACGCGGTAGGGGCCGGATGGGCCCGGGCTGTCCGGCTGGGTCGGCATGATCGAGCGTCGATGGACGGATCGGGCGAGGGCGACCGCGGCAAAGCTCCCGCAGGGTAGTCCGGGCGCACGGGCGGCGACCGGACAACGCACGCGGCCCGGGGGAACCCGGGCCACTGTCATTTCTCGGAAGGAAAGTCACTTAAGCGGCCAGAAATCCCTCGTCTCAAGGACGCCTCCAGCGCGGTACGGAGACACTCGGATTCGGTCGGCTGCGGCCGGGGCGATGAACCCTTCCAGCGCGGCGAAGATCTTCGGGTCGGCGTAGAACGCTTTCCAAGGCTGGACGTGGTGGTCCTGCTCAGTCGTTCGCGTTCTGTCGGCATTCGGGCGTCGCCCGAGTCCCCCGGCCGGCTGGGGCCAACTGGCGCGCCTCGGCATTCGCTTCTGCGCAACCGGCGACGCCGAAACACGCTCATCACCATCGACCCCGTCACCGGCGCGGCGACCCGGGTGGGGCCATTCGGCGGGGCGTCGAACCAGGCGGGGATGGGGCGTTCACACCCGACGGGCCCGGTTATGGGCGTCCCCGAGCGGATGCGGCTCAGCCCGAAGCGGAAGCGGCGGCCCAAGCGGAAGTATCCCCCACCCCCAAGCGGAACAGGTCCACCCGGGGGGCCACCTCCGCCACATTCGTTCTGCCTGGGTCCCGCGCCAGTTCGTTCTCTGCTTCCCCGAACTCATCGCATGTCGCGAGGCGGTTGAATGCCCCTGCCGTCCGCACTCGCGCCACACCCCAACCGCCCGGATTGAGCCGGTGCGAGTAGCGGGGATGATGAATGCAGACCGGGAACCATTGAGTACGGCAGGCCGTACCGACCCGCCCTGAACCGCCTCCCGCTCAGCTTGAGCGCGTGCGACAGCGGCGGCGACGGACGATGCGAACAGCCCGGAACCCCGTGCGTGGAGATCCGACGTGACCGACACCCCGACCGCAGCCGCCGAGCCGAGCCTGTTCGACGAGATCGCGGCCGGCGACGTGCTGACCCTCGCCGGCGTGGCGGCGATGTTCCCGGCGCACCGGGGCAAGGGCCGCATGAACCCGAGCGCGGTGTTCCGGTGGGCGACGACCGGGACCAAGACCCGCGACGGGCGGTCGGTGCTGCTCGGAACGGTCCGGGTCGGTCACCGGCTGCTCACGAGCAAGGCGGCGGTCGCGCGGTACGTCGCGGCGATCTCCCATACACCCGCCGCCGCCACGCCGCAACCCACCCCGACCGCCCGTCGGGGTCGTGGCGAGCAGGCGGCCGCCGAGCTGGAGCGACTCGGCGCCTGAGCCACCCCACGAACGCCAACGGGCCGGGTGCTGTCCTGGGAGGCAGACCCGCCTGATCGAAGTACGACGTGGGAATGATAGCATCCCGCCCCCTCCTCCGTGGCCGGGTCACGCACCCGTCACCCGCCCGGTCTCAACGAGACGACATCTCTACCCCACGTGCATCCCGTCGGCGCGGTCGCCGCCGAACAGATCGAGGTCGATCGCGGCCGGTTCGCCCGCGGTGGCGAACCGGTCCAGGTCGTCGGCCCGTTCGGCCGCCGTGGGGTAGTGGGGGCTCGGGCTCCTTCGGGAGGCACCGGGCGACCAACGTCCGGAGATCCTGCGCCCCCAGCCCTCGGGGTCGTCCCAGCATTACTCACTGTCGAGGCCGCGGTCCGCCGCGGCGTGGGTTCGGCGGCGATCCGCGCCGGCACCGCTCGAGCGCGGCCGACGCGCCCCCGAACCTCGGGCACGGCGTCCCGCGCCGCCGGCTCGAGCGCCGGGATCGCGGCCGGGTCGCCGAAGCAGGCCCAGGTCGCGGGCGGCCCACAGCCGGGTGCCGCGCCGGGCGGGTCACAACCCTTGCGGTGTACTGGGTCCGGCGGGCCGCGTCGCTCCTGTCCGTGGCGGACGCCGAGGCGTTCGAGGGGTGGCTCACGGCGCCGGCCGCGGGCGAGCACCCCACCTGGTCGCAAGGTCGCCACCTCGCCCAGATCGCCCAGATCGCCCAGATCGCGCGCGAGGACTACGCCGCCGGGAACGCCCGACTGGCGGTTCGGGCGCTCGTCGCCGGCGACGTGGTGTCGGCGGTTCTACTGGCCGGGCGCGCCGTCGCACAGGAATGGGTCTACGGCCCGTCGACCCACCCGACGTACGACCGGGCGCCGGACGCCCGTGCCCGTCGCGCGGAGTACGGGGGCGTGGCCGACGAGGTGGTCCGGCAGCAGATCCTCACCGTCCGGTGCGTGGGCGGTCCTCCGGCTCTTGTCATCGTCGAGCCCGCGTGGCGGACCGAGGCGGTGATCGCCCTGGCCCGCGGGATGGACGCGGCAAACGACTTCCGCCCGATGCCGGTCCCGGCCGACGCCCCGGAGGACGCCGGGTGCGACAGCGCGGCCGTGTTGGAACACTGCCGCGGAGAGGGGCCGCACGTCCGCGGCTGTTGGGTAGTAGATCTCGTGCTCGGGAAGGGGTAGGCCAAGGCCCGGCCCGCCAGAGCAAGGGGCCGCCACGGTCGGAACTCGTGAGGGCAGCGGTCTTGCTGGACGCTGTCCGGGCGGCCGAACCGGGAAAGCCCGGCCCGGCCGATCGAAGGCGGTCAGGGGGCTTTCGGGTTCCCCCCGGGCGGGCGGCCGCCCCGCTCCCGCTCGTTCTGGTTCTTGCCCTGTTTCATCAGGTCCTTCACCTGCTCGTCGGACAGCTTCGGCTGGGGCGGCTCGGCCTGCCCCGAGCAGCCGACGGCCAGGCCGGCGAGGAGGAGCGCGACGGTCGTGCGGCGGATCATGAGGAGCCTCCGGGTCAGTCGAGGTTGGGGGTCTCGCCGCCGTTGCGGCTGCCGGCCGCCATCCAGGCGTCCGGGTCGATGCTGTCCCGGACGAACCGGACGCTGCCGTCGGCCATCAGCACGTTCGCCCCGCCGGTGTGGTAGCTGCTGGCCGGGACGACGATCGCCCACCAGTCCCCGGTCCGCCAGCACGGCTTGTTCGGCGGGAGCAGGTGGTTGTACCACGTCCGCCACGGCGACCCCTCGACGTACGGGTAGCCCTTGTAGCTCCACGCCGGGCTCCACCCGCCGGCGAGCGACGCGGTCCGGTAGTCCAGGGCCAGTAGCTCCGCCCGCCCGGCCTGGAGCTGTGCCCAGGTGAGCTTCTGGTACGGCTGGGCGGTGGACGCCTCGAAGCAGTCGCCCTGGAGCTTGCCCCCGCCCCCGCCCGCTAGGTAGCCGGCCGTCACCTCGGCGTACAGCGCGGTGTTGCTCGTCCCGTCGGTCACCGCCTCGACCCGGCGGCCGGTGTTGAGCAGGTCGTCGAACATCCCGTCCTTGCCGCTCCGGTCGTACCAGATGCCGGCGTTCCCGTGGTAGCTGGTCAGCCCCATCGGCTCGGACCCGCCCGGCTTGCCGAGGACCTGGGGGTCGGACGGGCACATCAGCGTCTTGACCCGGTTGCTGGCGGCGGTGACATTCCCGGCCGCCCCGTACCACGGCTGGGTGTAGTCGTACACCCGGGCGATGTTGTCCTGCTCGAAGTACGGGAGGAGGCGGCTGAGGTCGTTGTTGCTGTACGCCACCCCGGTCGCCCACGCCCCGTCCGGGAATCGGTTGTGGGCGGTGACGAAGTTGTGGGCGGCGATCCCGAGCTGCTTGATGTTGTTCGAGCAGCTCGCCCGGGCGGCGGCGTCCCGGACCTTCTGGACGGCGGGCAGGAGGAGTCCGATCAGGATGGCGATGATCGCGATGACGACCAACAGCTCGATCAGCGTGAACGCGGACCGTCGGCCGCGCGCGCGGGCGCGAGTGACCATGTGCAACCCCTGAAATGTGTACGGGCAGTCAGCCGTCAGGAGAGGGATACGAGCGGGTGAGAGCGCGGGCGGGGCGTGGAGAGTCGGGGACGTTGCCCCCGAATCAGATAGATACAGACGGGTGGTGCGCTTCGCAAGGGCGGACTGTGCCGGCCGGTGGGGATCCGGAGTCGAACGGGCCGCGTTGGAGGGCGAGCCGTCACAACTCGGCGAGGCCGGCGTGCCACCTCGCGGCGTCGAGGCGAACGGCCACGACCCGCGGGACGTCCGACCGGTCACCGGTACGCAGGACGGGGGCGTAGGCCACCCGGACCGGGTAGGCCGGGTCACGCACGATGAGAAGGTCGGCGGCGGCCGCGAGGTCGTCGGGGGACAGGGCGGGCAAGTGGGGGCGAGCGGGCGGGGGCGGCGACTGGCGGCCCCCGCACGATCCGGCACGAGGTGCAGGCCCGCCACGTGGCCCCGCTCGTTGCGCGGCTCGGCGCGACCGTCCGGGTGTGGGGCGCGGCGCATCGACACGGCCCGTTCAAGCGGGCGGCAGTAGCCCGTCCAGCCGCGCCCGCACGACCCCGTAGCACTCGCACGCGGCCCGCTCCAGCCCGGCCCGGTCCAGCACCGTCATCCGCCCGCGCGTGTACCGGATCAACCCGGCCGCCTGGAGCTTCCGGGCCGGGGCGGTGATGCTCATCCGCCGCACCCCGAGCATCCGCCCGAGGAACTCCTGGGTCATCAGGAACCCGTCCGCCCCGGCCCGGTCGTGCGTCATCAGCAGCCACCGGCACAGCCGCTGCTCCGCCGCGTGCAGCCGGTTGCACGCCGCCGACTGCGACACCATCATGAGGAACGCGTCCGTGTACCGCCGGAGGAGGTCCCGCAGCGCCCCGTTGCGAGCGACCTCGGCGGCAAACGCCTCCGCCGGCACCCGCAGCGCCGCGGCCGGCTCCTGAACGACCGCCTCGAACGGGCTCGTCCCGGCCCCGAGCACGACCCACAGGCCCAACACCCCCTCGTTCCCCACCATCCCCGCCTCGGCGCTCGCCCCGTCCGCCATCGTCACCACCACCGAGATCACCCCGCCGGTCGGGAAGTACACGTACCGGATCGCCTCCCCCGGCCGGTAGAGCACCTCGGCCATGTCCAGCCGGACGGGCACCAGAACGGCGCGCAGCCGCCGGAAGGCCTTGTCCGGTAGGCCGGCGAGTAGACGGTTCGCCGGCGGTGGGTCGCGAGTGGGCATCGTTTGTACTGCCCGCCAATGGACGCCCGGCGGCACTTGCGTCCGCGGGGACGGTGCCGCATAATTGCCAAAGTTCGGGAGCGAACATAGTGCCCCGGACCCGCCGCCCGGGAAGTTTGCCGCGGCCCGGAAGAGCCCCGCCTCGTTGCCCCCTCTTGCCCCTCCCGATCGTCCAAGCCCCGGGAAAAGCGCGATGCCAGGGTCCGACCGATGACCGACGCCAGCCTCGCCACCGTCCTGGTCGTGGAGGACGACCCGGGCATCGCCGAGCTCGAGCGGTCCCGGCTGGAGGACGCCGGGTACCGGGTCGTCCTCGCCGCCTCGGCCGACGAGGCCCTCCGCACGATCGGGCGGGGCGGGGTGGACCTGATCCTGCTCGACTACCGCCTGCCCGGCGACGTCGACGGGCTCGACTTCTACGCCCGGGTGAAGGCCGCCGGGCACGACCTGCCGGTCATCTTAGTGACCGGCTGCTCCAACGAGGCGACGGTCATCCGGGCCCTCCGGGTCGGGGTCCGGGACTTCGTCACCAAGTCGCCCGAGTACCTCGACTACCTCCCCGAGGCGGTCGGCCGGACGCTCCGCCAGGTCGGGACCGAGCGGCGGCTGGCCGAGTCCGAGGCCCGGCTGGCCGGGGTCATCGGGTCGGCCAAGGACGCGGTCATCGTGGTCGAGGCCGACCGCCGCGTCACCCTGTTCAACCCGGCCGCCGAGCGGATGTTCGGGTGCCCGGCGGCGGCCGCCATCGGCCGCCGGGTGACCGACTTCATCCCCGACGAGCTTGCCCCGGCCGAGCCCGGGCCGGGCGACGGGTCGGTCAGCCACCGGCTGCGCCCGGGGACCCGGGGGGTGCGGGCGGACGGCCGAGCGTTCCCCCTGGAGGCGACGGTGTCGGGCGGGCGGGCGGGCGGGCGGCGGTTCCACACCGTGGTGGTCCGCGACGTCACCGACCGGAAGCGGGCGGAGGAGGCCCTGCGGGCCGAGCGGGACCGGTTCGCCCGGGTGGCCGCCGTCGCCCCCGGGGCGATCTACTCGTTCCGGATGCCGGCGGCCGGGGCCTGGTCCATGCCGTACGCCAGCCCCGGGCTGGTCGACATCTACGGCCTCACGCCGGACGAGGTGGCCGACGACGTGGCCCCGCTCCTCGCCCGCATCCACCCGGACGACCGGGACCGGGTGCTCGCGGCCAACGCCGCGGCCGCCCGCGACCTGACCGTCTGGGACTGCGAGTTCCGGGTCCTCCACCCGGACAAGGGGGAGATCTGGGTGGAGGGGAAGTCCGCCCCGAGCCCCGAGCCGGACGGCGGCATCCTGTGGCACGGGGTCCTGACCGAGGTGACCGACCGCAAGCGGGCCGAGGAGCGGCTCCGGTACGCGGTCGCGTCCAGCCCGGCCGTGCTGTTCACCCTGGCCGTCGACGCCGGCGGCGTCCGCGGGGTCGAGTGGGTGAGCGACAACCTCCGCGACCTGTTCGGGTACGACCCGGCGGAGGCGTTCGCGCCCGGCTGGTGGGCCGACCGCGTCCACCCGGACGACCGGGCGGGCGACGTCCCGGCGGCCCTGCTCGCCCACGGCCGGTCGGAGCGCGAGTACCGGTTCCTTCACAAGGCCGGGGGCTACCGGTGGGTGCGGGACGAGCTCCACCAGGCCCAGAAGATGGAGGCGGTGGGGCAGCTCGCGGGCGGGGTGGCGCACGACTTCAACAACCTCCTCACCGTCATCAACGGGTACGCCGACCTCCTCCTCCAGGGCCTTCCCCCGGGCGACCCGGCCCGCGAGCTGCTGGGCGAGATCCACAAGGCCGGGGAGCGGTCGGCCGGGCTGACCCGCCAGCTGCTCGCGTTCAGCCGGCAGCAGGTCCTGGCCCCCCGGGTGCTCGACCTGAACGCGGTCGTGGCCGACACCGCCAGCCTGCTCCGCCGGGTGATCGGGGAGGACGTGAAACTGGCGACGGCCCCGGGTCGCGGGCTGTGGCCGGTGAAGGCCGACCCCGGGCAGGTCGAGCAGGTGCTGCTGAACCTGGCCGTGAACGCCCGGGACGCCATGCCGACCGGGGGCCGGCTGACGATCGAGACGGCCGACGTCGAGCTGGACGAGAGCTACGCCGCGGGCCGCCCGGACGCCCGGCCCGGGCCGCACGTCCTGCTGGCCGTGTCGGACACCGGGCACGGGATGCCGCCCGAGGTCCTGGCCCGGATCTTCGAGCCGTTCTTCACCACCAAGGGGGTCGGGAAGGGGACGGGGCTCGGGCTGGCCACGGTGTACGGGATCGTCAAGCAGTCGGGCGGGCACGTCGGGGTGTACTCCGAGGTGGGCGTCGGGACGACGTTCAAGGTGTACCTGCCGCGCGCCGAGTCGGGGCCCGGGGGTGGCACGGCCCCGCCCCGCCCGCCCGCCCCGCCCCGGGGGACCGAGACGGTGCTGGTCGTGGAGGACGAGGACGCCGTGCGTGCGCTCACCCGCCACGTCCTCCGGCACGCCGGGTATGTGGTCGTGGAGGCGGCCGACGCCGGGGCGGCGGCGCGGGCGGCCGAGGGCCGCGAGATCGACCTGCTGGTGACCGACGTGGTCATGCCGGGGCTCGGCGGGCGGGAGCTGGCCGAGCGACTCCGGGCGTCCCGCCCGGGGCTGAAGGTGCTGTACCTGAGCGGGTACACGGACGACGCCGTGGTCCGGCACGGGGTGCTGCACGAGCGGGTGCACTTCCTCCAGAAGCCGTTCACCCCGGCCGCGCTCGCCTGGAAGGTGCGCGAGGCGCTCGACGCCCCGGCCGAGTGACCGGGGCCGCTCGGGTGATCCGACCGACCCCGGGGGAGTCGGCTCGTCCGGCGGGTGCTAACCGTCGGGACGACCGGTCGGCGAGGACGGTGCCGGCGACCGACAGGACCACGTCGAGCAGTTTCAGCGCCACCACTTCCATCGGGGCTCGTCCTGATTGTGCCCGCGGGGGCCGGGCGGGTGGAGGTTGGTTACAGGGGAATCTCGTTCGTCGCTTCCGCGACTTCCGCCGCCACCGCCTGCGCGAACGTCGGATAGCCGATGGTGCCGCCCCTGCCACGCCGGGCGATCCACTCGGCCTTGACGTACCACTGGCCGGGGGTGGCGCTCTGGTTGACGTTGAACGAGACGTACACGCCCTCGCCGTAGCCCGGCAGGCCGACGGTGATGGTGACGTACCCGTTGTGTCGGCCGTCGTCCTCCAGCCCGTTCGGTCGCATGAACGGGAATAACTCGGCCGGCACCTGGCCGTTGGCCACGATCGCGGCCTTGATCTCCCGGAGGACGACCGCCCGCTTGGCCCGGTCCTCCGCGGTCTTCCTCGCCTTCGCCTCGGCCGCGGCCCGCTCGATCGCGTCGAGCTCGGCCTGCCCCGTCGCCACGAGCCGCTTCACCACGTCCGCCGCGGCCGCCGCCTCGCTGTCGATCGTCGCCGTCGCCATGGACTGGTCCTCCGCGTGGGGTGCGATTGGGTGGGGTGTGCTTGGGTGGTTCACGCCTTCGTCGGCTTCAGCTTCGCCCGCAGCCGGGCGATCTAGGCGCGGTACGCCGCCACCGTGAGCCGGTCGCCGGGGTCGCGGTTCTGGCGGTCGCGGGCGGCAAGAGCGTCGAGGTGGGCGCCGTACTCGAGGTGGTACTCGGCGAGCTCGGCCGGGGTCATGGATGCGGGCATGGGCGACGCCTCCGTTGGGTTAGGGGTTACGCTCGCACGAACGGGTAGGCGGCCCACGTCGAGCCGCCACGCTAGAGTCCGGGAACGCCGGCCCGGCGCGCTCGACGGGCCTTCATCCGACGGCTGATGACTTCCGCTGCCACCGTGGCGAGGACCGGCGAGAGCCAGTCCCACACCCCCTTCAGCACCACCAGCGTCACGCCGTCCATGATGGGGCTCCTGTTGCCGGGTGTGGGTGTCACGCGAACTCGGCCGTCGCGCGGGCCGGGTCGAAGCGGCGGACCGGCGTCGGCCCCGCCGGCGCTTCGCCGGCCCAGCCGTTCGCCAGGGCGGCCCGCAGCGCCAGCAGGTGGCGGCACGGCTTCCCGCGGCGGTACGTCCCGGCCTTGCAGTCGCAGGAGTCGGCCGCCGGGTTGCCGGCGCAGAACACCGTGTACGGCCCCGGCTCGCCGCACTTCGTCACCCGGAACAGCCGGCCGCCCCGGGCCGGCAGCTCGGCCACGCCGTAGGGGTCGCACCCCGTCTCCGCCGCCTCGAACACGAACGCGAAGTTGGTCGTGTACTCGTGCTCCAAGAGCCCGGCGTACCACTTCATCGCCCGCGGCAGGCCGGCGGACGCGGCGGGCAGCACTTCCACGAACGGGGTCAGGTCGGCGAGCGGCGTCATGGGCGGCGGCTCCTTAGTTCCTATGCGGTCGTCAAGCAAAGTGATGCTATGCTGACGCATAGGAACTATCAAGGGGAGTTGTCGAAAATTCCTCGTCGGTCGTATAGAATCATGGGATGGGCGACTTCACGGACAACATCACGGTCAGAGACGCCGCCGCCGAGCTCGGCGTCACAAAGGCCCGCGTTGACCAGTACATCCGCGACGGCAAGCTGACCGTGGCGGCGACCGCGGGCGGGTTGCGGTGGCTGAACCGCAAGGCGGTTGCGGCGTTCAAGGCGGTCCGCACGTCGAAGCCCGGCCCAAAGCCCGGGGCAAAGCGAACTCGGAAGAAGAAGTAGGACCGGCGTCCGTGCCGGCCGGGGGTTGTCTCGGGCGCCGGGCCGGCGCCCGGTCGGTCACAGCAACGTCTCGCCGATCGCGTGGCGGCACTGCCAGAGGATCACCTCCGTCGCCGCGAGCACGTCGGTCGGGCCGACGATGCCGCACCGCGCGTCCTCTTCGCGGAGGATGTCGCAGGCCGGGCACCGGTGGCCCGGCGGGTGCTGCCGCCGGAACTGTCGGATCGCCTCCTCCAGGTCCGCGATCTGCCCGCTGAGCCGCTTCAGGGCGCGGACGCTCGGGGCCGGCTTCGGCTTGGTGGCCCTGGCACTCACGATCCACCTCCCGTCTCGCTGAGGGCGGCGGCGAGCCGGCTGGCGGCCGCCGCCTGGGTGACCAGTTGCGCGTTAACGGCGGGGTCGGTGAATGGGCCGGTGTTGTCGGTGACGAAGCTGTACACGTCGAGGAGCATCGCCGCGCAGGATGACAGGCATGCGGCGACAGACTCGTTCGTGACGAGCGGTGGCGGCGGTGCGATCATCCCTCACCGTCCTTCCACGGCGCTCGCCGCCGCAACTGGTCGAGCTTATCGACCACGTTCCTGAGAACGATGGGGGTAGTCGCGGTGGGCGGCATCAGGGAGCCGAGCGCCGCGTGGGCGGAGCCGAGAGCGTCGGCGTACTGCGCCAGGCACCCCGCCCCCATTGCGGCGAACGCCCCGTCGGGCTCCTTCTCCGCGATCTCTTGCATCTGATCGGCCTCCCATCGCAGGTGGCCGATGATGTGCATGGCGTCGCAGTACCACGCCCTCAGGTATTTGCGGTGGTACTCGGCCAACAGCCGCCGCTCGGTCTCCGCCTGGGCGGCCGGATCGAGTCGGACTTCTCGCGGGGCCGTGACCCGTTTCCGCTTCGCGGCATTCTTCTTGGTGCTCACGGCGCCACCCCCCGGGACGGTGACAAGGGGGGTGAGTACGTCGCGTAGCCCGTGGTCCGCGTCTATCGGCGGCGAACCGAGGAGCGAAGACAGTTCGGCCGCCGCCCGTTCGGCCTCCTCGATCTGTGGCGTGTCCAGCCAGCCCTCGTCGGGGTGCCCTGGAACCCTTCGCGCCGTCGACAAGACGATGCCGAGGTGGAGTTCAAAGGCCCGAGCCGCTGCGTGCATCTCCCCCCAAGCGAGGAGGAGGGCGGCGCGGTTGACGCCGTGGCACTTCCGGTCGGGCCGCGGCGCCGCCGTCTTGCCGTTCTTCTTGGTCCCCATCACGCGGCTCGCTTTCCCCGCGGCCGGGCGCTCGGGGTGGTGAGGGCGAACGGCGTCGGGGACAGCGACCCGCAGACCTCGATGACGGGGATCGGGTTGGCCGCGTCGCCGACGTGCCCGACGACCCGCCCGCACAGGCGGGAGAACTGCGCCGGTGGGGCGGTCGGGTCTTGCGTGAGGCAGTCGCAGCAGATCAGTTCCGGCGGTTCGCTCGGGTCGGGGTCGGCGTAGATGAACGTGTCGGTGCCGCGACACGACGGGCACGGCTGGCCGCGCCGGACGGGTGGCGGAGAACCGCCGAGATTGACGCCCGGTGGGCGAATGGACATACTGTGGTGCATGACCTTCCCTCGGTGACGGGGGCGGGTTAGAGGGGCCGGGCCGCGGGCAACTTTCTCAGGGCTTCCCGCGGCCCGGCCTGTTTAGCAGCCGTACCACCCGACCGCCGCTAGGGAGTGTAACTTGCGAGTTACATTTCGTCAACGCGCGTAGCGGGTGAAAAATGCTGACCCTGTTGAGCCCGTTCGTGGCGAAGCGGCGACAACTGAGTGGCACCCTCGCCGAACGAGTTGGGGCGCTACTCGACGAGAAGGGTAAGACGATAACGTGGCTGGCCGAGCAGTCCGGCCTGCACCGTGTCGTCCTGTCTCGCGTCGTCAACGGGCGGACAACCGATGTGCACCTTTCAACGCTTCAAGCACTAGCGCGGGCGTTGGATGTGCCGGTCGGCGATCTGGTGGATGACCTACCCGACGCGCGAGCATCTGGGCCATGACCGACGCCGCCGACCCTCTCTCGACGCCGTGCTCTGCGGCGCCGTCAGTCACGCAACCGCATCGTTATCCTCGGGGGGCTGTTCGCACTGGCGTGCGTCGCCACCGGGGTGACCGTCGCCGTGGCGCTGCGACGTCAGCCGGCTGAACCAGTAGCGCCGGCCGGCCTTGTGGTCGCCGGTCCAGCGCCGAACGTCGAGCTGCCGGAAGTGAGACTGGGGAAGCAACCGAGCGAGTGGGATCACTCGGATTTGGCGGCGAGGCTGAAAGAGGGGGGCATCAGCGTCCGCGTGGAAGGAACCGTCGGCTCCAGCGGTCACCCAACATCGCTTCTTGCTGACACCAGGAGTGATCAAAAGGTGTTTGCGATCCTCACCCCCGACACAAAGACGGCGCGAGAGGTGGCCGCGTCGCAAGGGGAAGGCGCATTCCCGTCGGGGCGATTCGTCATCATCCTTCGCACCAGCGACGACGCCGACCTCTACCGCCGAATCCGCGCCGCCCTCCGCTAGTTCCCTCCCCCGGAAGCAGCGGCGATCCCTGCCCCGATCGCCGCACCGATGGCGGCCGCGCCGGCCCCGAAATCTCCGAGGTTGGGCGGTAAATTCGCGGCCGCCGCCCCGCCGCCACCCAGGAGCGGGTTCGGCAGTGCCGGCGGCGACCCGGCCGGGATCGTATCCAGGACGAACCGCAGGTTCCATTTCGCGTACGTGATCGGCCACACGGCGTTCCCCACGACGTGCGTCCAAAACCCCTCGCCGTGATCGGGCCGGTTGGCCGGGGTCAGTGCCGCCTCACCCCACCGCTCCAGCGTGGGACGGGGAATGGCAAACCGCGCCCTCAGCGCCTCCCCGCGCATGAACAGGGTGCCGCTCTGGCGGCCCCGCCGCTGAGGCGCCTGGCGCTGCTTGAGCCCTCCCTGCTTCTGCTGCTCCGGCTTCCGTGGCGGAGGGAAAAAGAATGTCGGGTTGGCGGCAATCGCGGGGAACAACTTGTCGAACGCCCCGAAGGCCGCCGAGATGCCGGTGCCGATCGCCCCGATCGGCGCGGCCGCGCCGGTGCCGTACACGTCGCCTTGTGCGGTCCGGGGCTCGGTCGGCAGGGAGCGGACCTCGACGACGCCGTTGTCGGCCTCAAGGAACAAGCCGTTCCGGTAGTGAATCCAGCTCCCGTCCGGCGTCGGCTCGGGGAACACGTCGCGCGGGATCGCGTTGAAGTTCTGGCCGCGCTGCGGCGGCCGGGTGCTCAGGTTGATGGCGGGCGGCACCGCCTGGAACAGGTCCACGATCTTATCGTCGTTGATGGAGAAGGCGAGGCCGGCGTGCCCCCGCGGACCGAGCACCGGCCCGAGCGACGCCGCCCACTTCTTCCAGTCCGATCCGGGGACCGGACGCCACAGCCCCGACCCCTGGAGCATCGTCCGGAGGCTCGCCCCGGCCATGAGGTAGCGCATCACGTAGTGGACGGTGGTGCGGCCGAATAGGTCCGGCTCGCGCATCCCGAACTGGACCGGGATGGCGACAACGGTCGCACGGTTGCCACCCGCCTGCACGACGGACTCCGACCGGCTCACCGTGTCGATCGTGAAGTTGATGCGGTCCTTCAGGATGGCGAAGAAGTGGTCCCGACCCGCCGCGACGGTCGCCACCTCGTTGCGCGCGACTTCGTAGGTGGCCTCGCAGACGCAGTTCCACTCGTTCATCTTCCCCGGCGTGCTCTGGCAGTCGTGGCTGCCGGACGCGTACACCACGCCGGGCGGCGGGATGTTCGGGGGCATCTGCTCGTCGATGACCTGGAAGTCGGCGCCGTCCTTCGCGGCGTTGATGTCCCACGTCTTCGTGGTGCGGCGGAACCCCTCGATCATCGCCGGGTACACGTCCTCCAAGTAGGAGTCGATGTTGTCCGGCAACCTCCGGTCGTTCGGACCGTTCCGGCTCATCGGGATGCGCAACCACCCCTTGATCCGGCGGGTCGTGTACCCGGCCTCGTCTCGCTCGTACCCGACGGTGTAGCCGAACTCCATCGGCGCCCCCGCCATCCTGGCGCTCGGGTGGTCGGGGACGCTCGCCTCGACGGTGAAATGCAGGAGGGCGGCGTTGCCCCCGCCGAGCGGCTCGATCCGGGCGGACGGCTTCGGCCCCCACTCCACGTCCTTGTACCCGCCGGCGTTGACCGCGAAGTTGTACCCGCTGCCGGTGTAGACGAACGGCAGCGCGGGGCGGTTGAGCACCTGGACCACGGCGCGGGCGGCGTCGCCGATGTCGTGGCCCGTGAGGTACGCCTGTAGGCTGATGCGGAAGCGGGTGAAGATCACCGTCCGGCCGGCGCGGTCCCACTCCGGCCTGGCGTCGATCTCCGTGGTGAACGTGGTGACGGGGAACCGCCACCCCCCGTAGGAGACGACACCCTCGCTCTGCAGGTCGGTGTACGCGAGAAAGCCCACGGCTCACCTCGTGAAGATCGGCAGCGGGCCGATGGCGTCGGCGCCCGAACGGACGGCGCCGGACGGGATGGCGGGGCCGGCGCCGAGCCCGTCAGCCGCGTTCAGCCAATCCTGGATCGGGTCGATCAACGCCGGGTCGCCCTCCAGCGCCTTGAGCACCCGCTTCGCCCAATCCCGAATCGCCTGGGGAGCGAGTTGGAAGTCCTTGGCCATCGTAAGTACGATCTGAAACACCTCTTTCGCCGACGCCGCCGTGCCGGCCAATATCTCGACGACGACCTGCTTGATGGGCAGCAACGCCTCGCGGATCATCGCCTTCAGGTCCGCCACCTCCTTCATCAACTCGGCCAGCTCCGGCCCGGTCGCCTGCGCCTCCCGGAAGTCCGACTGGTAGCGGCTCACGTCCTCGTACGCGGCGGCGCCGGCCAGCGGACCGCTCAGCGCGGACAGTTCTCGCCCCCGCGCGGTGAATGCGCTCACCGCCTGGTCGAACGCTTCGACACCCGCGGCGGCCATCTTCATCGGCTGGGCGAACGCGTCGCCGACGAGGGGGATCTTCTCGACCGCGCCGGCGGCCTTCTCGACGGACCCCTTGAACAGCCCCATGTAGTCGTTGCCGGCGATGCTCTTGGACGTGTCCCCGAGCGCCTTGATCCCGTCGATGCCCTTCTGCTGGATGGCGTCTTTTAGCTCTGTCAACGCCATCGCCAGCCCGACCGGCCCGCCGGCCGCCTCCATCGCCCCGGCCGCCGCGCCCCCTGCCACCGACCCGCCGAGCGCCGACGCCGACGCACCCCCACGGGCACCGCCGATCGCGGCCTTCTCCCACCGCGACATCCCGGACGCCGCGGCGAACTGGTCGAACAGCAGCTGGCCCTCGGCCTGCTGGGCCAGGGCATTCTCCCGCGCTGGGCTCCCCACGGTCGCGTCAAACCGGGCCTCGGCTTCCGCCCGCGCGTCGGCCTTCGCCGCGATCGCCGCGGCGTACGGGTTTGCACCCACAGGAGCAGCCGGCGCGACTACGTAGGCGTCGGCCGCCTCTCGGGGCGGCACGGCCAGCGGGATCGGTGGCAGATCGGGAACGCCACCAGCGGGGAGGACGGGATAGGCGGTTGCGGCGGCGCCGACCGGCACCCGCGGAGGGACGGGCGTGGGCGGCTGCACGGGGGCGACTGCCGGCGCCAGCACGAACGGCCGGTCCTCGTCGTCCGGTTCGCCGAGCCCGAGCACGCCGCCGGCTGGCGGGCGAGGCGGCCCCATGAAGTCGTCCAGCATCGCGTTCGGCCGCATCTCCCGCGGCGGGGCGGCCGGCGGCAGATCCCACCCCGTCGGGGCGAGAGACGGCGCGCGGTAGGCGACCACCGGGGCGGCCAGAGCCGGATCGCCCCCGAACATCGCCCGGAGGTCGTCGAGTTCTTCCCGTGTCGGCGGCTCGATCGAGTCATTGGCGTCCGGATCGCCCCCCGGTACGTTCCACCCAGGCGGGGCGGGTGACGGGGCGCTGTAGGTGGAAGCCGGTGCGGCCGGAGCGAACCCGCCCGCCACCCCGGCGGGTGGTCCCATCGCCGGCGGTTGCTGCGGCGCCGGTGTGTTGGCGAACTCGGTCAGCTTTCGCCCCAGGTCGGACAGTTCCGACCGCTCGGCGGCGCTGAGCTGCTGCCCCATGTCGGCGCGATTCCGCAGCTCGCGGAACCGCGGGTACCACGACGGGAAGTCGTCCGCGGGTGTGCCGCCGCCCGGGGCCACGGTGACGGTCGGGTCTTCGATGACAATTGTCAGCCGCGCGTGATCTGCCATGCCCACAGTCTCGGGGCTACGCACCGGCCCGTAGCGGCGACAATCGGCGGCGTCACGCCCGGGCAGGGTTCCCTTCGAGGAGACGGTGATGCGCGAGTTGATTGGCCGGATGGTGCGGTGGCTGCAGGGCGGGCGCACGTTCGACTGGGGCGCCGGCCCCGTGTTCGTGCCGGAGGGGTGGGCGTGGTCGATGAGCGTCACCACGCAAACGGACGCGGAGGATGCCCACGTGACTGGCCGACGGTATACGGTCACGCTGACGAAGGACGTGCAGGAGCCGACGCCTGTCCCGCTCCTCAACCCGGCCTACGCCCACCTGTGGCAGCCGGCGGCGGGCGACGCAAAGCCGGCCGGCAGCGAGTCGGGAGCAAGGTTACCCATCCACTCAAGCGAGGAGTTATCGCCATGATGCAGCAGGAGAATGACCCGGCCGACGTGACCGGGAAGGTCGAGCAATTGGGCGCGATACTCGGCCGGATGGCCGGCGAAGCAATCAAGATGGCGGCGGTCGGGGCCGTGCTGACGGGCTCCGATCTGGTCGTCGAGTACACGCCGGTCTACGCCGCCGACGGGAAGTCGGTCACCGGCACCCGCTGCAAGGTCGCGGTCACACTGCCAGCGTCGTAACCTCACCCCAGAATCGAACAATCGGCCACGACCCGGGTGCGCCCAAAACACCCGGAGTCCGCCGTCGCGTCGATGAGGCTACCACGACAGGGCGGACGAGTGTTAAAGCTGGCCGTTCGATCGGTAATGATCGCCCACGAGTCGGAGCCGGGGTGCTCACGGGCGAGTCGAGAAATGCGGATGCGCAGACTAGTGCCTCACCGCTGAGGAGTCTGCGGGTACAGGTGAGCCAGCTTCTTGCGGGCATCGGCGACTCGGAAGCTCCAGTGCAGCTTGGCCTCGGCCGCGTTCCGGGTCGGGCTGCACGCCAGGGCGATGACCACGGCCTCGGCCTTCCCGTCCAGGAGCGGGGCCGCCCCCGGCCGGGGCTTCTCGGTCAGGGCCGGGTCGAGCCCGCCGACCGCGAACCGGCGGCGGACGTTGGCCACCATCCCGACCGCCACCCCGAGGTCGTCGGCGATGTCGACGTCGGTCTCCCCGGCGTCGGCCCGGAGGAGGACGTGAACCCGGTTCCGCTCCCGCCGGGTGAGCGGCCCCCGATCCCGCTCGTCGAGGGCCGCCCGCTGGTCGTCGGTGAGGGCCACCACGTGCTTCTTTCGCATCCCCGCCTCCTGGCTCGGATGAGCTCAGGATAGCGACAGAACCACCAATCTCCTCAGCGGTGAGGCACTAGGCCGTGTGGACACGAGGTAGGTAACCCTGGTGGCCGGGGCTACTCCATCATCACGACGAGGGCGGCAACCCAGGCGAAGGCCAGGAAGTTCGCCGCCTTCTTCTCGTACCGGGTGGCGACCCGGCGGAACGGCTTGGCCCGGGCCCAGAACCGCTCGACCACGTTCCGCTCCCGGTACACGTGCGGGTCGACCGCCCGCGGCGTCTTCCGGTTCTTCTGGGTCGGGAGGACGGCCGCCGCCCCGCGGGCCGCGACCCGGGCGACCAGCTCCTTCTTGTCGTACCCCTTGTCGGCCACCACCACCTCGGGGGTGTGGTCGCCCGACAGCGCCTCCGCCTGTCCGCTGTCCGACTCCTGGCCGACCGTCAGGACCAACCCGACCGGTTGCCCGAGGCCGTTGCAACTCCCGTGGAGCTTGGTCCCGAACCCGCCCCGGCTGCGGCCGAGGGCCTGCTCGCCCTGGCCCCCGACCCGTCCCACGTTTTTTCTGCCCGGCGTCGCACGGGTGGGCGCGGATCACGGTCGAGTCGAGGACCAGGAGGTCCAGATCGGGGTCGCGGAAGACCGCCGCGAGGGCGGCGAACCAGCCGGCCTTGGCCCACCGGTCGAACCGCTTGTACGCGGTGTTCCACTTCCCGAACCGGTCCGGCAGATCCCGCCACGGGACGCCGGTCCGCGCGGCGTACAGGACGGCGTTGATGAACCGCCGGTTGTCGTCGGCCATCCCGGGGGGGGGCAGGCTACGCGAACTGGCGTGTCGCGCTGGTGTGAATGCACGTATACTTCACGAGCCCAATCGGAATCCGGCAGGAGTCGCGCGCATGATCACCCCCGCCCTCGGTCCGTCGACGTCGGTATCGCTCCCTACTGAGACGCCTCCACTGAACCGCGAGGATCGCGCGTATCTGTCCCGAGCCGCCTCGGCGATTCGCGGACGGCTCAAAAGCGCGGCGCACAACATGATCGCCACGGGAAAGCTGCTGCTCCAGGCCCGGCGCCGCCTGAGACGCGACGGGCGGTTCGTGGCTTGGCTTCAGTCGAACCACGGTCCCGGCGTGACGCGGATGACCGCGTACCGACTGATGGCGGTCGCAGAAGCGTTTGGCGGGCTGCCCAGTGGGGCCCTCCGCAATATCCCCAAGGGCACGCTGTACGCGCTCAGCCAGGCCGGCGTTCCGCAGAGCCTCCGAGAGTTTGTCGTTCAGGAAGCGAAGGACGGAAGGACGATCACGCAGACCGAGGTGTTGCAGTGGATCGAGGAGCAGCGGAAGCCGGTCGAGGGGCTGAAGTCGTACAAGGCGGCGCCGTCCCCCGAGCGGCCGAAGGCAGACCCGGCCGCCGCGCACGCTGCCGACAACTGGCTCGCGCTTGGCGTGCTGCTCCAACCGGGGGTCATGATCCACGTCAATCACGCCGCCGACGAAGAGAATGGTGAGAAGACGGTGTCGGTGACGGTGTACGACACGAAAGGAGTGCGGAGCACGACCCGGCCCACCCTTGAAGACGCGGTCGTCGAGCTGGCCGGTCTGAAGCGGATGCGGGTGTGCCGAGCGTGTCTGGAGCCGAAGCGGCTCGACGAGTTCAGCCGGCTCAAGGGTAGCCCAGAAGAGCGCAACCGCGCATGCTTGCAGTGCGAACGGGAGCGGGTCGCGGAGGCCCCACGAGCGAAATCCGTTTCCCAATTGGGAAACGCGTAGCGGCACAACATCTATCATGACAGTGGCTTGCATCGAATCGCCAGCACAGCCAAATAGTTCTTTCAGCAGCCTTCGTTCCGTTGATCTCCGAGAGAACCCGACTCTCTCGGTTCTTCAGTCAGCTTCACATCGACCGGGTTCCTGAGTAGTTCCGAACTTCACGCTCTGTTGCCAAGAAGTCCCGACATCCGTGCATATCGCAACGACCGAGATGAAAGGTAGACCGCCCCATGTAGCCCCGAGACTCGGGCGATGGGCCGTCGCGATGACGGCCCGCCACGAGGCCCGACTGTGTCGCCGAACACCTCTCCGGTCAACGATGAGGTTCAGCTCACGCCCGCGACCAATGTTCAGCCCGATCCCACGGCCGATGTCGTCACGCGCCTCCTCGCGGAGGGGTTGATCTCGACCGCCGACGCGGCGCGGCTGATCTCCGACAAGCAGGGCCGCGCCGTCAGCACCTGCACCATCGGCCGCTGGGCCGACGACGGCGTCCGCACGGGCGACGGCCGAGTGGTCCGGCTCGAAGCCATCCGCCTCGGCGGGCGGCTGAAGACGAGCGCTGAAGCTGTTCACCGGTTCGTGTGCCGCCAGCAGACCGCGGTGGGGGTGTAGCCCATGCCCATTCCCCCCGTCGACGAGCCGCTCGTCGGTGTCAACAAGGCCGCCTCGCGGCTGGGTGTCGGCCGCCACAGCGTCGTCCGCTGGATCAAGGTGGGCGTGAAACGCTCGGACGGCCCCCCGGTGAAGCTGGAGGGCTGGCGAGTCGGTTCGACGTGGAAGACATCGCTGGCGGCAATCGAGCGGTTCCTCGCCGCGACGAACGGTGAGGCGGTCGTGGGCATCTGCGTCCGCACGCCTGCTGCGACCCGGAGGGCCAGCGAGTCGGCCGAGCGCGAGTTGATCGCGCGGGGAGCGTAGTCGACCCGCGCGATCAGCCCAAACTCGCGGCGCCGCGAAATCAGGCCGCGCGGGCAATACCGAGCCCGTGCGACCCACACACCTCTCGCTCGCTAATCGACCGCAAATCCCTGCGTTTTCCGCATCCCCACACACCGCATCCGAAACTGGCCACAAGGACACTGGTTGGTCGCCGCATCGCTGGTGACACCCGCCGCGGGGGGCACGGCACAAAAAAGGTTTCGCGCCGGAGGCCGCGAGGCTATACCTCATTTGCTGGTGTACGCCCACCCAGTGGGGTGCAGGCCGGCGGGGCCACGCGACGGCGGGAGCAACCGGTGCAACCGCCGCCGCGTAGCCCGGATGCTGGGCGTCACGGGTCGCCCAGCAGGTGGGTTTCACGCCTTCGGAGGAATCACGATGACGGCGACGAGCGAGTCGAAGGTGCTGATCGCCGAGATGGCGATCCGGTCGGGTGTCACGCCGAGCTTCCTGCGGGTGCTGGCCGAGCGCGGCGCGGTACCGGCGGCCAAGGCGGGGCGTTACTGGATGTTCGACTTGGCGGACATCGAACTGATCCGCCAGGCGGCTACCGCGGCCGGTCGCCCGCCGATCGTGGTCGCGGCGCCGAGCCCGGCGTAGCCGACGTCGAACCGAGGTTCTCACCACGAGAGGAGGTTGCCGTGTTCCGGAAGCCGGGTGTCGTCCCGTCCTACCCCAACGAGCGGGCCGAGCTCGAGCCGGTCGTGAGCGACGCCCCGCTCATGCTCAGCGACGACCGCCAGCGCCAGTACAAGGTTGCGAAGTACCAGAGAAGCTGGTGCCTGTTCGGCTTAAGCGAGAGCGGGCAGTGGGTTCGCCTCCGCCGGCTCGGTGTGGGTGACATGGTGCGGTTGCTACGCTCCGCGGCGCCAGCGGCCGGGCCGGGGCGAGGTCGAGTTCGAGGAGCAGGCGCACGAACGCGGCCCGGGACTCCGGGCTGTCGTACCGGCCGGGTAGGACGCGGAAGTGGCCGATCCCGAAGCCGACGCGATAGGGCAAAAGCCGATGCACCCGAAACGGTCTCAACGATTGACGAACTCGTTCATCTCCGCGGAGGACTGATTTATGGCCGACGCCCCCGCGTATCAGAAACGCCCCAAGATGTTCGTCGCCAAGTACGTCCGCCTGCTCCTGAAGGCGTGCGTGGCGAACGAACTCGGTTCCGAAGCGTTCGCGCTCCTCACCGCGGTGGTGGCGACTGAGGATGCACGCGGCTACCGCGGGCCGGTGAATTTCTGGAACGGCCAGTTGATGCCACTCGTCGGCTGTAGGTCGGAGAGCACGCTGAAGCGGATTCGTGCGAAGTGCGAGCACGCTGGGTGGCTCGTGTGCCTGCCGGGAACGCGCAGCAAGCCGCCTCAGTACTGGGTTGCAATCCCGCCGCAATTTGACGGCTGGGACGATGCCCCAACCGACGACGGGGCAAGAGAGTTCGAGCATCGTGGGGGCACTACGCGAATGGAATGTGAGCGGAATGTGGGCGACAACCGGGCGGAATGTGAGCGGAATGTCGGCGAGATTCGGCCCACCTCCATTCCTGTCCCTGTCCCTGTCCCTGAAAGAAACAACGCTTCGCGTTGTGCGACGGCCGAGCCGCCGCCTGACGTGACGGACCAAACGACGGCTTCGTCAGAGGCCGAGCCGCAGAACCCGAAGAAGCCAAAGAAGCCGCGGAAGGAGGCAAGCGGACCACATCCGGAACTCACTCGGCGGTTCACGACCGCATGGGGTGAGAAGTACCGCGTGAAGTACATCCACGCAGGCGGGAGGGACGGCAAAGCTGCCCGGGAAATGCTGGATCACTGCGGCGGCGACATGGAGCGATTTAGCAAGGCTGTCTCGCAGTTCCTCGCGTCCGAGGACGAGTTCTTGATCACGAATCGGCACCCCATGTGGGCGATGGCAAATTCGCCGGTGCGGTGGTTCGTGGATCCCGTGGCCGTAGCGCCAAAACCGCTTTCCCCCCTGGAACAGTTCCGCCTCCGTCAGCGCGGCCGGTTCATGACGCACGACGACCGCGTGATGGGCGAGATTTATGACGCTTTGAGGTGAGCACCGTGGGCGACCTGGCGAAGCGCGAAGACCGATCCCCGGCCGCGGCCGAGTCGGCGGGGAAGCCGAGCCCGCTACGACAACTGCCCTAGGGCAGGTCGACGCCATCGTAGCGAAGAACCGGAACGGACCGAAGGGCGAAGTAACCCTTCAGTTCAACAGCGAATGTGTCCGGTTCGACAATGCACCGCGCGGGTACTGATGCGGGCGCCCCGGAGCGCTGGCCCAAGCGGAACTGGCGCAGCAAATGCTCACTTTTGCTGACCCTGTGAGGGCGGGCCGCCCGCCCCAGGAGCAGCTTCATCCTGCCGCCGCGGTTCATCGTGACTGAGGCCAGGACGTCGAAGCCTGTTCGGAGAGCGTAGTCATGGCCGCCCCCCGCCTAGTACCGACGTCTGTCCCCGACCTCACCGCCCGCCGCCTCGAACTGGCGGCCGACGGGACGGTGAGCGTGACCGAGGCGATGACGTTCCTCTCGCTCGGCCGCACCGAGGTCTACGCGATGATGGACCGTGGCGAAATTGCCTACCGCAAGGCCGGCCGTCGGCGGCTGGTGTTCCGCCGGTCGCTGGTCGAGTGGCTGGCGGCGGGTGCGGTTGTCGAGCCGAAATGACTGCCCGGACCGACATGACAGGTTGCCCGTCACCAAGAACTGCGCGGAACGTCTCATGCCTGCGATCGCCGCCCCGCCACCCCGGTTCACCGTGACCGAAGCCGCCACGGCGATGAGTGTGGACCGCCGCACGTTCTACCGCCACGGTTGGAACCACATCTTCACGCGGTTCCGGGCGGGGAAGCAACTGCGGGTGTGCAAGCTGGAGCTCGACGAGGCCCTCGCGCTCCTCGTCGGCGAGGACGCGGACGGCGGTCAGGCGCGGGCGAAGTCGGCGGTGTTGCGAAAGAGGAAGGAACTCGGCCGGCTGCCGTGAACCTCACGCGGCCCCGATGGCACCGCCCAGCGACGGCACACCATGCACTCCGCAGGCCGTCTCCGGTAGGCGGTAGGCTCAGCCGAGGAGGAGCGGCGGAGATGCCGTACAAGAACCCGGACAAGGCGCGCGACTACCAGCGGGAATACCGGCGGACCCGCCGCAGCGGGGACCGGTGTACAACCCCTGTACATCCCGCCATCCCGCTCCCGACGCGGCTCAAGACCGCGGCCGACGTGCTCGAGCTGCTCCAGGAGCAGGCCGGCCTCGTCCGCGCCGACGCCGACCTCGGGACGGCCGAGCGGGCGCGGGTCGTCGGCTACCTGGCCGGCGTCGCCCTCAAGGCGATCGAGGTCGGCAGCCTGGAGGCGCGGCTGGAGGAGCTCGAAGCCGTCCTCAAGCGGCGGGCCGACGCGACGGCGTGACCCCGACCGCGCCCTCCCCACGACATCACCGATGAGGAACGACACGATGGGCACGAAGGCACTGGCGCGCGGGTACGGGGTGCTGACGGCGGCCGAGCGGTTCCGGCTGACCACCGCGGCGATGGCCCGGGGCGACGAGGTCGAACTCGTCCGGCTCCGGGCCGCCGCCCGCCCCGTCGCCGCCGCGGTGACCGACCAGTTCGGCTACACGGTGGCGTTCGCCGAGGTCGCCAAGGATCACTGGGCCACGCGCCTGCACGCGGCGGCGCTCCTGTTCCGGATGCGGCACCTGGCCGACGCGCCCGGGCCGGACGCGGCGCGGATGGGAGCGGCCGCCCGGGTCGCGGCGCACCTGCTCGGGGTGTACGCCGAGGCATGGGCGATGTTCTGTCGCGGCGCCGGGCTTGACCCCGCCGCGGGCGATGGCCTCGTCGAGTTCGAGGACACGGTTCGCCAGGCCGACGAGGAAGCGGCGACGATGGACGTGACCGACGCCGAGGCGGTGGCAATCGCCGCGGGCGACGACTGGCAGGGGGACGCGCCGGACGAGACGCTGCCGAAGACCCGCGAGTCGGTCGCGGCCGAACTCCAGCAGCAGTATGCGGACCGGCTCGTCCGGTGGGGCGTGACCGGATTGCCTTGAGACCCAGACCCACTTCGCCCCGTCACGTCGTCCCCCCATTGCGTTCGTGTCGGTCGAGTTCGCAGCCGGGCGGCCGCACCGTCACCGCTTCGAGTACGGCGGCGGGGCGGCGAGGCGCGGCGGGTTCCGCCGCAGTTCCGCCTGCAACACCTCGATCGCCCGCGTCAACTGCTGGTCGTCGCCGGCGAACTCCCGCGCCGGGTCGTTGTCCACCACGATGTCCGGGGTCACGCCGACGTTCTCCATGATCCACTCGCGGCCGCCGAGGTCGTACCGGGAGAACTCCGGCTTGCTCAGTGTGCCGCCGTCGAGCAGGGGGAGCGACCCGCGGATGCCGACCACCCTGCCCCAGCTCCGCTTGCCGACCAGCGGCCCCAGCTTGTGCTGCCGGAACCGGTACGGGAAGAGGTCGCCGTCC
>JAFKFQ010000449.1 GCA_017308215.1 bacterium | reverse complement strand
ACTCGTCCGCCCCGAGGCGGACCTTCCGCTCCGGGATGCGGAACACCCCGGCCAGGGCCCGCCCGACCCCGCGGATGGCCCGGCCGGCGGTTCCGGCATCGACCCCGAACCGCCCGCCGAGCACGACCTGGGTGACGTACACCCGGTCGTACACCGGCACGAGCAGGAGGCGGTCGTCGGGGCCGAGCTCCGGCTTCCGCACGGCCCCGGCTTCCGCTGGCGCGGGCGTCGGGTTTGGGCCTGGGCCTTGCGGGCCGCCGGGACGGGTTCGAGGTCGTCGCGGAGCGGGTCGAACGCCGTGACGGTCAGCCCGGTAAACGGGCGGAACGTGGCGGGCTTCTGGCGAAGCCGTGCGTGCAGGTCCATGCCGCCGCATAGCCACCGACGACCTATTTCGCAACGAGTCTAGTGCACCCCGCGCGGCAAACGGACTGAGGAAGAAACACGGTCCGCGTGTGCGCGCCGAACCCGGGATCGACGGCCGCGGTCCGGGCCGCGGACCGAGCCGGTGGGGCCACACCCGACACCTCACCCCCAGTCTACCGGCCCCGTTGCCTGCCCACCCCACCCCGGGGAGCCACAGTAGTCGGCACACTCCGTGTGCCGTTCTTCGGCACGGCGCACGGCACACGGAGTGTGCCGACTACTTTGAAACCCGGCGAAGTGACACCCGGCGGGTTTCTGCCGGGGCCGAGTATTCAGCCCGCAGCGCGGATCCGTTCCGCCTCGTGCCCGAATTCGCCCGCGCGTTCATCTCCCGGCCTGCCCGGGTTCGAATTCGTAGACTAACGTTGATCGTTCGACGCATTGCCCTTCCCCCGACCCCAAGTGCCACCACGAGCCGGGCGTTCTGTCACGGGCCGTCCATGCCTATCACCCGCTACCCCCAGCCCGTCGACCCCTCGGGTTCCCAGCCGTCCCCCAACCCCGGCACTGAGTTGCCGCCCGACCCGGTCTTCCTCCGGCTGCTGACCGAACAAATGCCGTGTGCCGTGTGGACCACCGACGCCACCCCGGCGTTCACGTCCAACTACGGCAGCGCCCTCGCCGCGCTCGACTTCCGGCCGGGGGAAGCCAACGGAACCGCGCTCGCCGACTTCTTCCCGCCCGACCACCCGGCCCACGCCGCCCACCGCCGGGCGCTGGCCGGGGAGGCGGTGCGGTACGAGGCCGAGTACCGGGGGCGGGCGTTCGACTGCCGGGTCGAGCCCCTCCGCGGGGCGGACGGCAACGTCACCGGGTGCGTCGGGGTGGCCCTCGACGTGACCGAGCAGCGGGCGGCCGAGCGGCGCCACGCCCGCGACGCCATGCTCCTGGCGAACGTCCACGACTCGGTGGTCGTCACCGACCTGGACGGGGTGGTGACGTACTGGAACGACGGGGCGACCCGGCTGTTCGGGTGGACCGCCGGCGAGATGCTCGGCCGCCGCTACGCCGACCGGTACGTGGAACCGGTCCGCACCTGGGTCGCCGACCAGATCTGGGCGCGCGGCGCGGGGGGGGACTGGGACGGCGAGTTCGAGGACTACCGCAAGGACGGCTCCCGGGTGTGGGTGGACGCCCGGGTCCGGCGGATGACCGACGCCGACGGGCGGCCGGTCGGGGTCATCGGGGTGTGCCACGACATCACCGCCCGGAAACGGGCCGAGGACGAGTTGTGGCGCACGGCCGACCTGCTCCGGGCGGTCGCCGACACCACGACCGACGCGATGTTCGTCAAGGACCGGGACGGGAAGTACCTGTTCATGAACGAGGCCGCCGCCCGGTTCGTCGGCCGCCCGGTCGCCGAGGTGCTCGGCCGGGACGACACCGCGGTGTTCGACCCGGACAGCGCCCGCCTGCTGATGGCCCGGGACCGGCGGGTGATGGCCGCCGGGCGGACGGAAACGGAAGAGGAGGAGCTGACCGCGGCCGGCACGACGCGGGTGTTCCTGGCCACAAAGGGGCCGTACCGGGACGCGGCCGGGGCGGTCGTCGGGCTGATCGGGGTGTCCCGCGACGTGACCGACCGGGTCCGGGCCGAGCGCGCCCTGCGCGAGAAGGAGCAGTCGCTGCGGGAGAGCGAGGCCCGCTACCGGGCGATCGTCGAGGCCACCCCCGAGTGCGTCAAGCTCATCGCCCCGGACGGCACCCTCCTCCAGATGAACCCGGCCGGGCTGCGGATGGTCGAGGCGGACGGGGCGGCCGCGGTCCTCGGGGCGTGCGTGTACGACCTCGTCGCCCCGGAGCACCGCACCGCGTTCCGGGCGTTCAACGAGCAGGTCTGCCGCGGCGAGGGCGGGGCGCTGGCGTTCGACATCATCGGCCTCCGCGGCACCCGCCGGCAGATGGAGACGATGGCCGTGCCACTCCCCACCCCGGGCGGCGGGTGCAACCACCTCGCGGTCACCCGCGACGTGACCGCCCGGCGGCGCGCCGAGGACGCCCTGCACCTCCGCGACCGGGCGATCCAGGCGGTCACCCAGGGGATCGTGCTGACCGATCCGAACCTGCCGGACAACCCGGTCGTCTACGCCAGCCCCGGGTTCGAGCACGTGACCGGGTACCCGGCATCCGAGGTCGTGGGACGGAACTGCCGGTTCCTCCACGGCCCGGACACCGACCCGGCCGAGCTCGCCCGCCTCCGGGCCGCGATCCGGGCCGGGGAGGCGTGTACGGTCGAGCTGCTCAACTACCGGAAGGACGGCACCCCGTTCTGGAACGAGCTGTCCGTCTCCCCGGTCCGCGACGGGGCCGGGGCGCTCACCCACTTCGTCGGGGTGCAGGTGGACGTGACCGGGCGGAAGACGCTGGAGGAGCACCTCCGGCAGGCGCAGAAGATGGAGGCGGTCGGCCGGCTGGCCGGCGGGGTGGCGCACGACTTCAACAACCTCCTCACCGTCATCACCGGGTTCGCCGAGCTCCTCCACGGCATGCTCGACGACCGGCCGGACGCCCGCCCGCTGGTCGAGGAGATCGGCAAGGCCGGGCGGCGGGCCGCCGGGCTCACCCGCCAACTCCTCGCGTTCAGCCGCAAGCAGGTTCTCCAGCCGAAGCTGATCGACCCGAACGCCCTCCTCGCCGACCTCGGGCGGATGCTCCGCCCGCTGCTCGGCGAGGACATCGAGCTCGCCCTCACCCTGGCCCCGGCCGTCCGTCGGGTCCGGGTGGACCCCGGACAGCTGGAGCAGGTGGTGATGAACCTGGCGGTGAACGCCCGCGACGCCATGCCGACCGGCGGCCGGCTCACGGTCGAGACCGGCAACGCCACCCTGGACGAGGCCTACGCCGAGTTCCGGCCCGAGGTCCGGCCGGGGAACTACGTCCGGCTGGCCGTGACCGACACCGGGGCCGGGATGGACCGGGCGGTCGCGGACCGGGTGTTCGAACCGTTCTTCACCACCAAGGGCGAGGGCCGGGGGACCGGGCTCGGGCTCGCCACCGTGTACGGGATCATCAAGCAGAGCGGCGGGCACATTGAGGTGACGAGCGAGGTCGGGACCGGGACGACGTTCGAGGTGTACCTCCCGGCCGCGGACGAAGCCCCCGGGTCGCGGGTCGGGGTGGCGCTACCCGACCGGGCACCGGGCGGGCGGGAGACGGTCCTCCTGGTGGAGGACGAAGAGGCGGTGCGGGAGCTGGCCGCCCGCGTCCTCCGCACCAAGGGGTATCACGTCGTCGAGGCCGCGGACGGGGCCGCCGCCCTGGCCACCGCCGCCCGCCACCCCGGGCCGATCGACCTGCTCGTCACCGACGTGGTGATGCCGCGGCTCGGCGGCCGGGAGTTGGCCGCCCGGCTGGCCGAGACCCGGCCCGGGCTGCGCGTGTTGTACCTGTCCGGGTACACCGACGACGCGGTCGTCCGCCACGGGGTGACGGAAGCCCAGGTGGCGTTCCTCCAGAAACCGTTCGGCCCGGACGCCCTCGCCGGCAAGGTCCGCGAGGTGCTCGACGCCGGCCGCTGACCCGCGCCCCGCCGCCCGTATCCTGACGCCACCCGCCCGCCTCCGGCGGGGCCGGAACCGCAGGAGACACCGACGATGGTCCGTATCGGGATCGTGGGCATCGGGTTCATGGGCCGCATCCACTTCCTCGCGGCGCAGCGACTGACGGGCGCGAAGGTCGCTGCCGTGTGCAGCCGCGACCCGGCCAAGCTCGCCGGCGACTGGACGAACACCCGCGGCAACTTCGGCCCCGAGCCCGGCCGCGTAGACCTCACCGGCGTCAAGACGTACCCGGCGTTCGCCGACATGCTCGCCGACCCGGACATCGACCTCATCGACATCTGCACCGTCACCGACCAGCACACGCCGTTGGTGCTCCAGGCGCTCGCCGCCGGCAAGCACGTCCTCGTCGAGAAGGCCATCGCCCTGTCGCCGGCCGACGCCGACGTGATGGTCGCCGCCGCGAAGAAGGCCGGCAAGCTGCTCATGGTGGCGCACGTGCTGCCGTTCTTCCCCGAGTTCAAGTACGCCGCCGAGGCGGTCCGCCGCGGGAAATACGGCAAGCTCCTCGGGGCACACTTCACGCGCGTGATCGCCATGCCGGACTGGTCGGCCGACATCGGCGACGCGGCCAAGACCGGCGGCCCGGCGGTGGACCTGCACATCCACGACACGCACTTCATCGGTCTACTGTGCGGCGTGCCGAAGGAGGTGTTCGCGGTCGGCACGGTGACGAACGGGGCGGTGACGTACCTCACCACGTCGTACCTGTACGGCCCCGGCGGCCCGGCGGTGACGTGCTCGAGCGGGGCCGTGTGCATGAGCGGGCGGCCGTTCACGCACGGGTACGAGATTTACCTGGAGAAGGCGTCGCTGGTGTACAGCGCCGGCGGCCCGCCGCTGACCCTCCTCACCGCCGACGGCCAGACGACGCAGCCGCAGCTCGCAGGCGGCGGCGACCCGCTGGCAGCGTTCGCGGACGAGATCCAGGCGGCGGTCGATGGGGTGAAGGCCGGGACGGAGCCGGACCTGCTGAGCGGGCAGCTGGCGCGCGACGCGCTGGTGCTGTGCCACCGCGAAATCGAATCGGTGAAGACCGGGCGGGCGGTGGCGGTGTAGCGGGCGACCGGCCGGCGTGAGCCGGCTGGTCGTTGCGCCGAGTGCTTCCGCGGTGAACTGGAAGCCCGACGGGCCGCGACCGCCAGGAAGCGGCGGCCGAACCCACCCTCTGCGATTGCGGCCCGCATTGGGCTTCGGCCGCTCCCTGGCGGTCGCGGCCCGTCGGGCCGTTCGTCCGTCGCTCAGATGCCTAGCACAACGACCAACCGGCTCACGCCGGCCGGTCGCCAAGTTTTTGCTTGACTCCCCGCCCGGCCCGCGGCATATCGCCGCCATCCATCGGTCCGTTGGGGGGAGTCGGATGCGACGCCTGCTGGCAGTCGCGGCGCTCGGCGCCGCGGCCGGGACGGCCCCGGCGCAGAGCGGGACCGCCACCGGCGGGATCAGCACCACGCGGGCCGGCGGCGGGGCGACGGCTTCGATGCCCGGACAGGTGGTCGGGAGCGGGTTCAACCTCGCCGGGTCGGCGCCACAGCCGGTCGGGAAGATGCTCCCGCCGGCCGCCGACCCGCTCAGCCGGCCCTACGACCCGAGCCGGCCGCTCGACGTGTTCAAGGGGACCGGGATCAACCCGAGGCAGGTGATCGCCCCGATCTCGGCGTTCCCACCGATCCCGGGGCCGGAAAAGAACCTCATCGACCGGCTCTACGACAAGCTCGACGCGGCGCTGAACGTGAACTTCTTCTCGCGGAAGCCGGAGGCGGTCGCGGCGCCGATGAACGTCACCCCCGGCATCTTCCGCCGCAACCGCGAGCGGGCGCAGGACCGGATGTGGCGGCCGGACTGACGCCCCTCGCGGCGGCACACCGCCGCGAGGGGCGGAAGACCTACTCCTTCGCCATCGGGATGGGCGTGTTGGCGGCCGGCGCTGTCACAGCGGCCGCCGGCGCGGGGGCGAAGAACTTCGATAGCCCCGCGTAAGTGTCGAGCGGCACATTGCTATCCGAGGCGTGGCACGTCAGACAGCGAGACTCGATCAGAGACTGCACCTTCAGCCGCTTTCCGTCCATGTCGGTGAACTCGGGCGTCGGCTTGCCGGCGACCGCCTCGGGGAGCGGGAAGGCGTTGTCGTCGTAAGCCTTCTTCCGCACGTCCGGCGCGGCCTTCGCCCACGCGAGCAACCCCTCCCGCTCGCCCTCGCGCTGCGGGACGAGTTTCTCGGCCTCGGCCTTGTCTTCCTTCAGGAGATCCTTGAACTCGCTCTCCTTGTCGAAGAACGCCCGCACCATGCCGCCGTCCGGCACCTTCCCGTCCTTCACCCACGCGCCGTCCTTCCACGACCCGATCAGCACGCGCTCCAGCCCCGACGACCCGCCGGCCGGCGGCACGTCCACCTTATTCCCATCGCCGTCGTCCTTCTTGCCGGCCTTCGCCTTCTCGTCGTTGAGCCGCTTGAGCTCCTCGGCGGCCTTCTGCTCGGCCTTCGCCTTCTCGGCCGCGAGGTACGGCTCGATGGTGTTCTTCCACACCGCCCCGCCGCCGCCGGCCGCGACCGCGAACATGAGCACCAGCACCGCCTTCCCCTTCGGCCCGTACATGCCGAACAGGCCGAAGATGATGTGCGCGGCGAGCCCGAGCCCCACGGCGGCGCCGGTGCCCATGATGGCGTAGGCGAACGCCGGGCCGTAGGGTTCGGGCAGCCGGGCCAGCCACCAGCACGAAATGTCCGCGACCTGGGCGACCAGCACGAGCGGCCCGACCGTGCCGCGGACGACCCCCGGTAGGCCGGTGAACGCGAATACCAGTCCGGTGCAGGCGAACAGCACGGCGAAGCTGAGCAGGTGGGCGTGCGTGGACTGGGTGAGCTTTTCGAGGCTGATCTGCCGGCCGGAATCGACGTACCCGCCGCCCGGGGGCACGACCACGTTCACCGGCAAGTACTTGGCGAGGTCGTCGTAGTTGGTCAGCGGGATGTGGCCCACGTCGGCGCCCGCCTCGTGGCAGCGGAGGCAGCGTTCCTTAATGATCGACTTCACCTTCACCGTCCCCGGGTTGGCCCGGTCGGTGAAGCCGGGCGTGACGACCTGTTTGGCCAGCTCCTTCGGGAGCGTGAAGCTGTTTGTTTGGTACGCCACCTCGCGCGCCTCGGGCGCGGCGTTGGCCCACGCCACCAGCGCCTTCCGTTCGCCCTCGCGCTCCTGGTCGAGCTTCGGCTTTCGGGCCGGGTCGGCGGCCTGCTTCTTGTAGTCGGCACCGTCGAACTTGAAGAACGCCGGGGCCATGTTGCTGCCGACGATGCTCCCGTCCTTGTCGCCCATCACGAGCACCTCGAACTTGCTCGCCGTGCGCACCAGCGGCTCGTCCTCGTTCTTCCACACCTTCCCCGCGAAGACGGCGACGACGTTCTGAACCGTCGGCAGCGGCTTCCCGTCGCGCTCGCCGTGCTGCATGTGCAGCTGCACCATCGCCGACGTGTAACCGACGCCGACGGCGAGCAGGAACGTCGAGAGGACGAGTTTGGCCGGGAGCGGGAGCTGCCGCAGGGTGAACCGCGGGGCAGGGGCGGCAGGGGTGTCGGACATGCGAGACTCCTGTGCGGAGTAACACTCGGGGGACAAGAGCCGGGCGCCACCGCCCGGCCGACCGGCAGGCTCCGATTGTTCGCGTCAGGCCGCGGCCAGCGCCGCCTCGACCGCGGACAGTACCTCGTCGCGCACCTGCGGCAGCGGGCGCTCGACCCGGGCGCCGCTGGCGAGCTTGTGACCGCCGCCGCCGAACCGCTCGGCCAGCTTCGACACGTCCAGCGCCCGCGCCCGGAAGCTGATCTTCGTGCCGCCGCCGGGCTGCTCGATGAACACCAGCGCGACCTCCACGTTCTCGACGCTCCGCGGGAACGTGATGAGGTCTTCCGTATCCCCCGGCACCGCCCCGGTAGCGGCGTAGTCGGCCAGCATGATCTCGGTGTACGCCACGCGCCCGCCGACCCGCGTCTTCAGCCGGTCGATCGCCACGCCGGTGAGCTTCAGCCGGGCCAGCGGGGCGGCCTCGTACAGCCGCTCGTACAGGTCGGTCGGGTTCGCCCCGAGGGCCACGAGCTCGGCCGCCAGCGCGAACGTCGCCGCGGTCGCGTTCGGGTGGCGGAACCAGCCGGTGTCGGTGGCGACGGCCATGAACAGGTGGTTCGCCGCGACCGGCGTCGGCGTCAGCCCGAGCGCCCGGGTGATCTCGTACGCCAACCGGCCGGTAGACTCCGCCGTGGTGTCTACGAACTTTAACCCGCCGAGGTCGTCCTGGGTCCGGTGGTGGTCCACCACGGCGCGGGGGACCGGGCGGGTTTTCAGGTAGTCGCCGAAGTCGCCTAGCTGGTTGTACGTGCCGGTGTCGAGCACCACAACGCCGTCGCAGTCGGCGAACGCCTCGCCGTGGCCGCGGAAGTCCTCGATCACCTCGCGCCGCGGGTCGAGGAACTCGTACCGCGGCGGAAGCTTGCTGGCGATCGCCACCCGCGGCTTCTTCCCGAGGCGCACCAGCGCGTCGCGGAGGGCCAACTGCGCCCCGAGCCCGTCGGCGTCCGGCCGGATGTGGGTCATCAGGAGCGGGCGGTCGTGGCGGGCGAGGAAGTCGGTAAGCGGGGACCAATCCAGCGGCATGCGGCGGGGTGTCCTGTTCGGCGGGTGGGGTCCATTCTAACCCACGTCCCGCCAGAGGGAAGGGAAAGCGGCGGGGCGGGTGATTTGGTGGCGGTCGGTTGCCCGGCGTGACGCCCCCACGAACTAGTATCGGTCGTCGACCCCGCACACGTCCCGGAGGACCGCCAGGGCGCCCATGCCGAAGAGGATGGGCGGGTAGAAGAAGATCCGCCCCGCCAGGAGGCCGAAGCCGAACCAGGCGACGGCCCCGCCCATCATGAGCACGCCGGTCACGGTTCCGCTGCCGAACAGGATCCGCCACGGTTGCGGCGGTGGGACCGATCCCTGTTCGTTGCGGGCGAGCCGCGCGATCAGGTCCGTCGGGACGGGGCCGCCCGAGGGGGCGGCCCCGGGAAACACCCGGCGGCACCCGGGGCACACCCCGTTCTCGTCCGGGGGAGCCGCCGCACCGCAGATGCACACGGGCCGCACCCGGTTCCCGCCGGTCATTCCAGCCCCCCGTCGCGTGACGGTTGGTGTCCCTCAGCCGACTGAAGCCGTGCGCCGGCCGACAACAGCCACGCCGGACTCAGCGCTTGCCGTTCCAGGCGGGGTCGGCGTACTTGTCGGCGCGGATCTTTACCGTGCGAGCGCGTTCGAGCGGCGTCCAGTCCCCGGGCTCGGCGTCGCACCCGGCGGCCACCGCGACGCGCGCCGCCAGCCGCGCCGCGAGCGCTTCGGGGGTGAACAGGTCGCGGCCGGCGAAGTCGTGGATACCGGCGAGGTGCGGGGCGTGCAGACTGCGGCGGAGCAGGATGCTGCCGTGCTGCAACAACGCCCCCTTCCACTTCCGCTGGGCGCTGCCGGCCACCTTCGCCCCGTCGACGAGCAGGTCGCCGGCCGTCTGGTCGAAGAAGCACAGCACCTCGCCGAGCTTCCGCTCCTCGCCGCAGACGACGGCGTGGGCGGCGAGACCGGCGGCGGCGAGCTCGTCGCGGAGAAGGTGGTGCATCCGGCACACCCACGACTCGCCGGTGTGCCAGTCGGCACCCGGCGGCAGCGCCAGGGCGTAGGTAAGCTCGTGGTGGTGGAGGATCGCCGCGCCACCGGTCGACCGGCGCACCCAGTCCACGCCGGGCGTCTCGGCGCGGGCCTCGGCGGGCTGGAAGTAGCCGAGCGACAGCGTCGGCTCGGTCCACGTGTAGAACCGCAGCGACGCCACGCCGGCGGACGCCGATTCCAGCATCGCCTCGTCGGCGGCCATGTTGGTGGCGCCGTCGGCGGTGGAGAAAGGAAGGAGACGGAGTGCGAGCCGCATGAGAGAATGATACGCGACGGCGCGACCCTTGTCGCGCGGCGAGCCCTGTAAGCCGCCGGGGTTTCGAGGGCCGAGAAGACCGGACAGGATAACAGGATGCCGAACCCACGGTGGGGTGCGATCCTGTTCATCCTGTTATCCTGTCCAGTCTCTTTGTCTTGAGCACTCGTCCCCTCACAGGGCTCGCCACGGCTACAGCCCGCCGCGCGCCGCCATCGCGTCGAGCCGTTCGCGGCGCGTCCACCCGCCGCTGCGGTGCGTGCCACGCAGTTCGATGAGGATGCGGCCGTCGAACGTCGGCTCGCGCAGCAGCCCGACCGCCGCCTTGAACTTGTGGACCCCCGCGTTCAGGAAGTAGTCGTCGGCGTCGCCGACCCACACGTTCACCTTTCCGCCGGCGAGCTTCGGGCCGAGCGTCTTCCAGTTCGCCACGACATATTTCGTCAGGTCGTACTTCTTCCAGTGCTCCAGCACTGTCTTGTTGATCTCACCGGTCTTCCCGTCCCACAGCGGCACCGGCAGGCCGTCGGTGCCACGCGGGCCGTATACCGCGTTCCAGCTCGCCCAGTCGCGCCCGCCGAGCTCCCACCGCCCGCCCTTCCCCAGCACGCGGTCGAGCTGCGCCTCGTGGCGCACGGTGGAAATGATGTCGCCGTCGAGTGTGCGCGTGCTCGGCCGCTCGAAGCCGTAGCGGTTCACGAAGGCGTTGCGGTCGGTGTAGATGTCGATGAGCTCGAACCGCTCGAACGAGAGCGAGTCGGGGCACTGGCTCCAGCAGCCGTTGAACACGTCCGGGTAGAACACCTGGAGCGCCAGCGACACCCACCCGCCGGTGCTGGCGCCGCAGGTGAACCGCTTGCCCGCGCCGCCGCAGCGGAACGCCTTTTCGAGGTACGGGATGACCTCGGTGACGAGCGCGTCGCCGCAGGGGCCGTTGTTCGCCGAGTTCACCTGGTACGGGTCGCCGAACGGCCCGGCGCCGTCGGGCACCACCTGCACGAACCGCGCGTCCGGCTGCATCTGCCGCGCCGCGGTGTAGCGCGTGCCGAACCCGCCGACGTCCACGATGAGCCCGTAGCGCTTGTCCGGCTCCTTCTCGAAGTTCGGCGGCAGCACGACGCCGACGCGGTACGCCATCGGCCTCCCGTAGAAGTCCGACAACCGCTTCGACGGCAGGCTGAGGAACCGGTGCGTTGCCGTGTCCTTCGACTTCGGCTCGGCGAACGTGCGGTCGAGCGTGAGCGGCACGACCGCACCCGCGGCCGGGTCGAGCTTCACCTTCATCACGGCGGAGCAGTAGTTGCCGGGCGCGTCCGGGAGGTTGATGTCGCGGTTCGTGGCGAGGATCGCCTGCACCGTGTACTCGCCCGCCGGCAGTTGGTTGAGCGCTGGCGTGATCGGGAACGCGTCCGAAGTGTCGCCGAGCGTGGCGGTGCGGGCGGCGCCGAGCGTGGCATCCGCGCCGAGGACAGGGAGGACCGGCGGCTTGTACTCGGTGAAGTCCGGCGTCCCGCTCTTCGGCCCGACGGCGACGAGCACGCGTCCGCTGAGCGGCCCACCGTACTTGGGGTCGAGCGAGACGGCGAACCGCAGCCCACCCCTCGGGGTGGGCNNCGGGGCGGGGGGGCAGGACGGGGTCCGGTCGGGGGGGGGAGGGCGGGGATTGGTATATAGCGGCCGGCTTGCCGGCCGTGCCTTTTGCGATCCGAATCGCGGTCGGCCAGCCGGCCACTATATACCGGCACTCAGCCGATGCGCGGGAACAGCGGCTTAGGCTTGCCGTCCACGAGTTCGGCGGTGACGCGCAGGTCGTCCGGCTGCGCCGACAGCACCGCGGCGTCGGTGTACCGCACCTCCGCCCACGGCTTCGGAAAGTTGAAGCTCGTGTAGATCGCCTCCGCCGACCGCGGGATGAACGGCTTGAGCAGGATGCTCGCCACCCGCAACGACTGCACCGCGTTGAATAGCACCCGCGCCGCGGCGTCCTTGTCCGTCTTCACCAGCTTCCACGGGGCGTTCGCCTCGAGGTACTGGTTCGTCGGCGTGAGGAAGTCCTGCACAATCGTCTGGAGCGCCAGGTTGTACCGGCACGCCTCGACGTGCCCGCGCACCGTCTCGACGAACGCCGCCAGATCGAGCCCCGGCACCACCGGCTCGGGCGTCTTGCCGGCCGTATCCGGGAGCGACCCGCCGTAGTTCTTGGTCGGGATCGTGATCGTCCGGCTGAGCAGGTTCCCGAGGTTGTTCGCCAGCTCGCTGTTGAACACGTCGATGAACCGGTCCGGGCTGATCTCCCCGTCCGACGGGTACGGGCACTCCCGCAGGAAGTAGTACCGGAACGCCTCGGCCGAGAACTTCCGGATGATCTCCATCGGCTCCAGCAGGTAATCCAGCCCCTTCTTCTTCAACTCCTCCAGGCGGGACTTGCTGATCTTGTCCCCCGCGAAGTTCACGAACCCGTGGCCGAACACCTTCGTCGGCGGCTTCTCGCCGGCGGCCCACAGCATCGCCGGCCACAGAGCGCAGTGGAACCGCGTGATGTCCTTGCCGATGAAATGCGTGTCACACGGCCAGAACCTGTCGAACATCGCCCGGTCGTCGCCGTAGCCGATGCCGGTGATGTACGTCAGCAGCGCGTCGAACCACACCCAGATGGTGAACTCCGGGTCGAACGGCACGCGGATGCCCCACGCCTCGCCGCGGCGCGTAATATTCACGTCGTACAGGCCGTCGGTCTTGATGAGGCTGATGATCTCGTTCCGGCGGCTCTCGGGCTGAATGAAGTCCGGGTTCTCCTCGTAAAACTTCAAGAGCCGGTCGGTAAACGCGGACAGCTTGAAGAAGTGGCACGGCTCCGAGCGCTTCGTCACCGGCCGCTTGTGGATCGGGCAATTGCCGTTCTCCAGCTCCTTCTCGGTCTTGAACGACTCGCACCCGTCGCAGTACCAGCCCTCGTAGCTCCCCTTGTAGATGTACCCGGCGTCGTTCACCTTCTGGATGAACGCCCGCGCGCACTCCTTGTGCCGCTCGGTGCTGGTCTGCACGAACACGTCGTAGCTGATGTCCAGGGCGTCCCACACCTCGCGGAACTGGCGGGCCATGTCGTCGCAGTACGCCTGCGTGTCGAGCCCGAGTTCGGCGGCGCGCTTGCTCACCTTCACCGTGTTCTCGTCATTCCCCATCAGGAAGAACACGTCGTAACCTTCCATCCGCCGGTAGCGGGCCTGCACGTCCGCCCCGACCTTCTCGAACGCCGTGCCGATGTGCGGGCGGCTGTTCGGGTAGTCGATCGCGGTCGTCTGGAACCACTTCGGACGGTCGGCCATCGTCGCCTCCACCATAAAGCCCTGAAAGGGGTGAGGGGGCGAGGGGGTGAAAGGTTCACCCCCTCGCCCCCTCACCCTTCCGCCCGCCGTGTCAGACGTCCCGCGGCGGCTCGGCCGGGACGAAGGACCGGTGCTTCGCCCAGTCGGGCGGCGGCCGCAGCTCGTCGTCGCCGGTCCCCAGCGCGTTCATCACCCGCCGCAGGCACTGGCTCGCCGGGTCGTCCGGGAACGACTCCTCCAGCGCCCGGTACGCGTCGGCCCACTCCCCGGCGTTGAACTGGTCCACCGCCGCGTGCCAGAACGGCCGCTGGAACTCCTGGATCGGCGGGGTGTCCGTCGAGTACAGCTCGTACGCCGGCACCGGGTCCGGGAACCCCTTGGCGATCACGTTCCCGAGCGCCCGGGTGCGGAGCTTGCCGGTGTCCCCCTCCAGCCGGTCGGCCACCGGCTGGCTCACGATCACCCCCACCCCGAACGCCTTGGTCATCGACTCCAGCCGGAACGCCAGGTTCACCACCGGGCCGTACAGGTCCACGACGGCGAGGTCGTGCGCCCCCAGCCGGCCGGCGAGCGTCGCCCCGTGCGTCACCCCGAGGCCGCACCGCATCCCCCGCTGGATCAGCCGGCTCCAGATGCGGAACGCCGCCTGGCAGGTGGACTCGACCTGCCGGTCCTTCGGCTCCGGCCAGCCCCAGAAGGCCAGCACCGCGTCGCCCCGGAACCCGCTCACCACCCCCCCGAAGTCGGTCACCGTGCTGCTCATCGTGTCCAGCGCCAGCGAGATGTTCTGCCACGCCGCGAGCAGGTCGTCCTTCGTCCGCCACACGTCGCTGGAGTAGCCCCGCAGGTCGCAGAACAGGATGGTCACCTCCTTGACCTTCGGCTCTAGCACCGCCTCCAGCTTCTCCGGCTGGTCCATGAACGGCCACAGCTCGCGGTGCCACGCCTGCTTGATAACGCTGTTCTGCTTCGACAACCGGTTCATCCGCAGGGTCGTCTCGATCAGCCCGACAATGAGTTCGATCGTCTTCTGGTACTGGGTCAGGTCGGCGACGACCTTGTCCTGCCCGGCCTTGCCGAGGGCGTTCCACTGGCCGCTGACCCGGCCCGAGACGTACAGCGCGAACTTCGAGCTGTCCTGGAACGGGGTGCAGACGGCCCACGGCGTCTGGTTCGCGCCCATCGGCTGGGCGGCCAGCGTCATCTCCTGGCCGCTGCCCGAGTCGGTCGGGTCGGTGGACCAGCAGTGGAGGCAGCTCCGCCTCCGCTCCAGGATCGCCTTGTGTGCCAGCCGCCGCGACGGGGCGAACCCGGCGCCGAGCGCCGCCGTCGGGCGGACGTTCGCCTCGACCGTCGCCAGCCGCCGCTCGCCCGGCGGGTTGTCCGGCGGGATGCGGACGATCCCGGCCGCGTCGGCCCGGGGCAGCGCCTCCATGATGACCCGGAGCATCTGCCGGAACAGTCCCTGTTCGGTCGTCGCCGCGCGGATGGTGTTCGGCAGCTGCTCCATCGCCTTCAGCACCGTTGCCGGCTGGGTGAAGGCGATCTCCTCAAGCTGCGCCCGGGTGCGCTCCTCCTGGCGGGCGGCGACGGTGGCGTCGATCGGCGACTCGGGGCCGCTGTCGTTGTCGCCGCGGAGGGTGAACTGGGTCTGCCCGATCCAGAACGACTCGCCCGGCCCCACGTCCCACTCGGTCACGTCCAGGAACCGGTCGCGGGCCTTCGGGTCGCGGACGACGATCTTGTTGACCGACGCGTCCGGGTAGTCGGGCGGGACCGGGCCGCGGCGCCCCACCCGGGCCTTGCCCGCGTCGTAGGTGACGTTCGCGTAGTACCGCGAGACCTGGTCGTCCTCGGGGACGGCGAAGTCCATCTTCGCCTCGTCGCGGCCGAGCCGGAACTGCTTCCCGGGCGCGAGTGCGAACCGCCGGGTGTACTGGGCCGGGGCGACGTGCGGCTTGTCCTTAGTCGGTCGAATGTCGGTGATCGCTTCCAGCTCAGCCATGACCCGCGAACTCCCACCCGCGGAGCAGTCGGAACAACCACACCCACAATACTATGGCCAGCCCGGCGAGCGTGGCGACCAGAATCGACCCGGCCCACACGAGTTGCCGCTTGAGCCGCTCCACCGGGCGGAGCGCGACCTCCTCGGGCACCTGGACCACGAACCCCCACTCGCGCCCCTTGAGGTCGCCGTAACCGCTGTACTCGAACGGGCGGAACGTGAGCGTGTGGGCGATCAGCGGCCGCCCGCCCTTCCCCGCCGCCAGTTCCAGCGGGTCGGTGTACCGGTCCGCCCCGGGTGTCATCCCCTTGGCCGCGCTCGCCCACGGGACGAGGTCGTCCGGGTTGTCCCCGCGCTCTGCGGCCAGCCGCCCGGCGAGTACGGTCAGGTTGTCCGGGTCCCGGGGCCGGCCCGCCGCGGTGTCCGCCTCTAACGGCGGCATCCCGGCCTCGTGCCACACCCACGCCCCGCGGTCGTTCACCACATACGCCGTCAGCTTCTTGGCGATCTCCTGGTCCTCGCGCAGCATGCTGTCGGGCATGTCGATCAGCTCTTTCAGGTGCCGCTTCACGTCGAGCCCGACGGACAGCAGGCCGACCACCCGCCCCTCGCCGCGGGCCTTCCCGGACCAGATCGGCGTGACCAGATCGGTGCGGCCGCCCCTCCTCGGCATACCGGTTCCCGGTGGCGGTGAAGTAGTCGCGGAACGACCAGTCGGTGCGGTAGTTCTTCCGCTGGTCGGGGGCGGCGCGGTCCGCGGCCGGGGGGTGCGCCCCGCCGGCCCGGGCAAGCGTGTACCCGCGCGCCGGGGTGTCGCCGCCCGGGGTGTCACCGGCGACCACTAGCAATGCTACCGTGCGCCCGGTCACCCCGGGCCACCGCGTGGCCACGTCCTCGTGAACATCCGTCACCAGCTTGTCGAAGTCGGTGCGGTCGCCGACGGCGTCGAACGCGGCCTCAGGGGTCGGGGCGGCAGCAGCCCGGTCGGCGGCGGCGATCAGCTTCTGACGCACGTCCGGTTCCAACTCGGCGTACCACTCGACGAACGTGACGTGGCCCTGGAGCGTCCGCTCGATCGCCCCCTTCCCGTACCACGCGGTCCGCGTCAGGCTCCCGTCGATCTCGCGGCCGACCTCGTCGGTCGTGTTCTTGTAAACCTCGCGGGCGGCGATCGCGCTGACGCTGGTGATGACGAGTACGAACACGAGGGTGGCCGCCGCCCCGACCGTCAGCGGGCCGCGGAGCTTCCGCCACCACGCCCGCTTCTTCAGGAGCGCGACCACCGCCCCGGCGTCGCGCGGGCGGCGGGCCGGGTCGGTGGCGAGGCACCGGTCGATGACGTCGGCCAGCAGCGGGTCCACGAGTTCCCGGTGGGCGGAAGGTGCCGGCGCGGCGAGGACGCCGTCGCGGTACGCGGCCAGCTTCGTGTCCAGGTGCTCGGTCCGCTTGATGGTGCGCAGCAGCGACTCCTCGCGCCGCGGCGGCTCTCCGGTCAACAGTTCGTACAGGAGCGCACCAAGGGCGTACACGTCCCACGAGCTGTCCGAACGGGCTCTCTTGAGCGCCGCGTCGGCCTGGTCGGGCGGCATGTAGAAGAACGTGCCGAGGGCCGGGGTGTCGTCGGTGGCGAGGTGGGCCTGGCCGAAGTCGGCGATGAGCGGCTCGGCGGGGTGGGCGGGGTCGGGCTGGTGGAGGAGCACGTTCCGCGGCTTCAGGTCGCAGTGGTGGATGCCGCGGCGGTGGACGGCGGCGAGCGCCTCGGCGACGCGGGTGAACAGCCGCACCGCCTCGGCCGCCGGCACCACGGGCTGCGGCCGCTTCGGCGGCGAGACAGCGGCGGCGGCGGCCTTCGCCTCCTTTACCCGGTCGGCGAGCGACCCGGCGTTGGCCAGCGGCATGACGTAGTACGGCGGCTGCTCGTCGGACCCGCGGCGGACCTGCTTGACGGTGACGATGCCGTGCGTCCCCTCCAGCGCCTGGAGGAACTTCACCTCGCCGAGCATCGCCACCCACTTGTCGTCGCCGGCCGACAGGAACTTGATGGCGACGTGCTCGCCGGTGTCGAAGTTGTGCGCCTCCCAGACCGACCCGAACGCCCCGGTGCCGATCGACCGCAGCAGCTTGTACTCGCCGACGTCGATCACCTCGCGGTTGATCTCGACCCAGTGGTCGAGGTCGCGGATGAGCCGGCCGGACGGCGGCCCGGACCCGCTGGGGGCGGGCTGGCCGGCGCGGTACGTCATGGTGTGCATGACGACCGCCTTCCACCCGCCGGCGGTGCGGGTGCGGCCGTCCTCGTCGTCGTCCGGCGGGGGCGGGGCGGCGGACGTGCGGGCGACGGTGGCGCCGTCGTCCGGGTGCGCGGGGAGGATGGGTTTGTCGGGCGGGGGAGACATCACGGACTCGGGCGTTGCAGAGTCAATCGAGTGTACTTTACCTCGCGCCGCCCGTCTCATCAATTTCGGCAGACCGGACGACCGGCATTTTCGCCTCCCGCTGGCCGCGAAGCCGACCCAGATTGCCCCACTTCACCGTCGCCTGCGGCTCCGCGCCGAACACTTCTCCCCGACGGTCGGTCTCTGTACACCGGCAGTTCCTCTCCCGCCCACGGGGGTCGTGCGTGCTTCACCCGGTCGAACTGGTCCTCTCGCTCCTGGCGGTCGCGGTCGGGCTGGGAATTGCGGCGCGGCGCGTCGGCGTGCCGTACCCGATCCTCCTCGTCGTCGGCGGGCTGCTCCTCGGCCTCCAGCCGTGGCTCCCGCCGGTCCGGCTCGACCCGCAGCTGGTGCTGCTTCTGTTCCTCCCGCCGCTGCTCTACGCGGCGGCGTTCCAGACCGAGTGGGCGGACTTCCGCAAGTACCTGCGCCCCATCCTGCTCCTCGCCGTCGGGCTGGTGCTGTTCACGACGGCGGTGGTCGCGGCGGTGGCGCACCACCTGATCGGCCTGCCGTGGCCGGTCGCGGTCGCGCTCGGGGCGATCGTGTCGCCGCCGGACGCGGTCGCCGCCGTGGCCGTCACCCGCCGGCTGCGGGTGCCGCCGATGGTCGTGACGCTGCTCGAGGGCGAGAGCCTGGTGAACGACGCCTCGGCGCTGGTGGTCCTGCGGGTGGCGGTCGTGGCGGCGGCCGGGACGTTCTCGGTCGCCGATGCGGGCGCGCAGTTCGTCGCCGTGTCGCTCGGCGGCGTCGCCATCGGGCTAGCCGGCGGGTGGCTGGCCATCCGCCTGCACAACTGGCTCGACCGCCGCGACCTGGCGGACAGCAAGCTGACGATCACGATCACGCTGCTGACGCCGTTCGCCGTGTACCTGCCGGCCGAGCACCTGCACGTCTCGGGCGTGCTGGCGGCTGTGGCGGCCGGGCTGTACGTCGGGACGCGGTGCGAGGACGTGTTCACCCCGGTGCTGTACGACGAGGCGCGGGCGGTGTGGGAGTGGATCGAGTTCCTGCTCAACAGCCTGATCTTCATCCTGATCGGGTTCGCACTCCGCCCCGTACTCGACGGACTGAGCGACGGCTACGACCCGCTCGACCTGCTCGGCTACGCCGCCGCCGTGAGCGCGGCGGTGATCGCGGCGCGGCTGGTGTGGATGTACCCGGGCGCCTACGTCCCGCGCTGGCTCGACCGGGTGCTGTTCGGCGTCCCGACGCCGTACCCGCCGCCGCGGGCGGTGTTCGTGGTCGGGTGGACGGGGATGCGCGGGGTGGTGTCACTGGCGGCGGCGCTGGCGCTACCGGACATCGGCGGCAAGCCGTTCCCGCACCGCGACCTGATCCAGTTCCTGACGTTCTGGGTGATCTTCGCCACGCTCGTCGGCCAGGGGCTGACGCTGCCGTGGGTGATCCGAGGGCTCGGGGTCGGCGGCCCGGCAGTTGCACCAGGGGACGAGGGTCCACACGACTTGGAGGACCGACGATGACACGAGTACTGTGTGCGGCGGGGTTTGCGGCGATCCTGGTGGCGGCGGGCGGCGGCGCGGCCGGCCAGGAGAAGGACTCGCCGATCGACCCGGCGAAGCTGATCGGCAAGTGGGAGCCGGTGGAAGCGAAGAAGGACGCGGCGTCGGTGGTCGAGTTCGCCCGCGGCGGCAAGTTCGTGCTGAAGGCCGGGGTCGGCGGCAAGACCGAGACGTGGGAGGGGACGTACACGGTGACCGGGCAGAAGCTGAAGATCAGCGTGAAGATCGGCGAGAAGGCGGTGACCGAGGAGTTGGTCATCCTCAAGCTAGGCGACAACCTACTGGAGACCGAGGATTCGAAGGGGAAGAAGGAGTCGCTGAAGCGCGTGGGGCCGTAGGCACTCGGGCTCGCGATGTCTTTAGCCCGAAGGGGTTGGATTCCGTAGCTCCGGGCCGCCGCGGCTACGGAATCCAACCCCTTCGGGCTAAAATCCCATTCCGTTGTTCACGTCTGCGGGAGCGCTCCCATGCCCCCGAACCGGCTGGCGACCGAGACGAGCCTGTACCTCCGCCAGCACGCCAACAACCCCGTCGATTGGTACCCGTGGGGCACCGAGGCGCTGGAACGCGCCCGGGCGCTCGACCGCCCGATCTTCCTCAGCGTCGGCTACTCGGCGTGCCACTGGTGTCACGTCATGGAGCACGAGAGTTTCGAGGACGCGGCGACGGCGGCGGTGCTCAACGAGCACTTCGTCTGCATCAAGGTGGACCGCGAGGAGCGCCCGGACCTCGACGCCATCTACATGAACGCGCTGCACGTCCTCACCCGCGAGGGCGGCGGGTGGCCGCTGAGCGTGTTCCTCGCCCCAGACCTGACGCCGTTCTTCGCCGGTACCTACTACCCGCCCGACGACCGCCACGCCCACTACGGCAAGCCGGCTTTCCGCACCCTCCTGGCGAGCATCCTCGACGCCTGGAAGACCCGCCGCGACCGCATCGCCGAGGTCGGCAAGAACGTGGCGGCGTTCCTCGCGCAATCGGCGGAATTGCCGGCCGGCGACACGCACCTCTCGGAAGACATCCTCCGGGCGGCGCTGGCCTCGATGCAGCGGAACTTCGACCCGGTGAACGGCGGGCTCGGCCACGCCCCGAAGTTCCCGCACGCGCTGGAGCTGCGCGTGCTGCTCCGCCTCGCCCACCGCTTCGGCGACCCGCAGGTGCTGCACATGGCCCGCCTGACGCTCGACAAGATGGCCCGGGGCGGGATGTACGACCAGCTCGGCGGCGGCTTCGCCCGCTACAGCGTCGACGAGCGCTGGCTCGTCCCGCACTTCGAGAAGATGCTGTACGACAACGCGCTCCTGGCACTGGCCTACGTCGAGGGCTGGCAGCTCACCGGCGACCCGTTCTACCGACAGGTCGCCTGCGAGACGCTGAACTACGTGACCAACGGCATGACGAGCGACGACGGGGCGTTTTTCAGCACCGAGGACGCCGACAGCGAAGGGGAGGAGGGGAAGTTTTACGTCTGGAGTGAGACGGAGATCCGCGACGCACTCGACCCCGAACTCGGCGAGTTCGCGTGTCGCGTGTGGGGCGTCACCGCGGAGGGGAACTTCGAGGGGCACAACATCCTCTTCCGCGCCCGGAGCGACGGAGACGCCGCCGCACGCCTGGGGATGGGTGAGTCCGACTTCCGGGCGAAGCTTGCCGAGGTGAAACGCAAGCTCATCCCGGTCCGGTCGGCCCGGGTGTGGCCCGGCCGCGACGAGAAAATCCTGACGGCGTGGAACGGGCTGATGATCGCCGCATACGCGCGGGCCGGCGCCGCGTTCCGCGACGACCGGTTCACGAACTCCGCCGCACAGGCCGCGGACTGGTGCCTGACGCACCTCCGCGACGCGAACGGCCGGCTGTTCCGCTCCGCGAGCGCCGACGGCGCGGCCAAGCTCGCCGGCTACCTCGAAGACTACGCCTTCCTCGCCGACGGGCTGGTGACGCTCTACGAGGCGGGCTCCGACGCGAAGTACCTCCGCGCCGCGGTCGAGCTCGCCGACGTGATGCTGAAGCACTTCGCCGACCCGGGCGGCGCCGGGTTCTTCTTCACCGCCGACGACCACGAGCCGCTCATCGCCCGCACAAAGGAGCAGCACGACGGCTCGACGCCGAGCGGCACGTCGGTGGCGGTGACGGTGCTGCTCCGCCTCGCCAAGCTGACCGGCCGCCGCGACTTCGCCGAGCAGGCAATCGCCACACTGAAGGGCTACCGCGGGCTGATGGAGGACCACCCGACGGCGCTCGGGCAGATGCTCGTCGCCCTCGACTTCCACCTCGGCCCGGTGGACGAGGTCGCGGTGGCCGGCCCGATGAACACGGAGATGGAAGCGGTGTTGGTGGAGTTGCAAAGCCGCTTCCGCCCGCATCAGGTACTCGCCTTCCACGACCCCGCATCGCCGGCGCCGACGGACATCCTGCCGCTCCTGGCGAACCGCCCGGCGGTGGGCGGTCGACCGACGGTGTACGTGTGCCGCGACTTCGCCTGTCGGACGCCGCTGGTAGGGGCGGAGGCGGTGCGCAGGTATACTGGGCGCAAGCCCGAGCCGCCCGGAGGTTGAGCCATGTCCGCCCCGCCCGCCACCGACCCCGCCTGGAACTCGGCCCTGGCCGCGCTCCGCCGGGTCGCCGGGTACACCCTCCCGCCCGCCCTCGACCGCCGCATCCTCGACCTCGGCGAGCGGAAGGAATCGCTGTCGCCCGCGGAGCGGGAGGAGCTGACGGCGTGGGTCGCGTTCACCCAGGAGCGGTCGATCGAGCGGTTGCAGGCCGAACTCGCCCTGCGCCAGCTCGGCGCCGACCCGACGGCGGTCGGCGCGTGAGCGCGTTTTCCGCGGCGCGGCGGGCCGAGGTGACCACCCGGGCCGGGTTCCGGTGCGAATACTGTCACCTGCCGACCCGCGGTCCGGTGGCGACGTTCCCGATCGATCACGTCATTCCGAAGGCGGCGGGCGGCTCGAACGAACCGTCGAACCTCGCCCTGACATGCCCCCACTGCGACTCCCACAAATGGGCCGCCGCGCTCGGCCCCGACCCCGAGAGCGGGGAACCGGTGCGATTCTTCCACCCCCGCGAAGACGTGTGGGACGAGCACTTCGCCTAGTCCGAGGACGAGCCGGGCGAGCTGTCAGGGCTGACCCCGAACGGCCGGGCGACGGTCGCGGCGCTCGGGATCAACAACCCGGACATGATCGAACTCCGCACCCTACTCGGCAGACTCGGCCTGTTCCCCGACGCCGCGAGGTAGCCCAAGATCATCGCCGTGGCGGTTCGATTCTCACCCCGCCCGCGAAAACCGCCGCATCAATCCGCCGACTTCCGGGAGTACCCTGGTAGCCGCGGGCGCCGCCCGCACACGGGACATCGCATGACCCACGAGGTCGTCCGCCGGCTCCGGCGCGGCGTGCCGGGCGACGCCGCGCCGTCCGACGAGCAACTGCTCACCGCCTACCGCGCCGGGGCCGACCCCGTAGCGCTCGACGCCCTCGTGCGCCGGCACGCGCCGATGGTGTGGGGCGTGTGCCGCCGCGTCGCCGGCCCCGACGCCGAGGACGCCTTCCAGGCCGCGTTCCTCGTGCTCGTCCGCCGGGCCGCGGCGATCGACCGCCCGCACCTGCTCGGCAACTGGCTCTACGGCGTCGCCAGCCGCACCGCGCGCAAGGCCCGCGCAGCCGCAGGCCGGCGGCGCACGCGCGAAACGGACCTGGCACAGACCGACCCGCCGGCCCCAGCTCCCGGCCCGTGGGACGACGTGCTCCCACTCCTCGACGAGGAGTTGGCTCGGCTCCCGGAGCGTTACCGCGCCGCGCTCGTGCTGTGCGACCTCCAGGGGAAGACGCGCCGCGAGGCGGCGGAGCTGACCGGCACTCCTGCCGGCACGATCGCCGCCCGCGTGGCTCGCGGCCGCGCGTTGCTCGCCACCCGCCTCGCCCGCCGCGGGGTCGGCGTGCCGGCCGCGGTCGTCGCCGCGCTGTTGGCCCGCGACGCCTGGGCGCGGGTGCCGATTCGACTCTTGAACGCGGCCGTTCGTGCGCCGGGAGGGAGCGTGCCCTCGCGGGCCGCGGCCCTGTCCGACCGGGTGGTGAACGCCATGCTCCTGACCCGCCTCGCCGCCACAACCGGCCGCTTCTTCGGCCTCGCCGCCGGCCTCGCGCTGACCGTCGTCGTGACCACGTCCGTCGCCGGCCAGCCCCCCGCCGATCCACCGCAACCGCCCGCCCAACCGGCCGCGCCGCCGCGTCCGCCGGCGCCCGGGTGGCGCGAGGCGTTCGTGCTCACCCACGACCACCCCGTCACGTCGCTGGCGTGCTCGGCCACCCGGCTCGCCGCCGCCGACGCGGGCGGGAACCTGTTCCTGTGCGACCCGCTCACCGGCAAGAACCGGGTGCGGAAACTCAAGGGCGCGCCGCCCGACACGCCGAACGCGCTGCGCGACTACGACCAGCTCGCGTTCACCGCCGACGAGAAGAAGCTGTTCATGATCCGCCAAGAGCGGAGCAGCGTGTGGTTCACCCTGACCGACAACGGTGACGAGAAGGCGTGGGGCGTCGGCGGAGGCGGCACGCGGTTCCTCGACTTCTCGGCCGACACGAGTCTCTGGCTGGAAGGGCACGGCAAGGTGCTCGTCGTGCGCCCGAACGCATACGCGCCCGACGCCCTGGCCCTGGAGCGCCCGGCGGACTACCTCGCGTCCGCCCGGTACGACACCGACGTACTCCTCGCCGCGCTCGCGCCGGACGGCGCGCGGTACGCCGTCGCCACCGCCGGCGGGCGCATCCACATGCCGATCCTGAGGGCAGGGGAAATCCAGGAAGGGACCCGCCCGTCGAACACGGTCACGCTCGACAACCAGAAGGTGACGGCGCTGCGCTTCTCGCCCGACGGCGCGAAGCTGGCGGCGGTCGGCGACAGCGGCTTCGCCCGCGTCTACGAGGCGAAGACCGGGAAGGAGTTGGTGACGCTGAAGGGGCACAGCGGAATCGTGTTCTGCACCGCATTCAGCCCGGACGGGACGACACTGGTGACCGCCGGCGACGACAACGTGGTCCGCCTCTGGGAGGCGGCGACGGGTCGCTTGCGGGCGGAGCTGAAGGGGCACACCGACGCGGTGCGGGCGGCGGAGTTCGCCCCGTCGGGCCGGCGGCTGTACACCGCCTCGCCGGACAAGACCGTGCGGGCGTGGGCGCCGCCGCGGTGAGGTAACCAGCCGACATGAGCCGGCTGATCGTTGTGCCGGCCACTCGAGCGAAGAATGCATCCCCCCACGAGCCGCGACCGCCCGGGAGCGGCAGTTCTGGCACGCGGGCCACGATTGCGGGGAGATGGGTTCCGCGGCCGCTCCCGGGCGGTCGCGGCTCGTGGGGTTGTTGCCCCGTCGTGTCGGGGGTGCCTGGACCCGCTGCCGGTGATCCCGTCGATCGCGGGGATGAAGGTGTGCCCCGTCACCGGGGACAAGGCGTTCACGAGTAAGCGGGTGGGGAATTACGACTGACCATCACGCTGTGGCGACGAGCGCCAGCTTCGCCCGCCGCGGCAGCGCCTTCAGCGCCGCCTCGCGCTTCAGCGCGTCCGAGCGGCCGCGGCGGCGCTCGCGGTACACGAGCTCGACCGGGCGGCGGACTCGCGTGTACTTCGACGCCGTGCCCGCGTTGTGCTGCCCCAGCCGGCGGTCGGGGTCTGTGCTGATGCCGGTATAGAGCGTCCCGTCCGCGCACCGGACCACGTACACCCACCAACTCGGCCGCGGCGCTCGTGGCATGGGCAGACCACCCGAAGGTCAGAACCAACCGACCGGGGCGTACTCGGCGCTCGCCGGGCGGGCCGGGGTCGGGCGCGGGGTCGTCACGAACGTCTCGGCCGGGGCGGCGGCCACGGTCACGCCGACCCACAGCAACCGGCCGTCGGCGGCGTAGCTGCGGAAGCCGGTGGAGCGCTCCGTCTTCACCCGCACGACCCGCACGACCGGCACGGCCCGCCCGTCGGCGTCCGGGGCGTAGGCCAGCCACTCGGGGAGCCGGTCGGCGGGCTCGGACCGCTCGACGCCGTCGGTGCCGACGAACGTGACGACCCCGGGGTGAATCGGCCGGGCGGGGGTGGTGAATTCGGGGAACATGCGTCGGTTCCGAAAGGGGTCGCCGGGCATCCGTCGCGGGGCGATTCACCCGGGTAACGCACCGCCGCCCACGGCTTGCGCGGTGCGAATTCGGCGGATTGGCACGGCGGGGTAACACCCGGCGGCCCGTTCTCATTTCCGGCTGGTTCTTCAGCGATTTTCAGCGATTCCCAGTAATCGGATGCGGTGGTTAGCGGCGACGAACCGCGCCGGTAAGGCGGGGCGTGGACCGAGGCGCTGGTCGGCCGATGACCGGACACCATGACCGTCGAACAACCACGGTGGGCGGCGCGGGGTCAGCAATCACTTCAACGCCTTCAGCCACGCCTCGAACGCCGGGTAGTGCTTCGCCACCACCTCCTTCGGACCGCTCATCCGCACGTGCGTCGCCTCGTCCTTCTCGCCGATTACCGCCCACACCACCCGGTAGTCCACCCTCTCCTCCTCCTTCGCCGCCTTGTTGAACGGCCCCTCCTTGTACTTCCACGTTCCGGTCACGTCGAGGAGGTCCACCGTCGCGTCCTTGAGCGCCTGCTTCGACTCCTTCGCAGCATCGGTCGTGGCGAACTGGGCCTTCCAGCGCGGGAAGACCTTTTCCGCCTTCGGGTCGCTCTCCGGCATCACGATGAACTCGCCCGCCGGGCCGCCCTTCTCGCCGGGGAGCTGAAACTGGTACGACCGCAGCGTGTACTTCGGCTTCTCGCTCACCCACCCCGCCGGGGCCGGCGCCGCGAGCTTGTTCAGCTTGATCGTCACCGCCTTCGGCTGCGCGCGGGCGGCGGGGTCGGCCGCGGCGACGAGGCCGACCGAAAGGGCGAACAGCGCGAGGATGGGACGCACGGGGGAGGCTCCTGGGTTACTACAACGGCAGCACCGTTCCGACGCATCTTCCCGAACCGAGGTTCCGATGGAAACCCTCTCCCGCCGGGAATTCGCCGCGGTCGCGGCCGGGTTCGCCGCCGGCGCCGCGCGCGGGCAGCCGCCGCGCCCCGAGGCGCCGACGCCGGTCCCGGCGCGGGCGGTGACGCGCGGCCCGGCGCACCACTTCTTCGGCTACTATGACAAGACGCCGTGGGACCGCACCGGCCGCTACCTGCTCGTGAACCAGACCGGTTTCGCGGACCGCCAGCCGACCGCCGCCGACGTACTCACCGTCGGCATGGTCGATCTGCGCGACGGTGACCGGTTCGTCGAGCTCGGCCGCACGCCGGCGTGGAGTTGGCAGCAGGGGACGATGCTCCAGTGGCTCGGCACGCCCGGCGGTACCGAGGTCGTCTTCAACAGCCTCACCGACGGGCGCCCGTCGGCCACGATCCTCGACACCACCGGCCGTCGCGCCCGCACACTGCCGCTACCGGTGTACGCCGTCCACCCGGCGGGGACGGAGGCAGTCACGCTCGACTTCGCGCGACTCCACCGGCTGCGGCCGGGCTACGGGTACGCGAGTTACACCGAGCGCTTCGCCGACGACCCGGCGCCCGAACAGCTCGGCGTGTGGCGGATGGACCTTGCCACCGGCAAGCACGACCTGGTCATCACACTGAAGCAACTCGCCGCGAACCGCCCTGATGCGCGGTTCGACGGGGCGCACCACTGGGTCAACCACCTCCAGTACAGCCAGAAGGGGACGCGGTTCGCGTTCCTCCACCGCTGGAAGAAACCGGACGACCGGACGTGGCAAACGCGCCTTTACGCGGCGAACGCCGACGGCACCGGGCTGAGGCTCGTCCACGACACCGGCATGGTGTCGCACTACGACTGGCGCGACGAGACGATGATCCTCGCGTGGGCGCGGACCGCCGACCGCGGCAACCGCTTCTACCTCCTCGACGCCGCCGGCGACCGGCCGCCGGAGCTCGTCTTCCCCGACGTGACGCAGGACGGGCACTGCTCCTACTCACCGGACCGGGCGTGGGTGCTCAACGACACCTACCCGGACAAGGAGCGGAACCAGCACCTGATGCTACTGAAGGTGGCGACCGGCCGGCGCTACACGCTGAACGCGCTCCACTCACCGCCGCGGTTCACCGGCCCGGTCCGCTGCGACCTCCACCCGCGCTGGGACCGCACCGGCACGATGGTGTGCGTCGACGGCTGCCACGACCCGCAGCGGCAGGTGTACGTGCTCGACGTGGCCGAGGTGGTGCGGTCGTAACTCCGGCGCGGGGGCACGGCCCCGGGCGGCCGTTCGGGACAGGTGCGGGCTGGCGTCACCCGCCCGGCGGGGCGGCGAGCCCCGCGCCGTCCGCGCGGAGGCCGACGTAGCTCGGGAACCGCGGGATGCCGGCGTCCGACAGTTCCTGGTAGCGGAAGGTGATCGTCGCCCCGACCGGCGGCGGGGTCTGCCGCTCGCGGTCGGTGAACCCCGTGCCGACGCTGAACCGCTTGCCGCTGGCGAGCCGCACCGTCAGCGCCCCGAGCCGGCCGGCGTGCCGCCCCTTCCCCGGTTCGTGCCCGACCACCACCGCCTCGTCGTCGCGGAATCGCTTCACCTTCACGAGCGTGCCCGACCGCCCCGCCTCGTACTTCGACCCGGGTTCGCGGAGCATCAGCCCCTCGCCGCCAAACCCCTCCACCCGCGCCAACTCCTCGCGCAGGTGGTCGACGCCGCGGCACAACTCGTGGGGGTGGAGCGCGGCGAACGGCGCCTTCCACCCCGCGAGGCCGTCCCGGAGGAACCGCACCCGCTCCTCGAACGGCCCGCCCGCCGCCGGGGCATCGAACACCAGGAAGCGGACCTCCTTCCAGGTGTCCGGCTTGTCCTGCCGGCGGACGACGCCGACCGTCCGCTGGAACGCTTTGCGGGCGACCCACAACTCGCCGTCGAGCGGCAGGTCGGGCAGCCCCTCGACGAACCAGTCGGGAGCGTGGTAAAGGTTGCCCTGGCGGGAGATGAACTGCTTGCCGTCCCAGTACGCCCGCACGCCGTCGAGCTTCTCGCTCATCCACCACCCGGCGAGGTCGCGGGCGTTGTCCCACGTCTCGGCGAGGAGGACCGGCGGGCCGGCGGCGTCGCCGTCGGCCGCGGCCGGCTGCTGCGGCAGCGCCGCGCCGACGCGGGCCTCCTCGGCGGCGTCGCCGCGCAGCTTGCGGAGGTGCTTGCACGTCCGCCGCTCGATCGCGGTGGACTGGTTCCGCCACGCCGGGCAGGTGCAGGAGTACACCCCGCCGACGTTCCGTAACTGATAGGGTTTCGCGCCGGACCCCTTCATCTCGACCATCTCACCGTCGGCCAGATCGGGCATGGTGAACCTGTATGGTGGGGAGAAGGGAGGATACGCGGAGGCGCGGCGACCCGCAATCAGCGTAGCGGGCGGTGTGTCCGCGCGGGGACCGCACCGGCGCCAAAGTGCGTCGATGGCTGCTACGACCTGCGGCGGCAGGTCTATGTGCTCGACGTGGCCGAGGTGGTGCGGTCAAAAAGCGTGTGACCCGCGCTACGGGGTCGGACCTTCCACCGAATCGATCACGGGCAGGTCCGGCTCACGGTCCGCGGGGTGCGCGGGGACCGCGCCCGGCTGTTGGTCGAACGGGTGTGTGTACCGGGTCGGCGCGTTGCCGTGGGCCGGCACCCGCGTGTCGCCCGACGGCCGGGCCGGGGGAGCGCCGCCGGAAATGAAGTCCTGCGGGGGCCGTGACGACTCGAAGTCGCCGAGCGGGTTCACCGACGTGATGAGCCCGGCCTGGCCGAGGCCGTAGCGGACGAGGAGGCAGCCGACGAGAGTGACCGTGGAGCGGACCAGTAAAGATTTCACGACGGCTCCGGGTGCGGGTCGTGGGGCGTTCTACTCTGGCTGGTCACCCCCCCGGAAGCAATTCCTCAGACCAGTTCCGGCCCCACTGAGGCCGGGCTTTTTGGTCCCGCGGGAATTACACCCCGCTTGTCGCCGCCCACCCGGTGCGTATCATCCCCCCTCACGCGACAGGTATCCGTCCGCACGCCAGCCGGCGTGCGGCGGGACGAAGAGGGAAGCCGGTGAGAATCCGGCGCGGGGCCGCCGCTGTAATCGGCGAGGCCCGGCCAACAAGCCACTGGGGGAGTTTTCAGTCATCAGTTGTCAGTGATCAGTCGAACCAATCCGGTGCCGACTGATCACTGACAACTGATGACTGACGACTGCCGCGGGAAGGCCGGCCGGGCCGCTGGAGCCGAGAGCCAGAAGACCTGCCCGTCGTGTCCATCGCCGTGATGCCCCGGCACCGGGCGTCCGCGCGGGCACGGCCTTTTTACGCACCCGAGCGGGTGCGCCGCCCCGCCCAGACGCCCCCGGAAGCCACGGCCTCTGCCCGACCCGGCAGGAGGTTCCCCGTGCGTCGTTCCCGTCCCGCGTTCACGCTGATCGAGTTGCTGGTGGTGATCGCCATCATCGCCATCCTCATCGGCCTGCTCCTGCCGGCCGTCCAGAAGGTCCGCGAGGCCGCCGCCCGCGCCAAAGGGCAGAACAACCTCAAGCAGTTGTGCCTCGCCGCCCATAACTACGAGTCGGCGTTCCAGCGCCTGCCGACGTACAGCGAGGCCGTGACCCAGTGGTCACCGCCGACCCCGTTCGTCACCAAATACTGGTTCGGCCTGGAAACGATGGACACCGGCACCTTCGTCTCGACCTACGACCCCACGCAGGGCGTGCTCACCAACTACTACGAGAACAATACGAAGGTGAACGCCTGCCCGAACTTCGATGTTTTCCCGATCACCAAGGTCTACAACGGGCTCACCGCCGGCTACGCCTACAACCGCCACGTCTGCAACGAGCCGGCGTTCCCGCAGCCGGTCACCGGCCGCCGCATCACCGACTTCCAGGCCACGTCCGCCACGTTCATGTTCGCCGAGGTGACGCAGCTCCAGAAGGCCGGCACGCTCCAAGAGCCGTTCGGCGGCTACTTCGGATCGCCGTTCGAGGCGAACAAGGCCGTCTCGGCGACGGCGGTGACGGCGAGCCAGTTCCGCTTCTCCGGCGTGTGCAACGTCGGCTTCGTGGACGGGCACGTCGAGACGCGGCGGCCGGTCGAGGTGCCGAGCGTCGCGCCGTTCGACCAGACGACGTGGAACGCGAGCAAGACGAAGTTCTCACTCGGCTTCCTCGCCGACACCACGACGCCATACACTGGGCGCTGACCCGGGCGACGCACAAATCAAAACTTGCATGTGCGGCGATCCGTGAGAGGCGCCGCACACATCCGTACAGACTACCCTAAGTCCAGACTGTTCTGTGACATCGAGCAAGCACTAAGACGAATCGACGCCGGGGGGAGCGGCCGAAACGGCCAGAATTGAGCCAGCACCGGCCGGTTTCGTGGCCGCTAGAACGCGGCTTTCGGGATTAGCCCTGATGACGAGAGGTTCGCCCGTCATCCCCTTTTGGAGGCTCTCCCGATGCCCCGCTTCCGTCCGAGCGTCGAATCTCTCGACACCCGTACCCTGCCGTCCGCCTTGTTCGTCACCCCCAACGAACCCGTCGAGGTCGTGGGTGCCGCCCGCGAAACCACCCCGCCCGCGAAGCCGCCCATCCCTCCTACGACCCCACCGTTGACCGACATCCTGATATCGAGCTACTCCACGCAGGGTCGTAACCGACTCGCAGACTGACTCCGCGAACGGTACCGCCCGCATCAAAGGCGTGGCTGAGCCGAACGACCTGCACAACCCGCTCAACCACACCCCGGAAAAGCGAACGCGGGCGGCTTTCGCCGCCCGCGTGGCACATCGGCTGCCTGTTACTCGACTACTCCAGCAGGAGGTTCGGCTCCCAGCCGACCCGCTCGGCGCTGGACCGGAGCTTCTCGAGCGCCCGGTTCTGGATCTGGCGGACGCGTTCCTTGGAAATCCGGAGCAGGTGGCCGATCTGGCGGAGGCTGTGCGTGCCGTTGCCGGTCAGGCCGAAGCGGAGGTCGAGCACCTTCCGCTCGCGGGGGCGGAGGTTTTCCATCAGGAACCCGAGCGCCTCCTGGCGTTCGTTGTTCTCCTGCATCACCAGCGTGCCCGTGTCCGGCATCGCCTCGGTGAGCTTGAAGTCGCTGTCGTCGTCGAGGACGGCGTTCAGACTGACCGGGGTGCGGGTGGCGGTCTGGAGGTGGGTCAGGTGTTCGAGCGAGCTGCCGGTGCGGCTGGCGAGCTCCTGCGGGCTGGGCAGGTGCTTGCCGCCGTGCGCCAGCGCCTCACTCTCCTGCTGGAGCAGACCGAGTTCCTGCAGGTGGTGGGGGCTGAGGCTGACGAGGTGGCTCTGGCGGGCGACGGCGATCTGGAGCGTCTGGCGGATCCACCACGTCGCGTAGGTGGCGAGCCGGGTGCCGTGCGAAACGTCGAACCGGTCGATGGCCTGCATGAGCCCGCAAACGGCCTCCTGGAGGAGGTCGCTGTAGGCGAGGCTGTGGTGGCGGAAGCGCTTGGCGACGTGGGCGGCGAGGCGGATGTTGGCGCTGGCGAGCCGGTGCTTGAAGTGGACGTACCGGTCGCGGAGCCGGCGGACGGCGACGACGTCGTCACACCGGGCATCGGTGCAGTGCTCGCGGATGAACTGGGCCATCGGCCACGGCTCCAGCGGCGGGCGGCTGGCCCGCAGCTCGGCCGGGAAGTGACGCACCAGCACCCGCACCAACTCGCTCTTGCAGTCCCAGAAGCTGGTCAGCAGTTCCCGCTCTTCCTCGGGCGTCAGCAGGTCCGACGAGAACGTCGTCAGGCCGGTGTCGGCGACTTTGGCCGACTGACCGGAACGTGTGCGCCTGGCGGCAGTCTTCATGGCGGCCTCTGGCCTTCCTGCGTGTTGGAGGTTCGTGGACGGTCAGCGCGGGTGCCACCCGGACCCCACCATATCGGCCGCCGGGCGAGCGCGGCATCAGTCGGGGTGCGGCGTCGGTCGGGGGAGCGGCCTGGCCCGGGTCCGCCCCGTATAAGGGGCCGGGACCACGCGGGCAAAAAAAATCGGCGGCTCGACCGAGAGTCGTCTACCGTTCGGCGGGCGCGGTCACAAGGTCGCGCGGTCCGTCGGGCGGGACATCTCCAGCCGAGCCGTCGGGCCGGCTCGTCCGCTGCGCTCGCAACAGGGGTGACAACCCCAGCAGCACGGGATTCTAACCGCCCAGACTTGACGGTTCAAGAAAACTGCGCGGGAAAACAGCACTTTTTTGGGAACTGACCTTTTCCTCCTCCCGGGCCGAACTCTCGTCCCGCCGTAACTCCGACATCCCGTACACGTTTTGTCCGGTTCGGGGCGTCCAATCCGTTCTACTAGTATGGGCAAACTTTGCGGACGGTCGACCTCCCGGGTCGCACCGGAGTGTTATACCTTGAAGCACGGTGGAGTTCCGCCCCCGGTGGAACCCGTGCGCGGGGCGGCAATTTGGTTATGAACGTCACACGGTACAAGTGTTCCGTCCTGGCCGTGGACGACGACCCCGGCGTGCTCGCCGTCTTGGCCGCGCAGCTGGCCCACGACTTCGAGGTGATTACCGCCTGCACCGTCGAGCAGGCCCGCGGGGTGGTCGGCCAGCGCGCCGTGGACATCATTCTCACCGACCTCAACCTGCCCGACGACACCGGCCTGGCCCTGCTCGACTGGTGCCGCCGCAACAGCCCGCGGACCTCGCGTGTCCTGCTCAGCGGCACCGCCCGCCTGGAAGACGCCGCCGACGCCATCAACCACACCCAGGTCCATCGCATCGTCCTCAAGCCGTGGCGGCCCGAAGACCTACTCCAGACCCTCCGCGCCGCCGCCCGCACGCTGTTGCTCGAACGGAGTCACGAGCAACTCCTCGAAGACCTGCGAAAGCTGAACCTGGATCTGGAACGTCGCGTCGCCGACCGGACGCGCGAGTTGGAGGCAGCGCTGGCCCAGCTCCAGCAGAAGAACCGCATCCTCGAACAGATGGCGCTGACCGACCAGCTCACCGGCCTTGCCAACCGCCGGGCGATCGACCTGATCGCCCGGAAGGAGCTCATCCGCCGCACCCGCACCCCGTCGGCGCTGACGCTGGCGCTGATCGACGCCGACCACTTCAAGGACATCAACACCGCCCACCTCCAGACCGGCGGCGATCACGTGCTGGCGTGGCTGGCGCGGGTGCTGTCGGACGCGCTGCGCGGGTCCGACTCGCTCGGCCGGGTGGGCGGCGAGGAGTTCATGGTGGTGGCCCCGGACACGGACGCGGGCGGGGCACAGGTGCTCGGGGAACGGCTGCGGGGCCGGGTGGCGGCGTCGGCGACCGAGTACGCCGACAAGCCGATCCGCGTGACGGTGAGCGTCGGCCTGGCGGTGGCGCCGCTGGGGGTATCGGTGGGGTACGACCAACTCTACAAGGCCGCCGCCGCGGCGCTGAAGGACGCGAAGGACGGCGGCCGCAACTGCTGCGCCGTCCGCACCGTGGGGTGAGGCGGCACTGCTCGGGGAACCCCAGGTTCGTTCAGGCGCCCTACGGACTCACGCCCCCAAGCCAAAGACACCACCGACTCACGCCGCCCCCCACGCCCGCAGCGCCCGCTCGGCCGCGTCCGGCGCGTCGACCGGCACGGGCATGAGCGTCGGCAGGTGACGGAACCACGTCAGCTGGCGCTTGGCGAACTGGCGCGTGTGGGTGCGGATCAGGTCGGCGGTGGCGTCGAGGCTGGCGCCGGGCGTGTCGAGGTAATCCCACAATTCGCGGTAGCCGAGCGCCTGCCGTGCTTCGCGGCTGATCGGCCGCTCGCGCAGCCGCCTCGCCTCGTCGAGCCAGCCGGCGGCGAGCATCGCGCCGACGCGGCGGTTGATGCGGTCGTATAGCACGTCGCGCGGCAGTTCCAGCACCACGGAGGGGATCGACGCCGGCGGCGGAGCGGAATCGCCCGCGAACGCTGCGGTGTCCCAGCCCTGCTGCCAGCTCGAAATCGGCTTCCCGGTCAGTTCGAACACCTCCAGTGCCCGCACCACGCGCCGCACGTCGTTCGGGTGGAGCCGCGCCGCCGTCTTCGCGTCGACCGCCGCCAGCCGCGCGTGGAGTTCGTCCTTCCCGACGGCTTCCGCCTCCGCTTCGAGCCGGCGGCGCAGCTCCGGGTCGCCGGGCGGGCCGTCGAACAGCCCGTGGAGCAGCGCCTTGAGATAGAACGGCGTGCCGCCGACGAACAGCGCCCGCTTGCCGCGCGCCGCCAGCTCGGCGCAGACCCCTGCGGCGCGGCCGAGCCACCACGCGACGGTGCCACTCTCCCACGGGTCGAGTTCGTCGATGAGGTGGTGCGGGACGGCGGCGCGCTCGGCGGCGGTGGGCTTGGCGGTGCCGATGTCCATGCCGCGGTAGACGGTCATGGAGTCCATCGCCACGACCTCCGCCCCGAGCCGCGGCGCGGCGGCGAGCGCGAGGGCCGTCTTCCCGCAGGCGGTCGGGCCGGTGAGGATCAACGCTCGGTCGAAGGCATAAAGCACGAAATTCGAGACCCGAAATTCGAAACTGAACTGCTCCCTGTCTTATTTCGAGTTTCGTGTTTCGTGTTTCGTGTTTGATCGCGTTATTTCGAATTTCGTGCTTCGGATTTCGAATTTGACAGGTCGTAGATGAGGAACGTGTGCGTCCGCGCCACCGGCTCGCGCGCCAGCAGCCAGTCGGACGCGACCCGCGACGACGGTGTGATGGCGCGGTCGCCGTACAACGCCGACACCGACACCGCGAGGTAGCCGCGGCCGGCGAGGTCGGGGATTTCGTCGCCGGTCGCCAACGGGGCGAAGCTGAGGTGTGTGAGCTTGAACGGCGGGTACAGGATCGCCGGGTCGGTACCGTAGTACCACACCGCCAGCGGGCGGTCGCCACCGTTCGCCGCGTACCACGCCTTCAGTTCGGGGAGCCCCTGGCCCCAGTCGTAGTTCGAGTCGTGGAGGCGCGTGTAGCCCTGCTCCGGGTCGCCCCAGAGGCGGTTGAAGTAGCTCAGCCCGTGCGGCCACGCTGCGGCCGACACCGCTGCCGTGACTATGACGCACCCGGCCGCGAACCACCGCAGCCACCCGCGGCTCGCACACGCGGCACAGACGTAGCTGACCGCCATCAGCGTGAACATGAAGCGCACACCGATCTGCACGCGGCAGTTGAAACTGAACAGCAGCAGCACGAGCGCCAGCCACCCCGCCGGCGTGTTCCACGCCCGCGGCCGGAGCACCAGCGTCAGCAGGATGAGCAGCAGCGCCGGCAGTGGCGTCTTCATCGACAGCGCGACCGGGAAGTACGCCACCGTCGCCCGGTGGTGCCACTCGCCGAGCAGGTACGTCCCGTGCCCGCGCATGTTGTGCTTGATCTGCTGGACAAGCGCCTCGCCGGCGTTCGGGAAGACGCGCAGGTTCGTGCTGACCGGCACGAGTGCGTCCTTCACTGGCCCGTCCGGCAGCCGCGCCGCCCAGGTGACGAACGTCGGCTCGACGCCCCAGTCGCAGCCGGTGTAGGCGAACACCAGCGTGAACCCGATCAGCAGTGACGCCGCGATGTCCTTGCGGAGCCCGTAGCCGGCGTGCCAGACGTGCGCGGCCGCCGCCCGCCAACTGCTTCCCGGAGGCGGCGTGAGCGCCCCGGTCTTGGCGAGGTGCCAGACGCCGATGACCAGGAACGCCTGCCCGCCGAACACCATCCCGCTCGCCTTCGCCAGTGTCGCCAGCCCGAAGCCCACGCCGGGCACGAACACCCGCGGCCACCAGCCGCGGCCGGCGCCGTGGTGCGTGTGGTAGACCAGCGCCAGCATCGTCGCGGCGATGGAAATGTCCGTCGTGGCGAGTGCCGCGTGACCGAGGAAGTTCGGGTCGAACCCGACGAGCCCGACGGCGAACCGCCCGCCCCACGCCCCGCCCCACGTCCGCCCGAGGCGCATGGCGTAGACGAGGAACACCCACCAGAACACGAGGTTCGCCGCCCGCGCCACCGGCAGGATGGTGGCGATGTCCTGGTACTGGTGGAACGGCTCGGGGCGGAACTGCTCCCAGAGGTAGATCGGCAACGTCTGCACGTCCACGGGCAGCGGCATGCACCCGGCGGACATGAGGAGCTTGTTGCTGCCGGTGCGCCAGGCGGTGAGGCCGGCGTTGAGGTGGTGCGGCTCGTCGAACGTCGCCCCGAGCTGGGCCGCGGCCGTGACACACCACGCCGACGAGTACAGCCCGACGAGCAGGAGCCAGAGGATGTCCGCCCACCGCTTCATGACGCACCTCGGACGGGCGAATAGCGAGGGTGGGCGATCTCCGCAAGGCGAGGGTGAGCGATGGACGACGTGAGGGTGACACCGCGAAGGCCGGCGGCTACTGACCTTTCGTACACGTTCGACCTCCGGTAACCTCCCCCCACTTCGCCGGTTTTTCGCTTTCCCGACCGAGCTCACCACCCCCAGAATGAGGCTCCGCCGCACCCCGGCGCAGCAACCTCACGTCTCCAGGAACGCGCCATGGCTCCCCCCAAGAAGACAACCACCGCCGCCAAGCCGAAAGCCCCCGCCAAGCCGAAAGCGGTGGCCAAAGCGCCCGCGACGCGCGGCAAGAAGGCGACGCTCACCGCCGAGGCCGGCGCGGCGCCGCTGCTGGTCCGCCCGGACGAGGCGACCAAGTTCACGCTGTACAACCTGCTCGGCGAGCCGCGGGCGTACTACCTCGTCGAGCCGAAGCCGCTCGACCGCCCCGCCCCCGACCCGAAGAAGAAGTCGGTCGCGCACAGCGTCATCGTCGTGGACCGCTCGGGGAGCATGTACTCGGCGATGGCCGACACCCGCGACACGCTCCTGAAACTCCTCACGCTCGACGAGTACGCCCAGTTCGACATCGTCGTCACGCTCATCTCGTACAGCAGCGAGGGCGACGCGACGTGCCACTTCGAGCGGACACCGATCCGCGAAATCATGAAGGCGAACAGCAAGTACCAGGCGGAGATCAAGCGCCTCCAGGTGACCGGCGCGACGTGCATCTCGGGCGGTCTGAAACTGGCGCTGGAGAAGATCAAGCCGGACGAGCTGACGGCGATCACCGTTCACTCCGACGGCTACGCCAACGACCCGTCGGCGAACACCGAGGCCGCCACGCTGATGACGCTCGTCACCAGGCTCAAGAGTACAGACGCGTTCGTCAACACCATCGCCTACACCGACTACTCCGACTTCCGCCTGCTGAACCGACTGGCCAACGCCGGCAGCGGGGCGTGCGTGAAGGCGGGGAACATCGCCGCGGTCTACAACTCGCTCTACAGCAGCACGAAGGTACTCGGTAGCAGCGTCACGCCGCCCATCGACGTGCCGCTGGAGAAGGAGTTCGACTACCAGGTGTTCGTGTCGCGCAGCGCCGCCCGCGTCAACGGCACCGCCGGCGAGCTGAGCATCCGCGGGCTCAAGGACGAGGACGACGCGGTCGTCTACAAGTACAAGAAGCTGACACGCGCCGAGTACGACAAGCTCGACGCGCCCGAGGCGCAGACGACGGAGGCCGTGTTCGCGTTCAGCCGGGCCAACCTGGCCGACGGCAACCTGAACACCGCCAAGTACGCCCTCGGCAGCACCTTCGACGCCACACTCGCCATCACACACTCGCGGGCGCTCACCAACAACCAGTCCGCCGCCTTCGCCGCCGACCTCGACACGCTCCTGCTCCTGAACCCGAACGAGCTCGCGTCCCACACCGTTCTCACCGAGGTGCCGGTCAACCGCCGCATCCCGTTGCTGGAACTGGTGAAGATCCTCGACGCCCACCGCGACGGATTCACCATCAACCGCCGGGCGCTCGCCGACGTGTACGTCCGCCGCGGGTTGAAGCGCCTCCAGGGGAGCCGCGATGACAGCGGCAAGCTGATCGAGCCGACGTTGAAGACCGAGTTCGTCGCCGACGACGAGTACCTGCCCATCACGTCGTTCGAAGTGAACCGCAACACGGCGACGATGAACCTGATGCTCGTCCGCAAGGTCCGCCTCGTCCCCGCGGCCGGCGGCGCGCCGATCACGAACGTCGCGGGGATCGACCTGTCCGGCCTGACGACGTTCAACAACTACACGCTCATCGGCGACGGCGAGCTGAACATCCCGTACTTCAAGGTCAGGATTTCCGACCCGAAGCTGTTCGCCGCGCTGCAAAAGGCCGGCGTGCTGCTCCTCGACGGCACACCGGCGGACAAGCACGATCCGGCCGCCGAGTACACGCTGAAGCTCGACGACCTGCCGGTGGTGCCGCCGTTCAGTGGGTCGCTCAACCTCACGGGCGTGTTCGACGAGCTGGCACGACTCAAGGTGCTGTCGAGCGTGTGTGCCGCGCACCTGAAGGAGGAATCGGCCGAACTCGCTCCCGAGCAGGTCGAAGAACTGAAGAAGCACTACCTGTCGAAGTCGCTGTACCTCAACTTCCCGACGACGAACCCGTACACGGACCTGAAGCAGGCGCTCGCCGAGGGCTCGGTGGACACGCGCACGAGCTACAAGATCGACATCGGCGATCGAACGATCCTGAACCTGTCGAAGCTGCACAGCGCGAACAAGTTCCTCGACCGCATGTACGAGGTGGTCGGCACCGACGGCAAACCGCTCGACAAGCCGGCGTTCGAGGACGTGCTCGACGACACCGCCACGTACAAGCACAAGCAGCTGTCGGCGAAGGTGAAGGTGACGAAAGTCGATGACTTTATGAAAGGCCTGTTCGACGACTTCCTCGGCCTGAAAGCGACCGGGCAGGCGGTGAAGGTGCTGGAGTCCGTGGGCGCCGACAAGCTCGCCGCGATCGTGAAGGCCCACTCGCAGGGGACGCAGCCAGCGAAGGCGGCGTTCGTGGAGGCGCTCGCCGACGCGAAGCGGAAGCTGGAGGACCGCAGCGAGGACGTGTTCCGCACGAAGCTGTCGCCGCTCGTCTTCTACGTCGGCGCCACCGGCCTTCTCCCGGACGAGGCGGACGCGAAGGCGCTGTCGGCCGAACAGTTGCAGGCGAAGTACCCGGACCTGGCGCTGTCGAAGGACGAGAAGGAGGGGACGTTCTTCGAGCTCGGCGACACGATCCTGAGCGTGTACGCGAAGACCGAGTACTTCTCGCGCGACCAGAAGTGACGGGGCGGGACGAAGACATGGCCGATCAAACCGCCCCGCCCGTCGAGGGTGCGAGCCACGTGGGGGACGACGAACACCGCTTCCGGCGGCGCGCCTACGCTGCGCTGTGGGCGGTGTCCCTGGTCGTGTGCCCAATCGCAACGTGGGTCGTCGGTATCCTCTCGACGCAGGGGCCACCCCCCGAAGGTGGCCCGGGCAAGCGGGTCGCGGTGGTGGACCTGGGGTATCTCTTCGGGCTCCACTTCCTTATCTCGTGCTTCGCGGCGTGGGCGGCGCTCACGGTGTGGGGGCGGTGGTGGCTGGTCGGCTGGGGGATCGTGTCCCTCGCCTTTGTGTTCGCCATGTTGGTCACCGCCGGGGTCGGCCTGAGCATCTTCTACGGGTGACCGCCCCAACCTCCCGGCGTTACCCACGCGGCGTCAGGCGTGCGATCTCCTCGGCGAACGCCGGCCACTTCCCCGTCAGCTCGGCGCGCGTCGCGCTGCAGTAGTCGACGTAGTCGAAGCCGGGGGCGACGGTGCAGCCGAGCAGCGAGAAGCCGTCCGACCCGACCAGCCGCGTCCCCTGCCACACGCCTCCCGGCACCACCAACTGCGGCATCTGACCGGCCGCCAGGTCCGGGCCGAGTACCACCTCGCGGCCGGTGCCGTCGGGCCATAGCTGTAGCATCCGCACCGGCGCGCCGAGGTAGAAGTGGAACACCTCCTCGCCGGGGAGGACGTGCAGCTCCGAGACGTGGCCGGGCTTCAGCAGGTAGTAGATCGCCGTCGAGACGGAGCGCGGACCGCCCTGCGCGGGCAGTACGGCCGCGGGGAGCGTGTCGGCCGAGCGGTACGTCTCGCGGAAGAATCCGCCCTCGACCGGGTGCGGCTGGAGCGCGAGCAGTCGGATCACGTCGTCGGCGGTCACGGGCGAACCTCCTACACCCCGGCCATCACCAGCGAGTAGCCACGATTCTCGATCACCGAGCAGTCGCCGAACGTGTCGAAGATCATCGGCACCACCGCCTCCGGCATCTTGGTGACGATGTAGTAGCGGCCGCCCCTCTTCAGCAGGTCGCGGGCGCCCTCGACGAACAGCCGGGCGATCTCCGCCTTCGCGTAGTACGGCGGGTTCGCCAGGATCACATCGAAGCGGTCCGTCTCGAGCCCCTGCAGCCGCGTCGCCACGACGAACTTCGCGTTTGTCACGCCGTTCGCGGCGGCGTTCATCTCGGCGAGCTGGACCGCGCGGAGGTTACTGTCGATGAACGTGACGCGCCCGGTCGGCCCAGCCTTATCGGCCATCAGGCAGCCGACGGAACCGGCGCCGCACCCCAGGTCCAGCACCGCATCGCCCGGGCGCACGTCGGCGACCTCGATCATCGCCCGCGAGCCGTTGTCGAACCGGCCGTAACTGAACGTACCGGGACGCGACACGAACTCGCGCGGCGCGCCGTCGGAGAGCTTGGCGTGGTACTTGACCTCGTGCCGGCGGCGGTCGGGCACGTCGTCGGTCTTCGTGCTCCAGAACGCCATCCCGTTCGGCCCCGCGGGGCTCTCGCCGCACTTGCCGAACACCTTCTTGTGCCACTTGGCGAACTGGTTGTCGCGCTCGTACTCGGACAGCGACAGGAGAACCCCGCCCGGCTCCAGAACGTGGTACGCCTGCTCCACCGTGTCGATCTTCAGCTCGCGGTCGCCGTAGGCCGCGGCGGGGAAGACGACGGTGCCGAACCGCTGGTCGATGTCCCACAGGTCGGGCTTGGCGCCGACCTCGGCGGTCGCGCCCTGCTCGTCCAGGCACTCGCGGACGCGCCCGGCCTGGTGCAGGTCCATCTGGTAGCAGACGGTGTCGGGGCGGGCGATGCGCTTGGCGATCGAGGCGACCGCCCACGGCGGGCCGAGGGCGATGCAGACCGGCGGCCGGACGCGGTCGGCGACGGAGCGGAACAGGTCGGCGGCGTGCTTCATGGGTCCATTCTACGACCGCCGCGCGTCCGTTCGGTGGGGTCGGTCTGTCAGGCGGGCCGGCGGGACGCCGGCCCCACCGGGCAGGGCGTCAATCGTCGTCATCGTCGTCATCATCATCCTCGTCCTCGTCCTCGTCTTCGTCCTCGGGGCCGTCCTCGTCCTCGGGGCCGCCCTCGGTCTCGGCGAAGCCCTCCTTCACCTTCGGGTCTTGCAGCATGACCACGCCGTAGATGCCGACGAGCAGCGGGACCGCCATGATGGCGCCGGCGATGGCCCACATGTACGAGCCGAGCTCGGACATCTGGCTGGCGCCGAAGCAGATGAAGCAGCCCCATCCGAACACCAGGAAGCCCATGAACATCGTCATGACGGCCTCTTCGACCTCCTCGTCGCTCGGCGGGGCGTCGTTGAACACGAGCGGCCAGATCCCGACGACGAAGAACACGAGCCCGGCGGCGGCGGCGATCAGCCCGGCGGCGGTCATCAGGTTGGCCGGCATCACGAGCAACCCGACCGCCGGCCCCCTGGCGCTCTTCTTGTACTTGTCCTCGACCTGCCCGAACTTCACCTTGGCCTGCTCGGCCTTCATCCGCTCCTCGTCCGCCTCCACCGCGACGCCGTACCCGCGCTTGATCGACTCCGGGTCGTCGTCATCGTCGTCGGCCGGCTTCGGGGGCGGGGGGGGCGGCGGCGGCGCGGGCTTGGCCCCGTCGTCCTTCTTCACGGTGCCCTTCTTCTTCGGGTCGCTGGCGAAGTTGAACGCGGCGGCACTGGGCTTCTTCTTGTCCGCGGGGTCGTCGGCGAACTTGAACGTGCCGGGGCCGGCGTCGGCCTTCGGCGGCGCCTCGTCTTCCGCCGGGACGGGGATGAACGGCTCCTCGCACTTCGGGCACTTCACCCGTCGCCCGGCCGGGACCGGGTTCGGCGTCTTGAGCGCCGCGCCGCAGCTCGGGTTCGGACAGGTGTAGGTGACGGCCATCGGACGCGCTCCCGGGCGGCGTGAAGGACCGAACGGTCCGGCTTCATCCTAGCGGCCGGTTCCGCCGTCCGCCACGGGGGGTGAGCGGGTGAAGGGGTGACGAAGACCATTCTCTTGTCACCCCTTCGCCCGCTCACCCCTTCACGCCTCAGCCGCCCACCCAGTCGGGTTTCTCCCACACGCTCAGCACGCACGGCTGGCCGAGCAGTCGCACCTTCAGCGACCGGGTCAGCGCCCAGCGGCGGGAGCGGAGCGGCGGCTGGAGGGCGTCGAACTCCGACACGAGCAACACCGCGCGGCCGCCGGGCTTCAGCACGCGGTCCCACTCGCGGGCGGCGGCGACGTACAGCGGGCCGATCTCGTCCGGCGACGCGAGCTGAACGCCGAACGGCGGGTTGGAGACGATGCGGTCCACGCTGCCGGACGCGACCGGCAGCGCGGTCGCGTCCCAGCGCGCGAGCGTCGCCTTGCCGACCTTTTCCAGGTTCTGGGACGTGACGAATACCGCGTTCGGGTCGATGTCGCCGCCGACCACTCGCACCGGGTCACCGCGGCGCTGGCGGGCCACGTCGAGTGCCTCGGCGAGGATCGTGCCGGCGCCGCACATCGGGTCGAGGACGGTCATCCCCGGGCCGATGCCGGCGAGGCGCACCATCGCCGCCGCGGCCGTCGGGCGGAGCGACGCGGCCACGTGGTCGAGCTTGTACGTGCGGTGCCGCATGGTGCGGTCGGAGAGGCGCACCCCGCACGTCGCCACCTTGCCGCGGATGGTCAGCCAGATCTCGAGCCAGGCGTTCTCGTCGGACCGCTGCCAGCCGGTGGGGATGACGCCGGCGAGCCCCTCGGCGAACGCCTCGCGGGCGTCGGTTCGGCTGTAGCCGTGCTCACCCTGCATCTGGCAGACGAGGTTGAGCGTCGGCCGCCCCTTCGTCTCCGGCCGCAGCGCGTG
>JAFKFQ010000041.1:899-3675 GCA_017308215.1 bacterium | reverse complement strand
AGACGGACGCCGACGGCCGCTACCGCCTCCGGACGGTGGTCGGCGACAAGGGCGGGGCGGCGGTCGGAAAACACAAGGTCACGATCAGTCTGAGCAAGGAGAACCCGGCTAACCCCGAGGCCGCGGTGCAGGATCTGGTGCCGGCGAAGTACAACGTGAAGTCCGACCTCACGTTCGACGTGCCCGCGGGCGGCACGTCACAGGCTGACTTTAAGCTCACCAAGTAGCCGCGGGCCGGGCGGTCACATCCCCGGCACCTCCCACCCGCGGCGGTACTCGCGGCGGACGAAGCGGTTCGCCGGCTCGTGGTTCGTCACCCGCAGGGTCTTCGTGTCCCACGCCAGCTCGCGCTCCGGGAAGCGCGTGGCGAGGCAGCCGAGCAGCACCATCTCGGTCAGCGGGCCGGAGTAGCTGAACGGGGCCGAGGTGGCACCGTTCCCGCGCACCGCCTCGACGAACTGGACGTAGTGGTCGTCGTCGCGCGTCTCCGGCATCCGGTAGTCGCGGAACTTGTCCGCCGGCAGCAGCACCGGGTTGGCGATGTACGGCGAGTAGAGCACGCCCGCCTCGCCGATGTAGATCGAGCCCTGGTCGTTGAGCTTCCGGCCGCCGATGTGGTCCGTGACCTCGGCCGGCGGGCGGCTGTTGCCGTTGTACCACGTCAGCGCCACGCGCTCGGTCGTGTGGCGGGTGCCCGGGAAGACGTACCGCACCCGCACGTCGAGCGACCAGTTGTAGTCGTTCGGGCCGGGCAACTCGGAGCGGATCGACAGCGGGTTGCCGACGCCCAGCGCGCCGAACACCGGGTCGAGGATGTGGCAGCCCATGTCGCCGAACGTGCCGGTGCCGAAGTCGAGCCGCTTCCGCCAGTTCCCCGGGTGGTAGTAGCCGTTGCCGATGAACGGCCGCTCGGCGGCGACGCCGAGCCACTTGTCCCAGTCGAGCCCCTTCGGCACCGGGTCGGTGCCCATCGGCTTCGGCGCCGTGTCGCCCCACGACTTGCCGCTCCACGAGTGGACCTCGCGGACCCGCCCGATCGCCCCGGCGTGGACGAGCGCCACCACCTGCTTGTGGACGCGGTGCGAGTGGATCTGAATCCCCATCTGGGTGACGAGCCGCTTCTCGGCGGCGACCTCGGTGAGCCGCCGCGCCTCGTGGATCGTCTGCGTCAGCGGCTTCTGCCCGTACACGTGCAGGTTCCGCTGCATCGCCGTCATGGCGATCGGGCCGTGCATGTGGTCCGGCGTCGAGACGTTGACCGAGTGCAGGTCGCGCTCGCGCTCGAGCAGCTGCCGGTAGTCGGTGTAGACGCGGACGTCGGGGAAGCGGCGCTTCACGTTCGCCAGTCGCGTGTCGTCCACCTCGCACACCGCGACGAGCCGGAAGTGCGGGCTGGCGGCGAGCGACTGGATGTCCGACCACGCCATCCCGGACGCGCCGAAGCTGGCGTGCAGGACGGTCTCGCTCGGGCGGGCGTGCGCGTGGGCGCGCCAGACGAACGGGGCGGCGAACCCGGCCGCGAGCGCGGCGCGGCGGGTGGGGCGGGGTGCGAACGGCATGCGGAACTCCAGACGGGAGAGGGGCGGGATGACCGAGCGTAAGGGAGAGACTGGCGGGACGCAACACCGCGGTTTACGCTATCCACTCCCGCCCCGTTCGAGAACCCGTCAATGCGCCGCCTCCTCCCGCCCGCCGCGCTCTTCGCCGTCGCCGCCGTCGCCGCCCTCGCGCTCGCGCAGGACACCCCGCCGCCCGCGGTCGCCAAGAAGGATCCGGTGAAGTACCGCCCCGGCGACGCGAAGCGCCCGCGCCCGCCGGTCGTCGCGCCGCCCGGCTGGGGGACCGACGAGAAGCCCGGCACGCCGCCCGGCGACGCGGTCGTACTCTTCGACGGCACGAACCTGGGCGCCTGGTTCAAGTCGGGGAAGAGGCCCGGCGACCCGGACGCGGTGCCGCTCTGGAAGGTCGAGAACGGCTACGCCGAGGTCGTCCGCGGCGGCGGGATCACCACGAAGCAGAAGTTCGGCGACGCCCAGTGGCACATCGAATGGGCGACGCCGAAGGAGGTGAAGGGGAACGGACAGGGCCGCGGCAACAGCGGCGTCCACCTCGGCGGGTTCGGCGAGATCCAGGTGCTCGACTCGTTCCGAAACGACACCTACCCCGACGGTCAGGCGGCGGCACTGTACGGCCGATTTCCGCCTCTGGTGAATGCCTCGCGCCAGCCCGGCGAGTGGCAGACCTACGACATCATTACCCGCCTCTCGAAGAAGGACGACGCCGGCAAGGTCGTGCGACCGGCACTCGTCACGGTGCTGCACAACGGCGTGCTGGTCCACCACGCGGTCGAGTTCGGCGGCAACGTCGGCGAGTACCAGCTCCACCTCTCCGACCACGGCAACCCGGTCCGCTACCGCAACATCTGGGTGCGGAAGGTCGGCGAGTACGACGAGAACGGCACGCCGCCGCCCGAGCCGAAGAAGAAGTAACCCTGTCGCCGAGCCGCCGCGGGCATACGCTGTCCTGCGACGGACCGGACCCACCCCTCCCCCATTCCCGCGAACGCCAATGACCCGCCCCGTTCTCGCCGCGGCGCTCGGCCTCGCCGCGACCGTCGTGCTCCAGTTCACGGCCTGCGCGCAACAACCCGACAAGCTCGCCAAAGACCTGGCGAAGGTCGAGTCCGCGCTGCCCGACAAGGCACCCGCCACGCCGAAGCAGCCGCGCAACATCCTCGTTTACAGCAAGACCGCCGGGTTCCGCCACGGGTCGATCG
>JAFKFQ010000041.1:0-893 GCA_017308215.1 bacterium | reverse complement strand
TTCGCCACCGAGGACGAGTCGTACTTCGAGCCGGCCAAGCTCGCCAAGTTCGACGCCGTGTTCATGCTCAACACCACCGGCAACTGCCTCCGCCCCAAGACCGGCGACAACACCGCCGACGGCAAGCGCGAGGAGGAGCTGAAGAAAAGCCTCGTGGACTTCGTGAGCAGCGGGAAGGGGTTGATCGGCGTCCACTCGGCGACCGACACCTACGGCGGGTGGAAGGACTACAACAAGATGATGGGCGGGGCGTTCGACGGGCACCCGTGGAACGCCGGCGGTAAGGTCGGGGTGAAGAACCTCGACCCGACGCACCCGCTCAACGTCGCGTTCAACGGCGCCGGGTTCGAGATCACCGACGAGATCTACCAGTTCCGCGCCGACACGGCGGTCAAGGGCGAGCGCCGCTACCTGCTCGCGCTCGACGGGGAGAAGACGAACCTCGGCATCGGCAAGCGGGCGGACGGATTCTACCCCATCAGTTGGGTGGCGACCTACGGCAAGGGACGGAATTTCTACTGCTCGCTCGGGCACAACGAGCACATTTTCTGGAACCCGGCGGTGCTGCAGCACTACCTCGCCGGCATCCAGTACGCCCTCGGCGACCTGGAGGCCGACGCCACGCCGAAGCAGCCGCGCAACATCCTCGTTTACAGCAAGACCGCCGGGTTCCGCCACGGGTCGATCGGCATCGGCACGCGGGCGATCGTGCTCATGGGCGACAAGACGAAGGCGTACACCGCGTTCGCCACCGAGGACGAGTCGTACTTCGAGCCGGCCAAGCTCGCCAAGTTCGACGCCGTGTTCATGCTCAACACCACCGGCAACTGCCTCCGCCCCAAGACCGGCGACAACACCGCCGACGGCAAGCGCGAGGAGGAGCTGAAGAAAAG
>JAFKFQ010000448.1 GCA_017308215.1 bacterium | reverse complement strand
CCGAGGCTGGGCAGGCGGAAATCCATGTCTGGCTCGCTTCGCTCGCGTCTTCAAGTCGTCAAGTCGGGGAGTCGTCGAGTCGGGGCTTGAAGACTCCCCGACTTGACGACTTGATGACTGCGTCAGACGGTCCACGGGTCCGGGGCGCCCGGGTTCAGGCCGAGGTCGGCGATGGCCTGCGCCACGGCGTCGCGGCCCCACTCGCCGCGGTTCGCCAGCGCCGTCAGCGCCGCCACCACCACGCTCTCCGCGTCCACCTCGAAGAACCGCCGCAGCGCCTTGCGCGTCTCGCTCCGGCCGAACCCGTCGGTGCCGAGCGCCAGCAGGCGGCCGTCCAGGTACGGGCCGACCAGTTCCGGCAGTGCCCGCAGGTAGTCGGACGTGGCGACGATCGGCCCGCGCGTGTTCGCCAGCACCTGCCGCACGTACGGCTCGCGCGCCGGCTGGTCCGGGTGGAGGCGGTTGAACCGCTCGCAGGCGATCGCGTCGCGCTTGAGCTGCGTGTAGCTCGTCGCGCTGTACACGGTGCTGGCGATGCCGTACTTCTCGGCGAGGATCGCCTGCGCCCGTAGCGCCTCGTTCAGGATCACGCCGCTGCCGAGGAGTTGGACCTCGTGCTTCGCGCCCTCGGGGCGCACGGTCTTGAACGGGTACAGCCCCTTGATGATGCCGTCGCGCACGCCCTCGGGCATCGCCGGCATGTCGTAGCTCTCGTTGTAAACCGTGAGGTAGTAGAAGCACTCCTCGTTGCGGACGTACATGGCGTTGATGCCGTCCTCGACGATCACCGCCAGCTCGTACCCGAACGCCGGGTCGTAGGCGCGGCAGCTCGGCACAGTCATCGCCATCAGGTGGCTGTGCCCGTCCTCGTGCTGGAGCCCCTCGCCGTTGAGCGTGGTGCGGCCGGCGGTGCCGCCCATCAGAAACCCGCGGCACCGGCTGTCCGCAGCGGCCCACACCAGGTCGCCGATCCGCTGGAACCCGAACATCGAGTAGTAGATGTAGAACGGGATCGTGTTGACGCCGTGCGTGCTGTACGCGGTGCCGGCGGCGATGAAGCTCGCCATCGCCCCCGCCTCGTTGATCCCCTCCTGGAGGATCTGCCCGGTCGTGCTCTCGCGGTACTCGGTCAGCGACCCCTTGTCGACCGGGTTGTACGCCTGCCCGACCGACGAGTAGATGCCGAACGACTTGTACATCGGCGGCATGCCGAACGTCTGCCCCTCGTCGGGGACGATCGGCACGATCAGGCGGCCGACGTTCGCGTCCTTCATCACCTGCTGCATCAGCCCGACCCAGGCCAGGGTCGTGGACTGGCCCTTCCCGGCCGGGCTGCCGCCGTGCAGCCGCTCGAACGCCTTCGGGTCGGGCGGCTGGCACGGGACGAACGTGTTGTTGCGGCTCGGGTTGTACCCGCCGAGGACGCGGCGGCGGTCCTCGATGTAGCGGAGCTCGGGCGAGTCCGGGGCCGGGCGGAAGAACGCCGCCGACTCGCACTGCTTGTCGGAGAGGGGGAGGTTGAACCGGTCGCGGAACTGCTTCAGGGCGGCGGTGAGAACCTTCTTCTCCTTGTCCGCCGGCGTCAGGGTCAGGTCGTTCTCGTTCGCCTCCAGCTTCACCGTCAGCTTCTTGGCCTGGTGGGCCGTGTTCATCCCCTCCGCGCCCGGGATGCCGTACCCCTTCACCGTCTTCACCAGGATGACCGTCGGCTGCCCCTTGTGCTCGACCGCGGCCTTGTACGCGGCGTACACCTTGAGCGGGTCGTGCCCGCCGCGCTTCAGCGTCGCCAGGTCCGCGTCCGACAGGTGCTCGACGAGCGACTTGAGTTCCGGCGTGTTGAAGAAGTGCTCGCGGACGAACGCCCCGCCCTTGGCCACGTACTCCTGGTACTCGCCGTCCACCACCTCCATCATGCGGCGCTGGAGCGCCCCGGTGTGGTCGGCCTTGAGCAGGGCGTCCCAGTCGCTCCCCCAGATCACCTTGATGACGTTCCACCCGGCGCCGCGGAAGATCCCCTCGAGTTCCTGGATGATCTTGCCGTTGCCGCGGACGGGGCCGTCGAGCCGCTGGAGGTTACAGTTGATGACCCACGTCAGGTTGTCGAGCTTCTCGCGCCCGGCCTGGCCGATGGCGCCGAGCGACTCCGGCTCGTCGCACTCGCCGTCGCCGAGGTACGCCCAGGTGCGCACGTCGTCGGTCTTGGCGAGGCCGCGGTCGCGGAGGTAGCGGTTGAACCGGGCGTGGTAGATCGACATGATGGGGCCGAGCCCCATGCTCACCGTCGGGTACTGCCAGAAGTCGGGCATCAGCCACGGGTGCGGGTAGCTGGAGAGCCCGCCGCCCGGCTGGAGCTCCTGGCGGAAGTTGTTCAGCTTCGCCTCGTCCAGCCGGCCCTCGACGAACGCCCGCGAGTACATCCCGGGGCTGGCGTGGCCCTGGTAGAACACCACGTCGCCGGAGTGGTCGGCGGTGCGGCCGCGGAAGAAGTGGTTCCAGCCGATCTCGTACAGCGTCGCGGCGCTGGCGAACGTGGCGATGTGCCCGCCCACGTTCGTCGTCTTGTTCGCCTTCACCACCATCGCCATCGCGTTCCAGCGGACGATGCTCTTGATTTGCCGCTCGAGCGCCTGGTCGCCGGGGAAGTCGGGCTGCTCCTCGACGGGAATCGTGTTGACGTAGGGCGTGGTGACGCCGACGCTCATCCGGCCGGGGGCGGACTTCGCCACCTGCGCGATGAGCGAGCCGAGGAGGAACTGCGCCCGGTCGGCCCCGCCGAACCGGATGACGGCCTCCATCGACTCGAGCCACTCGGCGGTCTCTTGCGGGTCGATGTCCTCCGGCAGGCGGCCGTCGCGGCGGGCCAACGCGTCGGGGGTCACGAGCATCGCGGGAGCCTCGGGGTGCGAGAGTGCTGCCCGGCCGCCCCTGGGAGAGGGGAGGGCGCGTCGGGCGGGTGGGCGGCGGTTCGGCGGCAATCGCGGGTGTTCAACTTGCTTTCCGGGTTTACGATAGGTGCGGGGGCGGGGCGCGTCCACGCGCCCCGCCGTCGGCCCGCCGCCCGGGAGCGAACCCATGCGAATCGGGGCAGTTCTCATTCTGGCCGCCCTCGTCGGGGCGGCGGCCCCGCGGCCCGGCGCCCCCGCCCCGACGCTGCCCCCGCCGACCCGTGTCTCGACCGATCAAACGACCGTCGGTGCCGCCGCCGCCAAACTCGCCGAGCAGGCGCGGGTCGCGGTGGCGGTGCCCGACGGGTACGCCGGCAGGTCGTGCGCGGCGGTGGCGGACGCCCCGTTCTGGGACGCCCTCGACCGCCTCGCCGCCGGCGCCGGGCTGCGGGTGGCGCTGCGGAAAGAGGGCCGCGCGGTCGAACTCGTGCCGAAGGGGGAGAGCCGCGAGGTCGTCTCGACCGCCGGGCCGTTCCGCGTCGTCGCCAAACAGGTGACCGGGCGGGCGCTGCTGACCGAGGGGATCACGGTCCACGACGTTCTGCTGGACGTCCACTGGGAGCCGCGGCTGTCGGTGTTCCGCATCGACTCCTACCCGCACGTGACGCAGGCCGACGACGACCGCGGGGGCGCGCTCCGGCCGCAGACGGCGGGCTCGAAGGCGCATCCGAGCGGCGCCGTGCATGAAGCTTCGGTGAAACTCGGCGGCGTGACGCGCGAGGCGAAGCGCATCGGCGTGCTGAAGGGGTATTTCGGCGTGACCGTGAGTGAGAAGTTACTCACTTTCGACCTCAAACTCGCGCCGGGCAAGGCGCCGCAGCAGCAGGGTGTGGAGGCGGCGGTGAAGTCGTGGACGAAGGACGACGACACCTGGGTCGCCGAGCTGGAGCTGACGTACCCGCCGGCGCTGCCCGAGTTCGAGAGCTTCGAGGCGAGTTCGATCACGGCGGCGAACCAGGTCCGGCTGGTCGGCCCGGGCGGGAAGGCGTTCGCGCCGACCGGTCAGGCGGTGAGCGTGGCCGGGCGGCAGGTGAGCGCGACGTACTACTTCAAGGAGGACCGGGCGAAGGGGCCGACCGGCGTCGGCGCCGGCTGGGCGCTGAAGTTCGACGCCGCGGCGACGCCGGTCGAGTTCCGCGTGCCGTTCGAGCTGCGGGACATCCCGCTGCCGTAGCGGGAAATTTGGTGGGACCGGCGTCCCGCCGGTCCGTCGCAACGACCGGCGGGACGCCGGTCCCACCAAACACCTCGTTCCCCCGCTCTGCGAGGGAGCGAGGCCGGCATGTCCCGTAGGTCGGGCCTCGAAGACTCGACCCGACCTACGAAACCCGGCTCACACCACGTCGGCCAGTTTCCGCAGCTCGGCGCGGATGGCGGCGAGCTCGGCGTCGGCCGCGGCCTTCTCCTTGCGGAGCACCGCCAGCTTCGCCACCGCCTGCTCGTGTGCGGCCTTGCGGGCGGCGAGCGTGCGGGCGGCGTCGGTCGCGCCCTGCTCGGTGTAGCACGCCTCCTGCTCGGCCTTCTTGACCGCCTCCGGCATCTGCCGGGTGCGGTTCTCCAGCACGATCTGGTCGGCGACGAGCTGGGTGCGGGCCGCCCGGGCCTTCGCCCGCGCCAGCACCGGGCTCTCGTCCGGGGCGGGGGTCGGGGCGGGCGCCGGCACGACGGTCACCCGGGTGGCGGCGACGCCGGCCCACGCCCGCTCGGCGGCGGGCCGGGCGGCGTCGAGGAGGGCGTCGAAGTCGGTCGGGTTCTGGCGGTAGGCGACGGCGGCGGCCGCCGCCCCGAGGGCGGCGGTCGCCAGAGCGAGACGGCGGCGGGTCATGGTGTCCATCCTGGTTGGGGTGGCCGCGCGCCGCGGCCCGCACCGCCCTGGGGGCGGCGTGCGGCAGCGGGTACGCGGTGTGGGGTGCGGGCGACGGTAACGATTGCAGTGAAAGGAGAGCGCCGACCCTCGGAGGTTCGCGCCGGAGAGAAGCGCCTCGCGCATCGCCGCGGGCCGCCCCCGGGTGGAACCCGGGGCAGCCCGCGGCGAAACGCGTAGGAGCCACGTGATTCAGACACCGCCGACGCCGCGCCCGGGCGGCGGCACGCAGGCGCTATCCTTCCGCCGTCGCCTCGGTTACACTCAGCTCTGTTCATCCCGCCCCCGGACTCCCCTCATGCCCCGTTACCCCCTCGCGCTCGCGCTCGTGCTCGCCGCCGCCCCCGGCCGGGCCGACGAGCCCGTCGAGTTCAACCGCGACGTCCGCCCGATCCTCTCGGACGCCTGCTTCAGTTGCCACGGGTTCGACGCCAAGGCGCGCAAGGCGAAGCTCCGCCTCGACGTGCCCGAGGGGGCGTTCAAGGAGCGCGACGGCGTCCACCCGGTCAAGGCCGGCGACCCGAAGGCCAGCGAGGTGTGGGCGCGCATCACGTCGCACGACGCCGACGCGGTGATGCCGCCGGCGGACAGCAACAAGAAACTCACGGCGGCGCAGAAGGACGTCATCAAGAGGTGGATCGAGCAGGGCGCGAAGTACCAGAAGCACTGGGCGTTCGAGCCGGTCCGCCGCCCGCCGGTCCCGCCCGACGGGCACCCGGTTGACGCGCTCCTCGCCGCGCGGATGGCGAAGGCCGGGCTGAAGGCGGCGCCGGAAGCCGACCGCACGACGCTGATCCGCCGCGTCGCGTTCGCGCTCACAGGCCTGCCGCCGACGCTCGCCGAGATCGACGCGTACCTCGCCGACGCCATGCCCGGCGCCTACGAGCGGATGGTCGACCGCTACCTGGCGTCGCCGCGGTACGGCGAGGAGATGGCCCGCCACTGGCTCGACGTGGCCCGCTACGCCGACACCCACGGCCTCCACCTCGACAACGAGCGGGCGATGTGGGGCTACCGCGACTGGGTGGTGCGGGCGTTCAACCAGAACCTCCCCTACGACCGCTTCACCGTCTGGCAGCTCGCCGGCGACCTCCTCCCCAACCCGACGCCCGACCAACTCGCCGCCACCGGGTTCAACCGGTGCAACGTCACCACCGGCGAGGGCGGGTCGATCGACGCCGAGTGGGTGTACCGCAACGCGGTCGACCGCGCCAGCACCGCCGCGCAGGCGTGGCTCGGGCTGACCGCCGGGTGCGCCGTCTGCCACGACCACAAGTTCGACCCGATCTCGCTCCGCGAGTACTACTCGCTGTACGCCTTCTTCCTCAGCGCCGCCGACCCGGCGCTCGACGGCAACGTCAGCCTCGTCGGCCCGTTCGAGCGCCTGCCGACGGCGCAACAGACGAAGACGCTCGACGCCGCGAAGGCCGCCGAAGCCGCGGCGCGGAAGGCGCTCGACGCCGCCGCCGCAAAGGCGGAGTACGCCGAGCCGGGGGCGGGGAAGAAGGCGGTGCGCGACGTGATCTTCGACGACGCCTTCCCGCAGTGGACGCAGGCGAGCAACACCACCCGCAACGCCGCCGAGTGGACCGCCGACCCGCCGTTCGGCGCGAAGTCGGGCCGGCGCGTGCTGCGCCAGGCGAATTCGTTCTTCCACCAGGACTCGCTCACGTTCCGCGTGAGGCCCGTCGTGGTGCCCGAGAACGGCACGTTCGAGGCGTGGGTGTACATCGACCCGCTCCACCCGCCGGCGGGCGTCGCGGTGGTACTCGCCGGAGGCAAGCGCGTCGCGTGGGGGAGCGACACGAAGGACTTCACCGGCTCGGCCGGCGGGCGCGTCGGTGCGACGCGCGGCCCGCTCCCGCCGGCCGGCGCGTGGACGAAACTGAGCGTACCGCTTTCGGAACTCGGCCTGAAGGCCGGTGCGACCGTCGGCTCGCTGACGCTGCAAGAGTTCGGCGGGGTGGTGTACTGGGACGACGTCGCGCTCGTCGGCGAGACGAACCCGGCGGCCGACCCGCTCGAATCGCTCGCCGCGTGGCAGAAAACGCTCGGCGCGAAGGCGCCGGCGGAGGTGCCGGCCGACGCGGCCAAGCGGGCGGCGTTCTACCTCGCCAACGTCGCCCGCCCGGCCGGCGAGCTGGCGCCGCTCCGGGCTGCCTGGGAGCGCGCCCGCGCCGACCGCGACGCCGCCGACGTGGCCATCCCCGCGACGCTCATCTTCCGCGACCTCGGCATGCCGCGCGAGGCGTTCGTGATGCAGCGCGGCCAGTACGACAAGCCCGGTGAGAAGGTGACGCCCGGCGTCCCCGCCGTCCTCCCGCCGCTCAAGGCGACCGGCCGCCCGACGCGCCTCGACCTGGCGAATTGGCTCGTGGCGAAGGACCACCCGCTGACGGCCCGCGTGCAGGTGAACCGCCTGTGGCAGCAGTTCTTCGGCGTCGGGCTGGTGAAGACGAGCGGCGACTTCGGCTCGCAGGGCGAGCCGCCGAGCCACCCCGAACTCCTCGACTTCCTCGCCGCCGAGTTCGCCGACGGGTGGGACACCAGGAAGCTGGTGCGCCTGCTGGTGACGAGCGCGGCGTTCAAGCGCGACGCCGCGCAGTCCCCCGCCGACCGCACCAAGGACCCCGAGAATCGACTGCTCAGCCGCGGCCCGCGCGTCCGCCTCGACGCCGAGCAACTGCGCGACAACGCGCTGGCGGTGAGCGGCCTCATCAACCTGCAAGTGGGCGGGCGGGCGGTGCGGCCGTACCAGCCGCCGAACATCTGGGAGCCGCTCGGGTTCGGCGACAGCAACACGCGCTACTACCTCCAGGACCACGGCGGGGCGCTGTACCGCCGCAGTCTGTACGTGTTCCTGAAGCGCACCGCCCCGGCGCCGTTCCTCTCCAACTTCGACGCCCCGAACCGCGAGCAACTGTGCGCGGTCCGCGACCGCACCAACACCCCGCTGCAAGCCCTTCAACTGATGAACGACGTGCAGCACGTCGAGGCGGCGCGGGCGCTGGCCGAGCGCGTGCTGGCCGACGGCGGCGCGACGCCCGCGGCGCGGGTGACGTACCTCTACCGCACCGTCCTGTCGCGCCCGCCCGACGCCGAGGAGTTGAAGCTGGTGACGGCGGCGCTGGACCGCCAGCGCGCCCTCTTCGCGGCCGACCCCGCCGCCGCCGCGCGGCTCGTCCGCGCCGGCGAGAGCGCCCCGCGCCGGGCGGCGGGCGACGCGGAGATCGCGGCGTGGACGATGGTGGCGAACCTGGTGCTGAACCTGGACGAGACGGTGATGCGGAATTAGAAGACAATTTTTGACAGGATGAACAGGAAAAGACAGGATTGAAAAACAGAAGACGGCAGAGTTGAAGCCATGGAACACGAGGAGTTAACCGGCCGCGTCATCGGTGCGGCATACGCCGTGTACAAGGTTTTGGGGTACGGGTTTCTGGAGTCGGTGTACGAGAACGCGCTGCTGATCGAACTCCGCAACCGCGGCGTGTTCGTGCAGAACCAACAGGACATCAAGGTGTACTACAACGGGCACGTGGTCGGCGACTTCACCGCCGACCTGTTCGTCGAGAACTCCGTGATCGTGGAGCTGAAGTCTGTCCGTGCCCTCCACGAAACCCACGAGGTTCAGCTCGTGAACTACCTCAAGGCCACAGGGATCAACGTCGGCCTTCTCATCAACTTCGGCGAACAGCGTGTTGAGGTGAAGCGGAAGGTTCGTGTCCTTCCGGCCGCCGTGTCTTAATCCGTCTCTTTCTTCATCCGGTCTTTCCTGTTCATCCCGTCAAAACAATGAACCACCTCGACCCCACCCGCCGCCAGTTCTTCGGCTCCTCCGGGCTCCGCCTCGGCTCCGCCGCCGCGGCGCTGCTCGCCGGCCGCGCCGCCGCGCAGCCGCCGGCGCCCGCCGCCCGCGTCCACCCGCCGCTCCCCGGGTTCCCGCACCACGCGCCGACGGCGAAGGCGGTCATCTACCTCCACATGAACGGCGCCCCCAGCCAGATCGACCTCCTCGACCACAAGCCCAAGCTCGTCGACCACTTCGACAAGGACCTGCCCGCGTCGGTGCGCATGGGCCAGCGCATCACGACCATGACCAGCGGCCAGGCGCGGCTGCCGGTGGCGCCGAGCACGTTCCGGTTCGCGCGGCACGGGCAGAGCGGGATGTGGTTCAGCGAGCTGCTGCAACACACCGCCCGCCACGCCGACGACATCGCGCTCGTGAAGACCGTCCACACCAACGCCATCAACCACGACCCGGCGTGCACGTTCGTGATGACCGGCAACGAGGTGCCCGGGAAGCCGAGCCTCGGCAGCTGGATCAGCTACGGCCTCGGCAGCGAGAGCAACGACCTGCCGGCGTTCGTCGTGCTGACGCCGTGGTGGACCACCCGCGCCGCCGCCCAGGCGCTCTTCGCCCGGATGTGGGGCAGCGGGTTCCTCCCGGGGCGGTACGCCGGCGTCGCCCTCCGCAGCGTCGGCGACCCGGTGCTGTACGTCCAGAACCCCGACGGCGTGAGCCGCGACGGCCGCCGCGCCATGCTCGACACGCTGGGGCAGCTCAACCAGCGCACCTTCGACCGCTACCACGACCCGGACACGCTCACCCGGATCGCGCAGTACGAGATGGCGTTCCGCATGCAGGCGAGCGTGCCGGACCTCACCGACCTGTCGAAGGAGACGCAGGAGACGCTCGACCTGTACGGCCCGGAGGTGCGCAAGCCCGGGTCGTTCGCGGCGAGCGCGCTGCTCGCGCGGCGGATGATCGAGCGCGGGGTGCGCGTCGTGCAGATCCTCCACCGCGGCTGGGACCAGCACGGGAACCTGCCGAACGAGATCCGCAGCCAGTGCTCCGACACCGACCAGCCGACGGCGGCGCTGCTGACCGACCTGAAGCGGCGCGGCCTGCTCGACCAGACGCTCGTCGTGTGGGGCGGCGAGTTCGGGCGGACGGTGTACTGCCAGGGCGGGCTGTCGAAGACGAACTACGGCCGCGACCACCACCCGCGGAACTTCTGCATGTGGCTGGCCGGCGGCGGCATCAAGGGCGGGCAGGTGTACGGCGAGACGGACGACTTCAGCTACAGCGTGGCGGAGAACCCGGTCCACCTGAACGACCTGAACGCCACGGTCCTGCACTGCCTCGGCATCGACCACGGCCGGTTCACGTTCAAGTTCCAGGGGCTCGACCAGCGCCTCACCGGCGTCGAGGAGCAACACGTCGTCCGCGCGCTGCTGCGGTGAGGCGGGCGAGCGCGGGTTCCGACGCCCACCCGCTAGTGTCGTGTCGGCGGAGGTGTGTTGGCCGGTAGCCGCGGGCGGAGCAGTAGTTTCGCAGATGGTGATTCGTCCCCAAGTGGCCCCGGCCACGGGGATTTCGGGGACCTCGGGGGGGCCGTCGCGGCGGGCGTCACCGAGCCACTCGATGAGGGCGGCCAGCGGCAGTTGCCATCCCCAACCGGGGTACCGGTGCCCGGCGATCGGCTCGGTCCGCAGCACCCACGCCCGGCGGATCGGGTGGGCCAACCCCTCCAGCGGGAGCCGGTACCCCGGGCCCGGGCTCATCGTGAACCCCCGGGCCGGGTTCTTCTGCCGGTACGGCGTCTCGACCCCGAACCGGGTCCGGTACGCGTCCCGGGCCGCCCGCCCGGCCGCCGGGGGACGCGGCGTTGGCCCGGACGGCCCGGCCGGCGGCGTGGTGGGTGAGGGCGAACCGGCGGCGGACGACATCGAACCGGGAGTTGGCCCCGGCGGCGGACGACGACCGCGCGGACGGACGCGGGCGTGACGCGGCGATACGGGGGACGCATCGGGGACTTCCTGTCTGGGGTCGTGGTAAACCCAAGGTAGGAGACCCGACGCGTTTTGTGTTGGGCCGTGCGAAACTACTGGCAAGCCCGGGGCTACCAGACCAAGGCCGCCACGCTGCGGCCGGTCCGACACTACCTGCGAGACAATTTCCCCGCGGCGCCGGCCGCGGCGTAGAGGGCGGCGGTCTGGTCGAACGCGCGGTCGCGGGCGTGCTCGCCGGTCAGTGTCAGCGCCACGTCCGGCGCGAGCAACCCGAGAATCTCGGGCACGTCGATCAGCCGTTGCACGCCGAGCAGGTGCGGGCCGTCGCGGTGGCTCGTCGGCGGGTCGAGGATCAGCACCTCGTCCACCTTGTCGGGCACGAGTAGCGCCGCGTAGGCGGCGATCACGCCGGCCGGGCCGCGGCCGACGAGCCGCACCTTCGCCGGCTGGCCCGCGAGCGCCATCGCCACGTCGCGGACGCGGCCGGCGTCGGCCGTATCGCCGAGGAGCGCCAGCGAGCGCTCGACGGTGTTCGGCGGGTTCCGCCGTGTCCACGCCGTCGGGCCGGTGCCGCGCGGGTAGATGCCGATCACGTGTCGGTCGGAGCCCGGGCCGGGCGGCAGCCGGCGGGTCAGCGCGACCGCGTCCTCGTCCGGGTTCAGCACGGCGAGCGTCGTCCGCGTGCCGCCGGCGTCCGTCGCCAGCAGCAGCCCGGACACGACCAGCCCGCCCTCGGTCGCGGCCTCGCGGCGCGTGCCGGGGGCGTCGGCCGCGCCGAACGCGAGCCGCGCCGGCGGGACGGGCGTCGGCAGTTGCGCGAACCAACGGTCGCGGGCGAACTTCAGCACCGCCGCCTTCCAGGCGCGGAACGCGCCCGGGTTCTCGGGCGTCGTCACCGGCGCCTCGGGGACGAACACCTCGTCGGCCCGGTGGTTGATCGCGTCGCGCGGCAGGTCGGCGTCGGCCGGGAAGACGCGCAGCTGCGCCCCCGGCAGCGGCGCGAACACCTCGTCCGTCACCTGGCGGTTGGTCCGCTTCAGGTGCGTCTCGAAGAACTGGTAGACCGCCTGGCGCAGGTCCGGCCGGTAGTCGTGCCCGCCGCGCGACACGTACTCGTCCACGGTCCGCGGCGCGCCGAGCAGGTCGTAGCACTTCCGCAGCCGGGCGACGATGCGGCGGTTGCCGTCCATCGGGAAGATCGGGTCGGTGTCGGAGTTGGCGAACAGGAGCGGCTTCGGGGCGAACAGCGCGAGGATCGTCGTCCACTCCCAGCGGAACAGGTTGTACGCGAACATGCAGTCGCAGTGGCCGTTGACGACCTTGTTGGTGACGTAACTCTCCAGGTCACTCATCCCGGACACCGGCACCGCCACCTGCACCCGCTCGTCGGCCGCCGCCACCCACACCGTCGTCGCCCCGCCGCCGCTGATGCCGGTCACGCCGATCTTCTCGGCGTCCACGTCGGCGCGGGTCACGAGGTAGTCGATGGCGCGCATGCCGTTCCAGCACTCGACGCCGGCCGGCGTGTACCCGCGCGCGTGCCACCAGAAGCGGTCGAGGTTGTACGTCCCGTGGTGCTTCCCCGCCGCCTCGCCGAGTTGCAGCGTGTCGACGACGAGGCAGACGTAGCCGTTCTTGGCGAACCACATGCCGTGGTCCTGGAACGCCGTCTTGTTCCCGTCGCGGCCGCGGCCGGAGTGCCCGCACACGTACAGGATCGCCGGGCGGCGCCCGGTCGCGGTGGCGCCGCGGTACAGGTTCCCGGTGACGTACAGCCCCGGCTTGCTCTGGAAGTGCAACAACTCGATGGCGACGCCGTCGCGCTCGCGGGTGGCGGTGACGGTGGCCTTCAGGTCGGTGCGGGGCGGGAGCGGGTCGAGCCCGAGCATGTCGAGGAAGCGCCGCCGCAGTTGCGGCCGCTTCGCGCGCCACTCGTCGCCGGTGGTGGCGCCGTCGAGCACGTTTCGGCTGATCTCGGCGACGCGGGCGGCGAGGTACGACTGGATGCGCTCGTCGGGCGTCGGCTCCTGCGCGAGCGCGGTGAGCGCGTCGGCGGGGACGGCGAGGGCGGCGGAGAGTTGGAGGAGATCGCGGCGGGTCATGACGGCGCCTCGGGGGACGGGACGCGCGCCAGGATACCCGAGCGGGGGACGTGGGTCGGCCGGAAAAGTGGTGTGACGAATCCGCACGCAGGCGTCGGGTTATCACCGCCCGGGGCGTCGCCCCGGGCTCTCTCATCTCAGGCCGTTGGCCTGAAAACCCGTCACGCCACAGACCGGCGGGACCGGCGTCCCGCCGGTCCTAGCCCAGACCGGCGGGACGCCGGTCCCACCGGACCAATCACCCTCATTAGCCCGGAGGGCTGGGACACCATAGCCCGGGCGGCGTTCGCCCGTGTGCAGCGTCCGACGACAACCCCGCGCTACTACTCCCGCCGCACCCGCGCCGCGTCGGCGACGGTCATCGCGCCGTAGCCCTCCGGCCAGCGCGACTGCACCTCGACGGCGCCGACGTACTCCGCCGCCCCCAGCGTCAGCCGCCAGTCGGCCGCGGCGCGGCCCGCCTGATCGACGTACACCTTCACGAGGTAGCGCCCCGCCGGCAGCGCCGCCTTGCCGGTCGCCCACGCCTTCGCACGCTCGCTGCCCGGCGCCGCCAGCAGCGTCAGCGTGTGCTGCCACAGTTTCCCCTTGCCCCACACCACACGGTCCGACGTGGCGACCGGCGCGTCCTCCCACTTGCCCGCCGTCGCGTCCCAGGCGTGGACGTTCACCTGCAACAGCTTGTCGCCCCAGGCGTCGCGCGTGTTGGCGAGCTTCAGCCACGCCTCCGAGCCGAACTGTCGCGGGCCGGCGTCGGACGGCGGCAAGTCGGACGCCTTCGCGTACTTCCCGGCGCGGATCGCCACGGCGTCCTCGATCCAGGAGCGGAACGCACGGTAGCCTTGGTCGCCCTTCACGAACTTGATCCCGCCGCCGTGCTTCGCCGCCCCGAGCGGCTTGCGCAACAGCAGGCTGTTCTCGGGGTCGGCGAAATCGATCAGGGTGCTGCGCAGCAGGTACGCCATCGTGGCCTCCGGGCCGCCCTTCTTGAACCACGCCACGCGCTCGCCGTGCTCCTTCACCAACTTGTCGCACGGCGCCGTCCCCTCGGTGTGGCAGTTCATGCACCGGAACCGCATCGACCACACGTTCGACGCGAACGACTCGGTCACGCGGTCCGTCCGCGCGTGGCGCACCACCTCGACCGGCCGCAGCGCGAGCGCCGGCGCCGTCTCGGGCGCCTTGGCGGTCTTGAGCGCCGGGTCGGCGGCGCAGGCGCGGATCCACGCTTTGAAGGCGGCGTATTCGGCGTCGCGGGTGCCGGCGGGGATGAGCTTCGCGCCGGGGTCGTCCTTGCCGCGGCCGATGAGCTTGAGGATGCGCGAGTCGTCGGGCCGGTCGGGGTCGACGAGCCCCTGGTCGCGGAGCGCGAGGAACGTGTCGCGCGAGGTCGGCAGGATGTAGTCCTTCAGGTCCACCGCCGCGAGGTGGCACTGCACGCAGCTGGACGGGTTCGGCGACTTGAAGATCGGCACGAGGCGCTGCTCGAACACCTTCACCGGGTCGTCGGCCCGGGCGGAGGGAGCGACCGCCGCCAGAAGGACCAGGGCGAGAGCGGGGCGCACGGAGCACCTGGGGTCGGGGGACGCGGCGGGACGGCCGTCCCGCGGCTTTCGGTCTATCCTATCCCCCCACCACCGGAGGCCGCCCGTGCAGACCATCCACCGCGAGCAGGCGAAGAAGTACGCCTTCGACTGGCGCGACGAGCCGCTCCTGCGCGTGAAACCCGGCGAGCGGTTCGCGGTCGAGACGTTCGACGCCGGCACCGGCTACTTCAAGACGCCCGCCGACAAGGCGATCCCCGCGAAGCGCCCCGGGTTCGACCGCTTCCCGCCGCTGGTCAACCCGATCGCCGGGCCGGTGTACCTCGACGGCGCCGAGCGCGGCGACGTGCTGGTGATCTCGATCGACGAGGTGGAGGTCGAGGCGTACTCGTGGACGGCCGCCGGGCCGAAGCGCGGGCCGCTCGGCGAGTCGACGCGCTGGCCCGAGCTGTCCGGCGAGTACACCACGAAGATCTTCAAGCACACGCCCGGCCCGAGCGGTACCACCAAGGACGGCACGCTCCACTTCAGCGACACCATCAGCTGGCCCATCACGCCGTTCATCGGCACGATCGGCGTCGCCCCGGACCGCGAGGTGACGACCAGCAACGACGGCCAGGGGCCGTGGGGCGGCAACCTCGACATCCGGGACGTGGCGCCGGGCAACCGCATCCTCCTGCCGGTGTTCCACCCCGGGGCGCTGCTCTACCTCGGCGACGTCCACGCCAGCCAGGGCGACACCGAGTTCACCGGCACCGCCGCCGAGACGATGGCGACGGTCCGCCTGCGGCTCGACGTCATCAAGCAGAAGCGCATCCCGTGGATGCGGATCGAGAAGCCCGACGCCGTGGTGTCGGTGTACGCCGAGCGGCCGCTGGAGGGGGCGGTCGAGGCGGCGACGGTGAACCTGATGGACTGGCTCATCACCGAGCACGGCTACACGCCGACCGACGCCTACTGTCTGGTGACGGCGTGCCCGGACTTCCGCATCAACGTGTACCAGATGTGCAAGCTGGGCAAGCTGGCGTTCGTGGCGGGGGCGGAACTGCCGAAGCGGTATCTCCGGTAGCCAGTCCGGCGGGGGTTCGGCCCCAACCGCGCGTGGCGATCGAACTGACACGAGCGGCGCCGGGGGTGCCGACCGAACACCCCACGACTCGCACCACGGCCTAACGCCGGGTCGCCGAAAGCGAATCCCACCGGGCGGTGGGGGGCGGGGTTTCAGGCCAACGGCCCGGGATTCGATAGCCCGGGGCAACGCCCCGGACCTCGCGGTCAAGCTCGACCTCGACGCCGGCCATTCAGCCGCTTGCACCGACCCGGCGATCTGCCCGGCGGGGTGAGACGCGGGACGGCCGCGCCAAAAGATCAAAGATGAGTAATAGTTATCTATCCCTTCACTCGCTTGGTGGCGAATGTTTTTCGGTTTTCGGGGGGCAGGTTTCGGGCTCCCGTGTATATGGTGACGGTGCCCGGCCGGTCCGCCCGCCCGGATTGCCGCCCTCCCCCCGAGGCCGTAAGACTGATGCGTTTCTCACTCCACCGTCCGTTCGCGCCGCCCCGGCGCGCGTTCACGCTGATCGAGCTCCTAGTCGTCATCGCCATCATCGCCATCCTGATCGGGCTCCTCCTCCCCGCGGTGCAGAAGGTCCGCGAGGCCGCCGCCCGCATGAGCTGTCAGAATAATTTGAAGCAGTGGGGGCTGGGCATGCACGCCTACCACGACGCCAACAACTCGCTCCCCTACGCCGGCTCCCGGTGCCACCCGGAGGGGACCGAGAAGGCCGGCGGGGGCTGTAACAACGGCGGCGTCGACGCCCGCCGGACGTTCTACGTCACCGTCTGGCCGTACCTGGAGCAGACGGCCCTGTTCAACCAGTACAAGTTGAACCTCGGATTCTACCAGTCGCCGAACGGCCCCAACCCGACCGGCACCGCCACCGGTCTCGTCGTCACCACGCCGAAGGTCTACTACTGCCCGAGCGACCGCCCGGGGGCCATCTGGCAGGGCGACGTGTACTGGCGGGCGCGCGGGAACTACGTCGCCAACTACGGCCCGAACCTGCTGTTCACCCCGCCCGGCACGACGCCCGAGAGCCAGCGGCTCGGCACGTTCGGGTGGCAGTCCAGCGGCGGGTTCGGCGGGTTCGTCCCGTACCACAAGGCGCTCACCGCCATCACCGACGGCACGTCGAACACGCTGATGATGTCCGAGGTCCGGTTCCCGAAGGCGGACAACTACGCGGACGTCCGCGGGGACGTGTTCAACGACGGCGGGGACCACTGGTTCATGGCCGTGAGCACGCCGAACAGCGGCATCGACATCTCGTCGAACGCCTGCCCGGCGAGCGCCACGGACCCCCAGTACGACACCACCATGCCCTGCCTGAAGGGGGGCGACAACTACACGTCCGCGCGGAGCAACCACACCGGCGGGGTGAACGCCGTCCTGTGCGACGGGTCGGTCCGGTTCTTCCAGAACTCGATCAACCTCGCCAGCTGGCAGGCGCTGGCGTCCATCAGCACCGGGGAGGTGCTCAGTGAGTAACCTCCTCCGGGGCCGCGCCTGGGTCGCGGCGGTGCTCGCGGCCGTCGTGGTGGCCGGGTGCGGCGGGCCGCCCCGCGCCCAAGTCCGCGGCAAGGTCACCGTCGACGGGAAGCCCCTCGCCAGCGGGTCGATCGAGTTCTTCCCGGCGGACGGGAAGGGGCAGACCGCGGGGACCGCAATTCTGAACGGCGAGTACCAGGTCGAGACGTCGCCGGGCGAGATGAAGGTGTCGATCAACGGCTCCGAGGTGGTCGGCAAGCAGAAGGCCTACAACACCCCGGACAGCCCGATGATCGACATCGTCCGGAACGCCGTCCCGGCCCGGTATAACTCCCAGTCGGAGCTGAGGAAGACGCTCAACGAGGGGCCGAACGAGGTCAACTTCGAGCTCACCGGCGACCCTAAGAAGAAGTAACCCGTCTCTGCCCGGGGGCGTGACGCACGTCACGCCGCGTCATTTCCCCATCCGCCCCTGTCCGCACAGCGGCACGCGCTCTAAGGAAGAGGGTTCGCGGACCCGACGAGCGGGCACTCCCCCCGCGTGGTGCGGGGGGTCGGCGTTTTCCGCCGATCCGCAGTGCCCTCCCGAAACCCGCGGGTCCACAGCGAAGGATCACGATGGCCGTCGTCAACACCTACGAGACGATGTTCCTGCTCGACGCGACCAAGTTGTCCGCCGACGCGGACGCGGTTCGCGCGCAGGTCCACCACCTGATCGAGCGGCACGGCGGGCAGATCACCATCGCCCGCGAGTGGAACTACAACCAGAAGCTCGCCTACCCGATCGAGAAGCAGAAGAAGGGCGCCTTCCACATCGTGTACTACACGCTGGAGAGCACCAAGCAGACCGAACTGGAGCGGGACTTCCACCTCGCCGAGGGCGTCATCCTCCGGTCGATGACCATCAAGCTCGACCCGAAGTGGCAGGAGACGATCCTCGGCATCGCCCGCGACGAGCACGGCAAGGAGTTCGCCGTGAAGGGCATGCAGGACGAGGCCCAGGTGCAGACCGACCCGAGCGCCCTCGGCGCCGA
>JAFKFQ010000040.1 GCA_017308215.1 bacterium | reverse complement strand
GTCCTGGGCGAGCGGGACGGTGATGCTGTAGGCGGTGGCCCCGCCGGTGAGCTGCTGTGTGCCGGCGATGGTGTCCCCGGCGGTCAGCGTGCCGCTGTTGTCGGCGTCGACGTACACCGTCACCAGGCTGTCCGCCTCCGCCGTACCCGTGATCGTGTACGCCGCCGCGTTCACCTCCACCGGCGTCGCCGGCCCGGACACAACCGGGGTGTTCGGCGGTGCCGAGTCCTCAATGACAGTCGGCACATCGGCGGGGGCCGACACGCTGCCAAGGGGCGGCGTGGCCGTGACCAGGAAGTTGTTCACCGCGTTCCGGTCCAACGGCACAGCGACCGAGTAGGTGGTGGCCCCGCCGGTCAGTTGCTGCGAGGCGACGAGGTCGTCGCCGACGTCGATGACACCGTTGTTGTTGACGTCCTTGTAGACCTGGACGAGGCTGTCCGCCGCCGGCACGGTGCCCGCGACGGTGACGGCCGACGCGTTCACCGTCTGCGGGGTCACCGGGCCGGTCACGGTGAGCGGACGCATCTGGGTCGCCCCGGCGTCGATCGCCCCGTTTATCAGTCGGGGCATTCCCCGCTGGTCGAAGGCCGGGTACACCCCCGCGGTGAGCGTGTGAGGAGCGCGGAGGGTGCCGTTGAAGCCCCGCGTGACCGTCAGCATGTTGCCGTTGACCGCGGTCACGAGCATCTGCTCGCCGTCGATGAGGATGACCGAGACGTTGGGAATCAGGACGAGCCGGGTCGCGTCGGCCACGGCGATGATGGGCGTGAGCATGTCGGTGAGGCCGGCGACCGTGGTGGGCGCGACACCCGCCGCGATCGCCGGGCTGCCGCCGAGCGGGGCGTGGGTCTGGGTCGGGCCGCCGTTGTTCGCCAGGGGCGCGAGCACGGCGGTGACACTCTCGATGTTGCCCGCGGTCGTCGCCAACGAACCGCTGGTGGCGTCGAAGATGGCGGCCCCGGGTGCGCCGCCGGCGGTGTTCGCGGAGAACACGGAGTTGAGGACGGTCGTCGCCCCCTGAATGTAGATCACCGCGTTGGCGCCAAACCCGGTGTCGTCGTTATTGGCGAACGTGCTGCTGATGATTGTGGCCGTGGCGTAGCGCACGAAGATGGCTGACCCGTAGCTGGCCTGGTTCCCGGAGAAGGTGCTGTTCAGCACGCCGACGTGGCCGCCGATGACCGCGATCGCGCCGCCGTTGACGGCGTTCGGGCCCCCGTTCTCCACGAACGTCGATCCCACAACGGTCGCGGTCCCCAAGTTGTACAACCCGCTGCCGCCGTCCGATGAGTCGTCGGCGATGTTGCCGGTGAAAGTACTGTCGATGATCGTCAGTACGCCAGATTCGGTATTGGCGATGGCGCCGCCGCCGCCGCCGTCGAACGCGCTGGTGATGTTGCCGCTGAATGTGCTGTCGGTGATCGTCAGCGTGCCGGCGTTCAGGATGCCGCCGCCGCCGGGTGACAGGGCCGGGGCCTCGAAGTTCCCGTTGGCGATCGTCAGGTTGGTGAAGCTCGCCCACGACCCGATCTCGATGATGAACACCCGGCTGGCGAGGTTCGCGTCGACGGTCACCCCGTCCCCGCCGTCGACCGTCACCCGGCTGACGTCGCTGTCGACGGTCAGTTCGAGCGCGCCGCCGGTCAGGACGATCGGAGCCGTGACGAGGCTCGGGTCGAAGACGATCGTGTCCACCCCACCGCCGTGCAGGGTGCCGCTGATCTGATCCTGGATTTCCTCGCTCAGGCCGCCCGGGAGGGTGGGGCTGTTGACGATGCCGATCGCCTGCCGCAGGGTCAGGTAGCCGTCGGCGGGGTTGGCAGTGTCGAGGATGCTGTTGACGGTAAGGACGGCCGGGGCGAGACGGTCGTCGAGCCCCTCGAGCCCGAGCCGTGCCCGGGGCCGGCGGGTCACGATCGTCGCAGTCTTCCGGCCAAACATGCCACGTACCCAGTTCTTCATCGCGATAGTGTTCCTGTCAGAGAAAATTGTTGGTCGTCGGAGTGTGGGCTTATCTCGCACCGTCGGCGATAGCCCCTCACCGACGGGTAGCCAGGCAAGTTGTTTGGTGGGCAGTACGGATCCATGCGGGCCGGGGGAAGGACTACCGTCACGTCGCGTGTCCCGCTGGTATTGCCAGACACCAGTTCTCGTGTCGTTAAGGCACGGAACGGTAGGACGACCGGATTTCACGTCAAGCGAATATCGCAGGATTAGTCGTCGTTGCCCGCAACCCAAACAGAATCCTTCACGAACCTTACGCAAGAGTGAGACGTGGCAACAACACCGCCAGCGGCATTGGTTCAGAATGAACCAGGGCGCTGATCTGCCGAGCTCAACGAACAGATGCGAGTTCGCATCAACATAGCGATTAACAGCGACACCACGGGAGTGCATCCCGGAGTGCTCGCGTTTCCGCCGGTTTCCCAAGGGATTTCACGTACCGAGACGCTGGACAAAGTCTCAGATCGGCCGATCGTTCGTCCCAGAGCGATATGCTGGGCGGCCGGCAAAGGGGCTCCGCGGGGCCAAACGTCTCGGAGATGGCGGAGACCCGGTGGTTAGCACGACTCCGTTAGGCAGTAGTTTCCAGGGAACTCAGCGGTTTCAGCCTGCCGGCCCCTCGGGATCACGAGGGGCCGCGTCGCTTTCTCGCCCACCATCCAGTCCCCGCAGGAAGTGCGAGAACTCCGCCCGGGACGCCCACACCACCCGCCGCACGTCGAGCAGTGACGGGTGCGACTTGTGCCGGTTCCCGGCCGGGGCCGACCACCACCC
>JAFKFQ010000447.1 GCA_017308215.1 bacterium | reverse complement strand
GTACGTCGGGCCGGTGAAGTGGAGGGCGAGGACGTGGACCAGGGGATGGGCTTCGGGTGGTAGAATCACGGCGGCCGTCCGCGGGCGAGGGCCAGGAGAGCTTCAGCAACCCTCATGGTAACTCGCCGCGGGCGGCCGCTCAGAATCGGTACCAGTCGAGCTAAGCCGGAGTCGGGGGGTCATTACCTGGCGGGAGCCTTTCGCCGAACTCTGGGCCGCCTGGGAGCTCGGGGGAGAGGCTCCCGATGTGGACCTCGAGTCGTACTTCGTCGTGGTCGAGGCGGGGCCGCAGGTGCGCGACATCTGCCACCTGATGGTGGACGGGAAGGGTAACGGGTGCGCCGTGCTCAGGTGCGGGCCAGAGCAGGAGCGGCAGGGGTTCGGTTACACCATCGGGGTATCCCCGCGGGCGGGGGGAGAACGGCAGGGGTCAAGGCGTATCGTGGCAAGAATGTCACCAAGTGGGAGGAGCCGTAGCCGAAGCACGGGCCGGGCGATTCGCGGGGCTTACTCCGTCCAGCAGGCTGAATGATCCCTCCTTGGGATTTGACCATCTAAGCGGGTATGAGCAGACCCCCTGGAACCGCTGCGGAACTGGAACGCCGCCGAAAACGGGCGGTGCGAGCCGTGGCCGGTGGCCAACCTCGCAAGACCGCCGCCGACGTTCTCGGCGTCCACTACAAGACGGTAGCCCGGTGGGTGCGGGCAGCCCGGCGGCCCGGCGGGGTGGACGCCAACCCCCACCCGCTCCAGCACCCGGCCTGACCGACGCCGACCTCCGCCGGTTGGCAGCCCTGCTGGCGAAGGGGGCGAAGGCCCACGGGTGGCACAACGCGTTGTGGACCGCCGCCCGGGTGGCCCGCCTGATCGAGCGGCACTTCCGCATCCGCTACCACCCCGAGCACGTCCGCAAGATCCTCAACCGGCGGCTCGGGTGGACCAGCCAGAAGCCGAGGCGGAAGGCAAGGGGGCGGAACGACAAGGAGGTGGCGAGGTGGGTGGGTGACGAGTTCCCCCGGATCGTCCGGCAGGCGTGGGAGCGGTCGGCGTACCTGGCGTTCCTGGACGAGTCCGGGTTCTTCCTCACCCCGACCGTCCGCCGGCCGCTGGCCCCTCGGGGCCAGCGGCCGGCACTCGACGCCTGGGACCGGCGGGACCGGTGGTCGGCCATCCGTTGCGTCACCGTCAGCCCGGTGGCCGGCCGCCCGGGGCTGGACTTCGACCTGCTCGGTCACAACATCCGAGGGCCGGATGTGGTCCGGTTCCTGGTCGAGTTGCACCGGCGGTTGGGGCGGGTGACGGCGGCCTGGGACCGGAACCAGATCCACAGCCGGGCGAAGGTCGTGAAGGCGTGGCGGGCGAAGCACCCCGGCGTCGTGGTCGAGGACTTCCCCGGGTACGTCCCGGGCCTGAACCCGGATGAGGGCGTCTGGGGGTGGACCAAGTACGGCCGGCTGGCCAACCTGGCGGCGGCCGACAAGAACGAGTTGTGGGACCGGGTGATGGACGAGCTGATCGAGGTGAAGTTTCGGCCCGACCTGCTGAGAGGCTTCATCCAACAGACGGGATTGCCAGGTGTCACACTCGCTGCATAACCGGGATCACTCACGAGGCTGGACGGAGTAGCCGGCCGCTCCAGGAACTTCTCTTGAGTAGCCTCCCCGCACCAGTGCTTGACTACACCGCGCACGGCCGTCGGCGCATACCCTCGACGCCGACGACCGGCCGCGACCGATCGCCACGCGCAGCACTCGTCTCCCCATCGCCTCGTCTCTCGGCTGCTCGACCTGTGCTCGCCCGCCTCACCCCGCCACGTCGGCCGGGGCGGGCGGCTCGACCTTCCGGACCTCGTACCCGAGCTCCTTTGCCCGCCGGTGGAACGCCCGCTCCACCCGGTGCCAGGCCTGGGCCGCGTACTCGTCCTCCGACGTCTTCACGTGGACGACCCCGTAAATGCCGCGCAGAACCTGACGGCGGTCGGCGTCTATTCGCTCGGTCATCGCCCGCCGGCCCCCCGCTCGTCGTCGGGTCCGCGCTCGTTCGGGTCGTAGGCGATCAGCCGATCTTAAAGCGCAGGGTTTCATCGATCAGCTGCCGCAGCCACTGCCGGTACGGGGTTCCGCCCGTCCCCCGGGGGTCGTCCACCCGCTGGTGGATGTACAGCTCGGCCCACCCGTAGTGCACCTCCCGGAACGCCGCCACCGCCTCCAACAGGCCGTTGAACGTGTCCCTCCCGGCCCGCGGCCGGACCGGCAGGAGCCGCTCGATCTCGGCCAGCACCGCCCGGTGCTCGGCCGGCATAAACCCCCGCATGTCGGCCAAGTGGTCCGTCAGCGCGGACGGCCGGTGCGGGATCTTCAGGAACGCGACCAGGGCCGGCATGACACTCGACTGGGCTCCGGTCTCCCCCCGTTGACTGACCGGGGCGTCGGACACCCCCTCGTACACCACCCCCTCGAAGAACCGGATGTACGGGCGGAACGCCCGGTGGTACACCGCCGGGTCCATCTTCTCCGGGATCCGCCGCAGCACCTGGACCATCTCCCACACCGCCGCCGTCATCCCCGTCAAGGCGGCGTCGAGCGCCCCGTCGTCCCCGGCCGCCAGGGCGGTCGCCGCACGGCCGATCCCGGCGAGCACCCGCGCGGCGACGGCCTCGATCTCGACGTGCACCAGGACGAACCAGTGCTCATCGTACAGGTGAACGAAATTTTGGTGGGTATCGATATTCCCCAGGGCGACCGGGCCGGCCGGGTCGAACCGCCGCCAGTTGTACAGGGCGTACCCGTCGTAGCTGAGGATCGGCGGGCGGCCGAGCAGGCCGCACGCGGCGGCGAGTGGGACAGCCAGGTTGCGGGGGAGAACCGGCTCCGGCGGCTGCCCGACCTGGTTGACATACCCGGACGCCAGGAACCCGACGCGGACGTAGTACAGCCGCAGGAGAGGGAGGTAGGCCGGGTCGTCGGGCGGGAGGTCGAACGGGGGGATCGGCTGGGCGCGGAGGTACGCCCGGCAGCCGGGGTCGTGGAGCAGGCTGGGTAGGTCGCGGCCGAGCGAGTCGAGCCGGGCCAGCGGGGACGCCGGCGGGAAGGCGTGGGCCGGGTCCGGGTCGGGCAGAAACCCGCGGGCCGTGTAGATCGGGTCCATGTGAGACCTCCGCGCGACCGATCACCCCGAGTATATCCCACCGCCCGGTCGGGCGGAACGGGCCGGCGCCCGCTCCCTCCATCGACTCGCTCCACCCCGTCAGCCGGCGGAGGTGTTCGGTGCATCGGACCGTTGGGGGCAACCCGGGCAACCAGGAGCACAACCAGTCCGAAGTGCCTCCGACTCGCGACGGGGCTCCGCGCGCTACTGCCGACGGTCCTGTCAAAAGCATGCACTGGCGAGCTGTCGCCTCTACTGAGAATGCGCTTGGAGGGGAGCGGATGCCGACAGCGGTGTGCGGATGTATATTGGCGGTCGGGCAACTCCCGACCGCCGATGACACCAGGCCGGCACCACCCCACCGCCGACCCCGCCCGGTCGGCGGTGGGGTGGTGCCGGGGGTGGGCGTTGGTTTGGGGGGTGTGGGCCGGACTCGGCCCCGACTCGGTTGCCGGGCTATTCGGCCTGCCCGCAATGACAAGCCCGCTCCGCGCCAGGCCGGTCAAGTGGTGATATCCGGACCTCGGCATCACCGGCGACTTCCCGCTGCGGGTGTTCTGCCCGCCCGTACCGGCCCCGCGGGTTGGTGGCGGCGAGTTCTGTCCCCGGGATGCCCAGTCGAGTCACTTCAGCGGACGGCCGCTGTGGTGGCGATTCGGGCGGGCAGCACCCACGACGACCGCCGTCGAACTCGATGTTCGGCCCCAGAGTCAGCGGCACCGCATGCGCGGTCCGGAGACCGCGGCATCTCTAGCGATTCTGTGAGGCATCGCTCACGCCGGCCGCGGCTGTCGAGCTTTTTGACTACGAAGCCGCGGGCCTGTCGACTCACGCGAGCCGAATCCCTTGGTGGTGTGAGTCCCGCCCGACCCGCCAGCCGCGGGCCGGGCGGGACAAATACCATCCCGTCCCGCAGGCCGCGGGGCTCACGCACTCCCGGTCCGGGATCGCAATCGGGTCGCGCTCGGCGATTCGGGCTGTGGCCCGGGTCGCGGGCGAGGACTGCCGACCCAGGAACTGGTATCCGCCGCGCCGCCCAGTCGTGCCGCCACCCTACGGCGGATGTGACCCCGCCCCGGGAATACACCACTCCAGGCTGACGCGACGAGCTCCCGTTGGATCTTCGGTAGCGGGTCGACGCGGATCGTCGTCACGTGCGGGGATCGCCGCCCGGCAACCGGCTCCAGACACTTCGCCTCCGCCCGGGGTCGTTCCCTCTCACAGGGACACCGGCGATCGTCGGCCCCGCCCGAGGGCCGCCTGCGTGACCACCCCACCCGATTCCCTTCGCCTCCACCCGACCGAGATGACCCCGGCCGAGCGTGCCGCCGCCGGCGCCGCCCTCCTCGCCGCCGGGCTTCGCTCCGAGCAATTCAGCCGCCGTGCGGAATAACCAGAGAATCGCAGGCAGATCAACTTGATCGGCCAAGGGGTGCGAGTGTTCCTGTCCACCCCGCCTTCCGGTCGGTAGCAAAATCGCTCCGGCGGCCTGGTTAGCAGCAACACCCCGGGAGAGCGCTCCCAGGGTATCGCGGGTTAACAGGTGAAGATACCACCCACTGACAGGCAACCCCTACACTCGGATTCGCTTTTTGGTTTTGGGGAAGTTAGACGGTGGCAGCCACTTCGCAGTACCGGAGGTCCTTTAGGGACGAGCGCCAGCTGGTTCCACCCCGCGCGTCGTGGGAGCGGGCGACGGGGTCGCGGACGAGGCCGGGGCCGGCCGCCCGAACAAGCCTCGGACGACCGAGTAGAACACCGGGGTGAGGACGAGGCCGAAGAAGGTCACCCCGAGCATCCCGGCGAAGACCGCCGTGCCCAGCGTCCGCCGCATCTCGGCCCCGGCCCCGTGGGCAATCACCAGCGGGAACACGCCCATCACGAACGCGAAGCTCGTCATCAGGATCGGCCGCAGCCGGACCTTGGCGGCTTCCGCCGCGGCGTCGAAGCGGGACGCACCCTCCGCCTCGCGGTCGCGGGCGAACTCGACGATCAGGATGGCGTTCTTGCTCGCCAGCCCGACCAGCACCACGAACGCGACCTGCACGAAGATGTTCACGTCCATGTGCGCCAGGGCGATGCCGACCAGGGCGCTGAGCACCGACATCGGCACCACCAGGACCACCGCCAGCGGCAGCGACCAGCTCTCGTACAGCCCGGCCAGCACGAAGAACACCAGCACCGCCCCCAGGACGAACGCGCTGATCGGGTTCTGCCGCAGGTCCCGGAACCGGTCGGTCTGGCCCGCCAGCTTCTGCAGGTAGCTCAGCTCGGTCCACTCCGTGGTCATGGACCGCGGCAACTCCTCAGCCGCTAGCCCCTCCACCGTTCGCAGGACGTCGCCGGTACTGACCCCCGGCAGCCAGCCGCCGGTGACCGTGGCCGCCGGGAACATGTTGTAGCGCGTGATGGTCACCGGCCCGGCGGCGTCGCGGATCTCGGCCACCGCCCCGAGCGGCACCATGTCGCCGTCGGCGTTGCGGACCTTCAACTGCCGCACGGTGTCCGCGTCGGTGCGGAAGGGGGCGTCGGCCTGGACGTTCACCTGCCAGGTGCGGCCGAACCGGTTGAAGTCGTTCACGTAGTAGCTGCCCAAATACCCTTGCAGCGTGTCGAAGACGTCCTTCAGCTCCACCCCCATCGCCTTGGCCTTGGTGCGGTCGATGTGGACGTAGAGCTGCGGGGTGCGGGCCCGGAAGCCGTTGAACACGCCGACGAGGCCGTGCTCTTTGTTGGCCCGGGCCGCCAGGGCGTCCGCTCGGGCTTGCAGGGCGTCGTAGTCCGCGTCGCCGGTCGCCTCCACCATCAGCTTGAACCCGCCCGCGTTGCCCAGCCCGCGCACCGCCGGCGGCGCGAAGACGAGCACGCGGGCCTCGGGCACCTCCCGCTGGAGGCGGGCGCGGAGCTGGGCCGCGATCGCGTCACCCGAGAGCGAGGCGTCCCGGCGCTCGTCGAACGGCTTGAGGATGATGAACATGTTGCCGTAGTTCGAGCTGTTGGCGTTCAGCACGAACGAGATGCCCGGGATGGCGAACGTGTGCGCGACGCCGGGCGTCTCGCGGGCGATCTTCTCGACCGCCGCGGTCGCTTCGACTGCACGCTCCAGCGAGGCGGAGTCGGGCAGCTGGATGTTGACGACCAGATACCCCCGGTCCTGCACCGGGACGAACCCGGTGGGGATGTGGGCCAGGCCGACGCCCGTGGCGGCGAGCAGGCCGGCGTAGAGGAGGAGCACGACGGCGCTCAGGCGGAGGAACCAGGCCACGACCTTCCCGTAGGCGTGGGTCGCACGCTCGAACACCCGGTCGAAGCCCCGGAAGAATTTGCCCAGGACCCAGTTCACGGGCCGGATGATGAACCAACCGAGCCCCCCCCCGGCGACCGCGCCGGGCACGAAAAGGACCAGGGACACGCCCCACGTTCGCAGGGTGGCGTTCAGCCCGCCGGTCGCCGTCTCGCCCTCCGCGGGCAATCCCAGCTGGGAGCCCAGAACCGGCACCAGCAGCCACGCGGTCGCCAGCCCGCCGAAGAGGGCGAAGCTCCACCACGGCAGCGCCTCCTTCCCGTGGTCGCCGTGGGCACCGGGCTTGCGGTGGGCGAAGATCCAAGCCGCCCGCGCCGGCGTCAAGGTCAGGGCGTTGACTGCCGAGATCAGCATGGTCACCGAGATCGTCAGGGCGAACTGGCGGAAGAACTGCCCGGTGATGCCGTCGAGGAAGGCGCTCGGCAGGAGTACCGAGCTGAGCACGAGGGTGATGGCGACGATCGGCCCGGTGATCTCGCCCATCGCCTTGATTGTGGCCTCGCGCACGGGCAGTCCCTTGTCCAGCCAGCGTTCGATGTTCTCCAGCACCACGATGGCGTCGTCGACGACGATGCCGACGGCCAGCACCAGCCCGAACAGCGTGAGATTGTTGAGGGTGAAGCCCATCAGGCTCATCACGGCGAACGTGCCGACCAGTGACACCGCCACGTCGATCACCGGCAGGAGCAGCGCCTTCCAGTCCTGCAGGAAGAGCAGGATGACGATCGCCACCAGGATGATCGCGTCGCGGAGGGTGTGGAACACCTCGTTCACGGACTCCCGGATGAACGGCGTGGTGTCGTAGGGGAAGGCGTAGCGCAACCCCTTGGGGAAGCGGGGCTCCAGTTCCCGGAGCTTGGCCTTGACGCCGTCGGCGGTGTCCAGGGCGTTCGCCCCCGGCAGGAGGAAGACGACGAGGGCCGGCGACGGCCGCCCGTCCAGCCGGCCGACCGTGTCCTGGTTGCGGGCGCCGAGTTCGACCCGGGCCACGTCCCGGAGGTACGTCACCTCCCCGTCCGGCCCGGTCTTGAGGACGATCTCGCCGAACTGCTCGGGCTCGGTGAGCCGCCCGAGGGTGTTCAGGGTGAGCTGGAAGTCCTGGCCGGTGGGCACCGGCTGCTGGCCGATCTGCCCGGCCGCCACCTGCACGTTCTGCTCGCGCAGGACGCGCAGCACGTCGCTCACCGTCAGGTTCCGCGACTGCAACTTGCCGGGGTCCATCCAGACCCGCATGCTGTAGTCGCGCTGGCCGAACACGAACACGTCGCCGACGCCCGGCACGCGGGCCACGGCGTCCTTCACCTGGATCGTGGCGAAGTTGCTCATGTAGAGCTGGTCGTGGTAGGGCCGGCCGGTCTCCGGGTTGTCGTCGGAGTACAGGTTGATCGCCAGCAGCACGTCCGGGGACCGCTTCTTCACGACCACGCCGATGGCCTTCACCACGTCGGGGAGCGTCGGCTCGGCGATGGCGACGCGGTTCTGGACGAGCACCTGGGCCATGTTCACGTCGGTGCCCATCTCGAACGTGATGTCCAGGGTGTACGTCCCGTCGGTGTTGCTCTGCGACGACATGTACAGCATGCCCTCGACGCCGACGACCTGCTGCTCGATCGGCGCGGCCACGGTGTCGGCCACAACTTGGGCGCTCGCGCCGGGGTAGGTGGCCGTCACCCGGACGGTCGGCGGCTGGATCTCCGGGTACTCGGCGACTGGCAGGAACCCCGCCGCGACGGCCCCGAACAGGACGATCACGACGGAGATCACCCACGCCAGGACCGGCCGGTCGATGAAGAAGCGCGTGATCATGATTGGTTACCAGGGTGGTGAGCGGGGGTGTCGGCTGTGAATTGCGGGTGGCGAGGCGGCCGGTGCCGACGCTCGCCACCACTCACTTCAGACCGGGCATGGGGACGAGTTTCGGCTCAACCGTCGCGCCGGAGCGCACCTGCTGCAGCCCGGTGACGATCACCCGCTCGCCCGCCTTCAGACCGTCGGTGATCTCACGCAACCCGTCGTGAAGGGCCCCGACGCGGACCGGGCGGGAGGTGACCTCGTTCTGGTCGTTGACGACGTAGAGGATCTTCTGACCCTGGTCGGCGTCGATGGCGCGGTCGCTGACGAGGAGACCCTTGTGCGGCCGGCCGATGGGCGTCCGCACGCGGCCGAACAGACCGGGCAGGAGCACCTGGTACGGGTTGGGGAACACGCCCCGCACCCGGATCGTTCCGGTCTTCGGGTTGACCTGGTTTTCCACAAAGTTGATCGTGCCGTGGTGGGGGAACCCGGTCTCGTTCACCAGGCCGAGGCAGACCGGGTAGCCCCCGTCGCGCGGCGAGGCCGACTTGCCCTCGCGCGCCAGTTGCCGGACCCGCAGCGCGGTGGCCTCGTCCACGTCGAAGAAGGCGTACATCGGGTTCACCGACACGATGGTCGTGAGCAGGGTGCCGCCGTTCTGGTCCCCCGCCTGCACCAGGTTGCCCGTGGTGACGACGTACCGGCTGACGCGCCCGCCGACCGGCGCGGTGACCTTCGTGTAGTCGAGGTCGAGCTGGCGGGCCGCGACGAGGGCCTGGTCGGCCGCGATGTTGGCGCGGTCGACGTCCTGGGCCGCGACGGCCTTGTCCAGGTCCGACTTCGATCCGGCCCCGGCGCGGTAGGCGTTGAGCTGCCGCTGGTGCTCCGCCTCGTCGAGCTTCAGCTGCGCCTCACTCTGGCGGACCTTCGCCTTCGCCTGACTCAGCAGGGCCTCGTACGGGCGCGGGTCGATCTCGAAGAGAACATCCCCCTCCCGGACCAGCTCACCTTCCTTGAAGTTGACCTTCTGCAGGTAGCCCCACACGTGCGCCCGCACCTCGACGGAATCAACCGCGGCCGTCCGGGCGGTGAACTCCACGGAGTCCGTGATGTCCCGTTCGACGGGCTGGCTGACCGTGACCGTGACCGGCGCGGCCGCCGGTGTGCTTGTGGGAGGCTTGGTGCAGCCGACGAGGCCGATGCCGACCACGAGGGCACCGGCCGTAAGAAGGACAGCCCGCATCGATCGCCTCCCGTTGACTACCGGGCCCCACCCGGATGGTTGCGATTTGCAACTAACGGGATATACTGGAGGGGCGGTTGCACCTTGCAACTAAACCGCGAGTTCTGGTCGAGAGGCCATGACACGCACGAGATTTGCGAGGATGGGGGCTCGATCGCGCGACCGGTTGGGATGGCTGCCACCGCGAGTGGTTCGTGTCGCGAGCAGGCTCCCACCCATTTCGGGCGACCGAGCCGCGGACACAACTACCAGGTCGCCTTCACCCTCCACGACACCGGCCCCGCGGCCACTTCCCGGCGGCGCTCCAACCCCACCTGCCCGAGAGCGGGGCCGGGGATGCCGGGCGGATGGACGCGGCCGGCGTCCCCGAGGGGTTCCGTACGGCGAAGGCCAAGGGGGCGCGCCGGACCGGCTCGACCGGGTCCGGCCGGCGGCCCGGTTCGCCTGGGCTCGGGTGTGGTTGGGGGCCGACCGGCATCGCGGGATGGGAGAGCCGCCCGAGCCCGTCCGGTTGCGGGTCGAGGAGCGGCCGGGCGGGGTGCTCAGGTGCGCACGGTCGAACCTCCCGGCGGGGACGAGCCGGGTGCGGGCGGTCCGGGTGTGGAAGCCGCGGTGGCGGGTCGAGCAGGGGCACCCGCAGGTGACGGAGGAGTTGGGGCTCGACCACTTCGAGGGGCGGCGTTGGCGGGGGGGCCACCACCACCCGGCCGAGCCACCCGAGCCGGGCGGCGCGGGAAGAAAGGGGAGCTGTACCGCCCACCGACGGTGCCCGGTATCCGCCGGGCGCTCCAACTCAGGCTCCTCCTGGTCGCCGAACCCGACGGCCGGCATTGCCACGCCAAACGGTCGCCGGTTCTAACGGAGTCGTGCTAACACCCCGAGGAGAACCTCTCCCGCGGGATTCCCGGCATTTCCAGTGACCCGGGGGCGTTAACGGTTACCGATCAACCAGACTTGGTATGAGTCATCGGGGTGCGGGCTTCATACTCGATTCGATGGTCCAGCGCCCATGAGGGATTCAACAGAGCAATGGTGGGGCCGGGCTGGCGTCGTCCGACGCCTTGGTGTACGAAGCGGGCCGAAACCTGCGCCCGGTTCGCCGGTCACACGCCGAGGCGGTTCTGGTCGGGGCAACCGCCCGCCAGCCGCTCACCCCGGCGGTCGAGGCCCGGGCCGGTGCCCCGGTCGCGGCCGGGTTGCGACCGCTCGGTGCCCTGCATCTGGCCTCCACCGAGGCGGCCGGCGCTGACTTCTTTTGCACCTGCAACGACCAACTGCGGCGGCGCGGGCGATCTCTGGCCTCTGCTCCGCTGCGGGTGGTCTCACCGGTCAAACTCACGACGAAGTTGGGACTATGACCGCCGCCCCGCCGCTGTCGCTGGCCGAGGTCACCCGTCGGGCGATCCGGGTGCCGGCTCGGGAACTCGGGCCGGCCGACGCCGCCCGGTTCGTGGTGCAGTTCTCCGCCGGGGCGAAGACTACACGACCGACCGGGTCGCGCTGTTCGCCGGCCGCACGGTGGCCGAGCTGGCCACCGACATCCAAGCGGCGGTTGCGTCGAACCCGGCACCGCAGTAGCGCGCCGCGGCTGCTCGCCGGCCACCGTCATTCCCCCGTCGCCAGCGCTAGCGCCAGGCGGCAGCCGCTCTCGAACTCGGTCAAGTCCACGTACTCCTTGACCGTGTGGATCTCGTTCTGCCCGGCGCCGAACGTCACCGTCGGGATGCCGTGCTTCACCATCCAGTTCGCGTCGAGGCCGCCGTTGGTCACCCGTAGATTCGGCTCGCGGCCGAGTGCCGCCACCGCCGCCGCGGCGCGCTTCACCACCGGAGCGTCGTCCTTCAGCCGGAACGGCACGTAGTCGAGGCGCGAGTGGAACGTCGCCTTCCCCGGGCGGCCCTCGTGGTCCTTCACCCGCGCCGCCGCCGCCGTGAACGCCGCCTTGTACGCCGCCGTGATCTCGCGCACGAACTTCGCGTCGTGGCTGCGGCTCTCGCCCTTCACGTGTACGAAGTCGGTCACCACGTTCGTGGCGTCGCCGGCCGGCTTCCCGTCGGGGCCGCCCACCGTGCCGACGTTGCTCGTCCCCTGCTTGCCGTTCTTCACGACCTTCCCGAACCACCCGCCGGCGTGGACCTCGGCCAGCGCGAGCGACACGATGAGCGTCGCCGACACGCCCTTCTCCGGCGCCACCCCGGCGTGCGACGCCCGGCCGCGCACGTCCACCGTCCAGCGGTCGGCGCCGATCGCGCCCACGATCACGTCGGCGGCGCTGCGGCCGTCGAAGTTGAACCCCATCGCCACCCCGCCGAGGTCCGCCGGGTTGAGGTGCTTGGCCCCGAACAGGCCGCTTTCTTCGCGGACGGTGAACAGGAGCGTCAGCGGCGGGTGTGGGAGCTTCTGGCGGATGAGCTCGGCGGCGAGGGTGACGAGGACGGCGCAGCCGGTGCGGTTGTCGCCGCCGAGCGCCGCGTGCGCGGCCTCGTTGACGACGCGCTTCCCCTGCACCTTCGGCTTCGCCCCGGCGCACAGCGGCACCGTGTCCATGTGCGTCATGAACAGGAGCGGCTTGGCGGGCTTCTTCGCCGTGCCCGGGAGTTTGACGATGAGGTTGCCGGTCTGCGTCGGTTCGGGGATGCGGGTGTTGGTGTCGTCGTAGGTGATGGCGCCGGCCGGGACGCCGGCCTCCTTGAGCGCGGCGGTGATCTCCCGGCTGATGTCGCCTTCGCGCCCGGTGACGCCCTCGACCGAGAGGAAGCGGACGAGGCGGGCGAGCGCGGCGGCGGAATCGACGGCGGGCGTGGCGGGTGCGGTGGGCGGCATGGGGGAGACCCGATCGGCGGGGGAACGACGTGCGGGGAATTGTAGGGACGGGCCGGACGCGTGAGCGACGGTTCGCGCGGACCCGTGGCTCACGCGTCCGGCCCGTCCGACTCCGACAGGTAGACTTCTACCCCGCCGTCGGCGAAGACGTTGAACTCCTCGACCGGCGCGCCGAGGCCCGGCAGCGTGACGCGCGGGGTGATGGCGTCGACGGCGGCGTGCCAGCGCTCGCGGTCGGCGCCGACCGGGTCGCCGGTGGCCGCGATGGCGCGCTGGTAGTCCTCGTCGCCGCGGTACGCCTCCTCGAACGCGGCGCGGCACGCGTCGAACCCGTCGCCGGGGACGAATCGCCCGGAGATGCAGAACCCCTCGCGCCGCACGTGGGCGATGACGCCGACGGGGCGGCCGTCCCAGCAAACCGCGAGTTGCGACATGGTGAGGACTCGGGGGGTGTGGTCGGCCGGGTGCGGACCGGCGTCAGCGACCCGCCCACACGGACTTCGGGATGGTGAAGGAGAACAGCCCCGTCTTCCCGACGCGGGTCGCGTCCAGAGTCAGGGTCAGGTTCCCGAGTTCGCCCGTGTCGGGCCGGCCGAACGCCAGCGCCTCCACGACCGGCGGCCCACCCGGGGTGAGTTCCTGCGTAAACTCCGTGGCCCACTCCCGCCCCGCCCCGGCCGGGTAGATGGCATACGGGACGGTGTTCCGGCTCTGGTAGCGAAGGGTACACTCGCCGGTCGTGGTCGGCTGCCAGCGCCGGTAGGTAAAGGTCGCCGAGGGCGAGAGGTTCTCGATCTCGACCCACACGACGAAATACTCCTCCGGCGACGGGAACCGCCTCCGCCGATCGACCAGCAGCACCTGACGGTACGCCACCGAGCGCACCCGAACGCGCACGTCGCCGGCCTTGTCCCACTCCGACGCCCACCCGGGCGGCGGGGGGAAGGGGTTGACCGGGCGCGACGGAGGAGCCGTCGGCAGTGCGACGAGCGGTGGGGTTGGATTCAGGGGTTGTGGCGGAGTCACAACCCCCGGAACCGGCATCGGTGCTGTGGGGTCGGGTTGTGACTTATTCGTCGCCGCGGTGTGTGCGGGTTGTGGACGTGTCGGCGCTCGTGGACCGATCTCGGGGACGACAGGTTCACGGCCGGTCCCCGGGTCAGCTTTCGCAACCGGAGTGTCTTTCTCGGCACGAGGTAGGAGCAGATTCACCAACCAGGCCAGTCCCGCGCACAGGCAACACAGCAAAGCCCCGATCAACAAAATCCCCCGCAGCAAGCCTGCGGATTCCCGAGATCAAACGTCGCCACGTCAACGTTTGGGCTCCCACACTCCGGGCACCTGTGCGAACGGTCTCGCCCTCGGGGGAACCACGTGTAACCGCAGTACAGGCACCGATTCAGTGGGCGAAGACTCATCTGCACGTCTCTCGACAGCGCGTTGACGGGTTGACTGTCGCGGGGAAATACGTGCGGTCAAGAGCCACGGTTTTTGCAACTCACGCCACCACCTGTGGTGGCCACCACGGGCGGGGTCGGCGGTGTTACGGGTACGGTTCGTCCGACCACCCCCGCTCCCACCGGACCTGCGCCCAGCCGCCGCGGCCGCGCTGCTCGCCGAGCTCGCCGTCGAACGCCACGGTCTCCGCCGCCGTCACGAACGCGACGCAGCTGGCGAATTGCTCATCGCGACCGACCACGTCGCGCGAGACGCGCTCAAGCAGGCGGTCGAGCACCGCCGGGTCGGGGAAGACCGACCGGTGGACCATCCCCGACGCCGCCCACATCCCGCCGGCCTCGCGGAGCCACACGAACCCGAGGTCCGGCGGCGGGGAGTAGTCATCGGCGACGTGGCCCCGCGGCTGCGCCGCCGGGTAGGTGAACCGGCACACCCAGTCCGCCCGCCGCCGTAGCAGCCGACGTCCACCCGCCGGCCGTTCACCCGCACCCGGAGGATCGCCGGTGTCATGCGTTCCCCCCGCCCGTGCTCCGGCGCACCTCGTCCGGGTCGATGCCGCGGTCGCGGGCGCGCTCGTCGAACCGGGGGTTGCGCACGTCGAGCGGGAACGAGACTTCGGACACCGACCCCAGGCCGAACAGGCTCGCCCCGCCGTCCGGGCCGCGGACCGTGAAATCCTGCTGCCCGACCCCGAGGCCGGTCGCGCCGCCCAGGTCGAGGGCCGCGTCGTGCAGGTGCGAGACGAACCGGGTCATCCGCCCGTCCCGGTCGTACTCGTTCCCGACCGCCCACGTCAGCCCGTACAGGAGCGGGACGAACACGACCTCGCTTGCCCCGCCTTCGTAAAAGAGCCGCGCCGCCCGGACCAGCTTCGGCGGAGCGAACGCCACCCCGCACAGGTCGTCGAAGCCGACGAAGTCCAGCCCGGACGGCCGGTTCGCGGCGTCGAGCCGGTACACCTCCAGGCAGCCGAGGTGGGTCAGCGAGGCGTTCAGGAACTCGCCGCGCAGGTCCGGTTCCCCGCCGCCCCCCACCGTTTCCCCCTGCCAGACCATCGCCACCCGCGGCCGGTACGGGCTGTCGGCGGCGAGCAGCCGGCGGGCGGTCTGCCAGCAGGTTTCGGCCGTCGTCGCCCGATCTGGCCCGGCGTTGAGACGGTCCAGGCAGGCCAGGTGGTGCAGCCGGAGCAGTTCCCGCCACCCGAGCCGGTCCACGCCGCGGTCCTCCAACTCCGCCTGCTCCCGCGCGTCGTGGGTCCAGTACGCCCGCTGGATCTCGACGGCCCGGACGAACTCGGGCGGCCCCTGAACGGGCGCGGAGCGATCGGTCGGGCCGGACGCGCCGGGGGCGTGGGCGGGCGGGTCGGCCTTCTTCCCGAACAGGCGCCCGAACAAGCTCATGACGTGCCCCCCTGGTTTGAATGGCGCGCCGCCGGGATACGGGCCGAGCCGGCCCGGCGCACGACGGGAAGAGGCCCATCCGCCGTCGCGGGTTCGCCCCCGCGCCGGTAATGCCGTGGTGGATGTGTCGGGGTTCGACCCGCGGCGGGGTCACAGCAGCCGGTCGCGCTTGCGGAGCAGCCACTCGGCGGCGAGCGCGAAGAGCAGCAGGCCGAACACCGCCGGGTGGTTCCACAGCGGCAGCGGCGGGCGCGGCTCGTTCAGCGGGACGCGGTCGGGGTCTTTGAAGTCGGTGAAGAACTCGTCGGCGGTCGCCAGCGTGTAGAAGCGACCGTGCGACCGCGCCGCCGCCGCCGCCAGGTCCGGGGCGTTCAGGTCCACCTGCTCTCGCTCCGTCGCCGGCGGCAGCACCCGCACCACCGCCGCCGGCGTCGCCTCGGCGTCGACCAGCGCGAACCGGTACACGCCCTCCGGGGTGCGCGTCAGCACGCCCTCGAACTGGCGGCGGTCAGTGCGGTCGCGCGTCAGCACGACCTCCTGCGTCTCCGTCTCGCCCGTGCCGGACGAGCCGTCCGGGTTCGGGAGCGGCGCGCGGGTGACGCGCACCTTCACGACGGCGCCGTCGCCCGGCGCGGGGGCGTCGTCCGGGAAGCCGACCTTCACCGCGATCCGGTCGCCGCGGCGGAACGGGCCGGCGGGGTCGAGTCGGAGCTCCGCCTTGCCGCGCCGCGCCCGCGCCAGCGCCCGCACCGCCTGGAGCCAAAACCGGTTGAACTGCACCTCGTCGGCCCGGAACCGCCACCGCCACGTCTCGTCGAACCCGAGGAACAGCACCCGCCCGGCTCCGGCGAACTGCTGGAGCGCGAGCGGGTGGCTCTCGCGCCCCGGGCCGCCCTCGGCCGGGCGGTCCGGGTGGACGGCGAGCACCTCCGCCGCCGGCTTGCGGGCGTACCCGCGGGCGTACCAGTACAGCGGCGGCAGGCGGTTCCAGATGCGCTCGGCCTCCGCCGGGTCGGGGCTGAACCGGAAGATCGGGTGCCGCTGACCGGCGGGCGTGAGCTGCGGGCGGTAGCCGTCGGTGAGTGGGCGGTCCTCGGGCGTCGGCCGCGGCGCGGCGTCGAGCGGCACGACCGGCAGCACGTCGGCGAGGGGCGTGTCGGCGAACGCGGCGGGGACGTGGTGCTCGCCGGCCATCACGAGGAGCCCGCCGCCCTTCACCTTCACGAAGTCGGCGAGGTCTTGCAGCGCCCGGGCCGACTGCGGCAGCTGCTTCGGGTCGAAGTCGCCGAGGATCACCACGTCGTAGCCGAACAGCTGGTCGCGCGTCGGGAACGCCTCCAGCGCCACGGCGCTCTTGTCCGTCTCCGACCACCCGGGCGACGCGCCCACGAGTACGGTTTTGAACTCGATCGACTTGTTCCCCGCGACGCGCTCCGATTCGCGCTCCATGAGGACTTTGGCGAAGCGGAAGTCGTAGCGCGGGCGGCCCTCGACGAACAGCACGCGGGCGCGCTTCGCCTCGGTGACGGTGACGCGGCGCTCGATGCGGTTGTTGGACGTGTCCGCCTCGCCCGGCACCGGCGGCACCTCGACCACCAGCGTCTTCTCGCCGACCTCGGTGGGCGTGTACGTCAGCTTCACCTCCTCGCCGGCCTCCTTCGGCCGGACGTCGTGGTGGCCGAGTTCGACGAGCCGGTCGCCGACCTTCTCGTAGAGCGTGACCCGCGCCGGGTCGGGCGGCACCGCGCCGCGCGCCGACAGGCGGGCGTGCACGTCGAGCGTGTCGCCGCGGGCCACCGTGTCGTCGAACACCGGGTCGGTCAGTCGCAGGTCGGGGACGACCCACGGGTCGCCGACGCCGACGAGGTACAGCGGCACGCCGGCGACCTCGGCCGCGGTCGGGAGCGACACGCCGGCCGTCGTCACGCCGTCGGTGAACATGACGACCGCGGCGAGCGACCCGCCCTGGAACGCCTTCGCCACCGCCTCGACGCCGTCGCCGAGGTACGACTCGTCGCCGACCGGTGGCAGCGCGAGCAGCGCGTCGCGCACGGCCGCGGCGTCGTCCGTGTCGGACGCCGTGCCGACCCGGCGGGCCTGCACGTCGAGCGCGAACACGTGGACCTTCACGCGCCGCTCGGTGAGGAGCCGGTCGAGCCAGTCGGCGCCGGGCCGCGTGAGGAGGAGCTGGGCGAGCTTGAGACGGTGCTCGCGCGGCAGGCCGGCGCCGACGAGCTGCTCCGCCTTGGCGCGAACGGCCGGGTCTTTCAGGTCGTCCACCGTCGCCATGCTGGCCGACGTGTCGAGGATGACGACGACTTCGGGCCAGCCCTCGCGTTTGAAGACGAGCTTCCACTGCGGCAGGAGCGCCGCGAGTACGGCCGTGAAGACGGCCGCGCGCAGGAGCGAGGCGACGAGGACGCGCGCGAGCCCACCGGCCGCGGCGCGCTCGCGCGCGTACATCCCGAACCCGTAGCCGACGAGCAACACCGCGACGCCGGCGACGGCCCAGCGGTCGGCACGCGGATCGGGTGTGAACACCGACACGCGCTCCGGGACGACGCGGTTGCTCTCGCCCGGCGGAGCCGACGGCACGCCGACGGCGTGGGCGATGGCGGTCTCGGCGGCGTCGGTCGATCGGCCGCGCGCCGGCGCCGCCGACCGGCGTGCGGCTCTGCCCTAGGCGCCACGCCAGGAACAGCTCGGCGGCCAGGAGCGCGAGCAGCGCCCACGCCGCCCACCGCGCCAGGTCCGGGCCGTGCGGCCGCGGCTGCGTGACGGCGCCGGTGCCGCTGCCGTCGGTCGGGCGCGCCTCGCCCGGGTCGGCCACCACCTGCACCGGGCCGACCGTCTTCCACTCGTCGGCCGCCAGCCGGCGCAAGTCGGACTCGGCGTCGCCGGCCGGGTTCACCGCGAACACCTTGTCGCGGGCGTCGCCGAGCCCCATCCGGTAGAACCCGGCCAGCCGCGTGTCCTCGAACCGCGCCACCGCCGCCTCGTCGCGCAACTTGACGGGCACGGTGCCGGTGATCCCCTCGGGGCCGGTCACGCCGGCGGTCAGGCCGGCGGCCGCGGCGGGGAAGAACTCGTCGAGCGCGTCGCCGACGCGGACCGTGTGCGGGTCCGGGTTCGCCGACGCGAAGCGGAGGAGTTCGTGCTGGAACTCGAGGAAGCTCGGGAAGACCGGCCACTCGGTCCAGTCGCGGTTGAGCGAGCTCGTGTAGACGACGACGCGCCCGCGGAACCGCGGCCACTCCAGCACCGCGGCGTCGGGCTTGTTGTCTGTTTTCGCGGCGCCGCCGGGCACGAACGACAGCAGCCGGCGGCCGCCGCCGTCGGCCATCTTGACGTAGGAGCGGAACGGCACCGACACGAGGCCGGCGCGCGGGTTGTCCTCGCGGAACGCGGCCAGCGGCGAGCCGGGGCGGCGGTACTCGGCGTCGTCCGCGGCGAGGCGGAAGCCGGGGCCGTCGGGCGGGCCCGTCACCACCTCGCCGAGCGGCGCGGGGAGGATGCCGGTGCCGTCGGCGTAGAGGAGGCGGTTGTAGGTGTCGCGCGCCGCGGCGGCGTTCGGGCCGAGCGCGACCACGACCCCGCCGCCGCGCTTCAGGTGCGCTTCGAGCCGCGCCGCCGTCGCCGGCGTGATCGTGGGCAGGTCGGCGAGGTACACGCAGTCGGCGCCGGCCGTGTCGCCGACCGCCGGGTCGGCGAACTCGGTCGGCGCCAGCACCCAGCGCTCGGCGGCGGTTTCGGGCCAGCGGGCGCCCGGGCGGTGCAGCCGCGCCGGTGTGTCGGAAGGCCGCGCCCCCGGTGGCGTCAGTGCCCGGGCTAGGTACTCGCCGGCGCGGCGCAGCGGCTCGGCCTCGGTCTTCTTCCCGTCCACGATCAGGGCGTGCAGCCCGTCGCGCGCCTCGAGCACGACGGCCCGCGAGTCGTCGGCCGGCAGGTCGTCGCCCTCGGTGAGCCGCACCTGAATCAGGTGAACGCCCGGCGCGAGGAAGCCGGTGCGCGTGCCCTCGAGCGTGAACGCCGCCGACGCCCGCCCGCCCGCCGGGATGGCCGCGGTGGACTCGGTGAGCACCGCCGCCGGTGTCTCCGGCCCGGCGCCGGACGGGCGGCCGATCAGCAGTTCGAGCCGCGTCGGCGGGCGGTCGCGGCGGCCGAAGTTCTGCACCGTCGCCGTCACCACCAGCCGCGAGCCGACGACCGCGATCGGGTCGGACAGGGCGAGGTCGACCACCGCGAGGTTGTCGGGGTCGTCGCGGGCCGCGTCCACGACCACCACGTCGGCGCCGCCCCGGCCGTCCTTCCCCTTGAGGATGGCGGCCCACGCCTCGGGCGGCGGCCCGTCGGCCCGCGGCAGCGCGTTCGCCCACCCACTCCGCTGCACGTCGGTGAAGATCGTGACCTGCCGGCGCGGGAACCCGCGCGGCGAGCGGCCGAGCGCGTCGGCGACGAGCGGCAGCACCGCGGCCCCGTCGGCGGCGGCGTGGGTGGGGCGGAGCCTCTCGATCTCGCGCAGCACCTTGTCGGTGGCGTGCGACGGCCCCGGCACCACCGGCTGCGGCGTCGCCGCGAGGAACAGCACGGTGAAGGCGTCGCCCGGGCTCCCGCCGCGGACCAGCCCCTCGGCCTGCGCGCGGGCTTTCTCGAAGCGCGTGGCGCCGTCGGCGGTCCGCGCCGCCATGCTGAGCGACCCGTCGATGACGAGGACGTGGTGGGTGCGCGTGCCGGCGGCGACCGCCTGCGGGGCGCCGGGCCGGACCGCCTGCCACCAGCGCTCGGCCCAGTCGGTCGCCGCGGCGAGGGCGAACGCGGCGAGCAGGAGCGCCGCCACGCGCAGCGCGAGAAGGAGCCACTGGTCGATGCGCCGGCGGTGGCGGCGCTCGGCGACGACGAGGAACCGGACGGCCGCCCACGGGACGATCTGGTAGCGCTTGCGGAAGAGGAGGTGGACGACGAGCGGCACCGCGACGGCGGCGGCCGCGGCCCCGGCGGCGAGCCCGGGGGTGAACACGGCGAACGGGGGCATCGGCATCGGGCCGCCGGGATCGGGTGGTGCGGGCTCGGGGAGAGGGCGTCAGGACCGGCGGGGCCGGCCCGGTTAGTATGACGGCGCGGCGGGTGCGGGAAAAGGGCGCGGCCCCTTGACCACCCCGCCCCGCCCGGCGACGATCACTTCTCCCACCCCCACGGGCCGCTCCCATGACCCGACTCCGCCTGCTGCTGCTCAGCCTGCCGCTCCTCGCCGCGCTCGCGCCGGCGTCCGCCCAGCCGGACCCGGGGTACACGCGCACCCCGGACGTGATCTACGGCCGGAAGTTCGGCACCGCGCTGACGATGGACGTGTTCGCCCCGAAGGCGAAGGCCAACGGCGCCGGCGTCATCTGGTGCGTCAGCGGCGGGTGGTACTCGAACCACGACGCCGTCAACCCCGGGTTCGCCAAGCCGTTCCTCGACCGCGGGTACACGGTGTTCCAGGTCGTCCACGGCAGCCAGCCGCGGTTCACCATCCCCGAGGTGCTCGACGACATGCACCGGGCCGTCCGCTTCATCCGCACCAACGCCGGGAAGTACGGCATCGACAAGGACCGCATCGGCATCAGCGGCGCGTCGGCCGGCGGGCACCTGTCGCTGATGCAGGGCGTCGCGCCGCGGCCCGGCGACCCGCTCGCCAAGGACCCGGTGCAGGGCGAGTCGTCGAAGGTGGCGGCGGTGGCGTGCTTCTTCCCGCCGACCGACTTCCTGAACTACGGCAAGACCGGCGAGTCGGCGCTCGGCGACGGGACGCTCAAGAACTTCAAGGCGCCGTTCGACTTCGTCGAGTTCGACGACGCGAGCAAGAGCTTCGTGCGCGTCACCGACGCGGGGAAGCGGCGCGCGATCGGGAGGCAGATCTCGCCGGTGTACCACGTGAAGAAGGACAGCGCCCCGGCGCTCATCGTCCACGGCGACGCGGACAAGCTGGTGCCGATCCAGCAGGCCGAGCTGATGGTGGCGGCGTACAAGGACGCCGGCGCGACGGCGGAACTGGTCGTGAAGCCCGGCGCCGCGCACGGCTGGGGTGACATCGCCAAGGACGTGACGAAGTTCGTGGACTGGTTTGATACGCACCTGAAGAAGTGACGCCGCAAACGCCGTCCGCCGTGCCGACGCCGCCCGGGGTGGTCACCCCGGGCGGCCTACGGCGAAGTTTCATTCACCCTCCCCACACGACTACCCTCCCCACACGACTACCCTCCCCACGCGGTCACCCTCCCGGAGTTCCCCCATGCTCTCCCGCCGTTCCTTCCTCGCCGGCGCGGCTGCCGCGCCGCTCGTCTCCACGTCCGCCCTGCGCGGTCAGGACGCCCCGTCGAACAAGATCACCCTCGGGTTCATCGGCGTCGGCACGATGGGCCGCGGGCACCTCGGCGGGTTCCTCGGCCGCCGCGAGGTCGAGGTCGTCGCCGTCTGCGACGTCGTGAAGGAGCGCCTCGACAGCGCGAAGGAGACGGTCGAGCGGCGCTACGCCGACCGGCTCAAGTCCGGGCAGTACCGCGGGGTCCGCGCCGTCGCCGACTTCCGCGAGGTGCTGGCCATGCCCGGGCTCGACGCGGTCGTCATCGCCACGCCGGACCACTGGCACGCCCAGCCCGCCATCCTCGCCGCCCGGGCGCGGAAGCACGTCTACTGCGAGAAGCCGCTGACGCACAACGTCGCCGAGGGGCGGCAGATCGTCACCGAGGTGGCGCGGGCCGGGATCGTGTTCCAGACGGGGAGCCAGCAGCGCAGTGAGTTCGGCGGGCACTTCCGCCGCGCCGTCGAGTACGTGTGGAACGGCCGCATCGGCAAGCTCCACACCGTCCGCATCGGCGTCGGCGGGCCGGCGGTGCCGTGCAACCTGCCGGCGGAGGAGAAGCCGGAGCACACCGACTGGGACGCCTGGCTCGGGCCGGCGCCGGAGCGGCCGTACAACTCGCAGCTGTGCCCGCGAGGCGTCCACACGCACTTCCCGGCGTGGCGGAACTACCAGGAGTACGCCGGCGGCGGCCTCGCCGACATGGGCGCCCACCACTTCGACATTGCCCAGTGGGCGATGGGCATGGACGCGGGCGGCCCGCTCGAGGTGATCCCGCCCGAGAACCCGCGCAGCGGCCGCGGGCTGCGGTTCACCTACCCGAACGGGGTCACCGTCATCCACAACGAGTTCGTGAAGGGGCCGGACAACCGCGACATCAGCGCCGACTGCGTGTTCGAGGGGACCGACGGCATGATCCTCGTCAGCCGGAGCGGCATCAGCAGCCGACCGGGGACGATCCTGGAACAGCCGTTGACCGCGACCGACCGCCGCGTGTACCCGTCCACGAGCCACCACGGCAACTGGATCGAGTGCGTCCGCGGCAAGAAGGAACCGATCTGCACGGCGGAGATCGGGCACCGCAGCGCCACGATCTGCCACCTGGCGAACATCGGCTACCGCCTCGGCCGCAAGCTGGCGTGGGACGCGCGGGCCGAGCGGTTTACGAACGACGACGCCGCGAACCGCGAACTCAGCCGCGAGCCGCGGGCGAAGTGGAAGCTGGTGTGACAGGAGTGTGGTGCGGCACTCCGTGCCGCGAAAGCCTCCGTGCCGCGGCGGCGCGGAGGCTTTCGCGGTCATCCGAAGGCACCCGACGGGAGGCGGCACGGAGTGCCGCACCACACTCCCGCACCCGCTCCCCCTACGGAAGACCCGATGAACCCACTCCTCGACCCGCCGGCTGACGACCGGTTCGAGCTCCGCCCGTCGTCGGTGCCGGGGGCGGGGCTTGGCGTGTTCGTCCGCGTCCCGCTGCCGGCCGGCGCGGAGTTGGAGGTGGTCGGCGTGCTGGTCCGCCGCGACTCGGTCGCCGACCGCTGCACCCACTTCGCCGACCACCACAAGTTCACCGTCGGCGCCGACCTGCTCCTCATCCCAGTCGGCCTCGGCGGGATGGTGAACCACGCGGCCGGCGCGAACCTGGAGCGCGTCGAGCACCCCGGCCGCGTCGTCCTCCGCACCGCGCGCCCGGTCGTGGCGGGGGAGGAACTGTTCTTCGCCTACTCCGAGTCGGCGCGGCGGCGGCTCGGGATGAGCGCCGAGCGCTGACGGTTGTTTGTCACCCCTCCGCCGCCTCCAGCCACGCGCGGGCGGCGGCGTCGCTCGGCATCCGCCAGTCGCCACGCGGGGACAAGCTGACCGACCCCACCTTCGGGCCGTCCGGCAGGCAGCTCCGCTTGAACTGGTTGGCGAAGAAGCGGCGCAGGAACACCACCAGCCAGTCCTTCACCTCGGCCGGCGGGTACTCGCGCGAGAACTTGGCGTGCCGCGCCAGGAACAGCACCTTCGCCGGGTCGGCGCCCCAGCGGAGCAGGTGGTAGAGGAAGAAGTCCACCAGCTCGTACGGCCCCACGGTTGCTTCCGTCGCCTGCCCCGCGGCGCCGTCGGCGGCGACGGGGAGGAGCTCGGGCGAGATCTCGGTGTCCACGATGTCGTGGAGCGTGCGGCGGGTGGCGCCGTCGAACTCGTTGTCCGCCACCCACGCCACCAGGAACTTCACCAGCGTCTTCGGGATACTCACGTTCGGGTTGTACATACTCATGTGGTCGGCGTTGTACGTGCACCACCCGAGCGCCAGCTCCGACAAGTCGCCGGTACCGACCACGAACCCGGTGTTCATCAGCAGGCTCGTCCGCACCCGCGCCTGCACGTTCTCGAAGACGAGGTCGCTGCGCCGGTCGGGCGGCAGGTGGCGGAGCTTCTCGCCGAGCGTCTCGTGCGTCTCGCCGGCGAGCGGCAGGCCGAACGGGGCGTGGCCGAGGGCGCGCATCTGCTCCAGGCACATCGCCCGGATGTCCGCCTCGCGGACGCTCACGCCCAGCGCCGCCATCAGCGTGCGGGCGTTCGCCAGCGTGCGGTCGGTGGTGCCGAACCCGGGCATCGTCAGCGCCCGGATGCCGTCGCGCGGGCGGCCGAGGGCGTCGAACGTCTTGCACGCCACGAGCAGTGCGAGCGTCGAGTCGAGCCCGCCGGACACGCCGATCGCCACCGTCTTCGTGTTCGCCACGGTCAGCCGCTTGGCGAGCCCGGCGACCTGCGTGTGGAAGATCTCGTCGCACCGCTCGCCGAGCGTCGCCGCGTCCTTCGGGACGAACGGCGCCGCGTCGACGTACCGCAGCAGTTCCGGCGTGCGCGGCGCGGCGTCGAGGGTGAACGCGACCTTGAGGAACGACTTCGTAAGGGTCCGGCGGCTGTCGTTGAACGTGTTCGTCTGGACGCGGTCGTGGCGGAGGTGGTCGAGGTCGAGGTCGGCGACCGTCAGGTGCCCGCCGCGGCGGAAGCGCGGCGCCTCGGCGAGGACGGCACCGTTCTCGGCGATGACGTTGTGCCCGCCGAACACGATGTCGGTCGTCGATTCGCCGACGCCGGCGGCGGCGTAGACGTACGCGGCGAGGCAGCGGCCGCTCTGGCAGCCGATGAGCTGCCGCCGGTAGCCCGCCTTGCCGATCGCCTCGTTGCTCGCCGACAGGTTCGCCAACACGGTCGCGCCGGCGAGCGCCTGGAACGTGCTCGGCGGCGCCGGCACCCACAGGTCTTCGCACACCTCGACGCCGAGGACGAAGTCAGGGACGTTCTCGCACGCGAACAGCAGGTCGGTGCCGAACGGAACGCGCCGCCCGGCGACGGCCGCCTCCTTCGACACGGCGTTGGCCGCCGGGCTGTAGTAGCGGGCGTCGTAAAACTCCTTGTAGTTCGGCAGGTACGCCTTCGGCACGACGCCGAGCACGCGCCCGGCGTGGAGCACGGCGGCGGTGTTGAACAGCTGCCCGTCAAGTACCACCGGCAGGCCCACGACCGCGACCCCGCGGAAGTCGCGGTCGGTGAACGCGGCGACCTCGGCGAGCGCCGCGTCGGCGGCGCGCGGCAGGGTGGCGGTGTGGAACAGGTCGCCGCAGGTGTACCCGGTCAGCCCCATCTCGGGAAAGACGACGAGGTTCACGCCCCGCGTCTCTGCTTCCGCCAGAAGCGCGATCGTGTGGCGGGCGTTGGCGGCGGGGTCGGCGACGACGAGGTCCGGGGTGGCGGCGGCGACGCGAAGGAAGCCGTGGGATGTCATCGCGGTAGCCCCTGGGACGGTGTGCGGGCAAGCATTTTAGACAGGATAACAGGATGAACAGGATGCCAAACCCTCGTGTGGTTCGGCATCCTGTTCATCCTGTTATCCTGTCTATTCTCCGCGCGCTCCTCCCGCCCGCATTGCCAGCGCCGCCGCTGCCACGCCCGCCGCCACCGACCCGAGCACGTACAGCAGTGCCGCGCCGATGCGCTCCTCGCGGATCAGCTCCAGTGCCTCGATGCTGAACGTCGAGAACGTCGTGAACCCGCCGCAAACGCCGGTGCCGAGCAAGACGTACCACACGCGGCGCTCCGGGTGCCCGGCGCACCACGCCGCCAGCAGCCCGAGCAGCGCCGACCCGGACACGTTGATGGCGAACGTGCCCCACGGGAAGCCGACGCCGCCGTGCCGCAGCTGGAACTCGGCGACCAGCCGGCCGACCCAGAACCGGGCTACCGCCCCGGCCCCGCCGCCGACCGCCACCAGCGCCGGGTGTGTCAGCCACTCGCCCATCGATCACCTTCGGTGACAGGGTTCGGGATTCCGGGAGGACCCGCATGTCACTGGTGTTTTGGCTCGGGGCGTCGGTCGTTCCCGGAATCCCGAATCCCGAATCCCCCAGCCGGTTGCCGCCCGCCCGTCCGCAGCTAAACCTATGCCAGCGGTCAACCCGTATCCCGTGGACTCCCGCACCGGAGGCGCCTCCCCATGTCCGTGATGTACGTCGGCGAAGGGCTGTACCTGGAAGACGGCGACCTGAACAACGTCGCCCACATCGACCTGCTCGTCGGGCCGAAGGACGGCCCGGTCGGGGTGGCGTTCGCCAACGCGCTGGCCAACCAGAGCGCCGGGCACACCAACCTGCTCGCGGTCGTGTCGCCGAACATCGTGTGCAAGCCGGCCACGGTGATGATCACGAAGGTGACGATGAAGGGCGGCAAGCAGGTGATGCAGATGTTCGGCCCGGCCCAGGCCGCGGTCGCCCGCGCCGTGGTGGACAGCGTGGTGGACGGCACCCTGCCGAAGGACAAGGCCGAGGAGTGGGTGATCGTGTGCGGGGTGTTCATCGCCCCGACCGCGAACTCGAACGAGAAGGTGTACAAGTTCAACTACGAGGCGACCAAGCTCGCCATCAAGAACGCCATGAAGAAGACCCCGACGATCGACGAGATCATCGCCAAGAAGGACACGGCGCACCCGTTCGAGAAGTAACGGCCGCCGATTGCGGAATGCGGAATTCGGATTGCGGAATCCAGAACCCGCATTCCGCCCCACCCCGGCGGACCGCGGAGTGACTGGGGTCGGTCATTCCGCATTCCGCATTCCGCATTCCGCATTTCCCGATGTCCGACAAAGCCACCATCCTCCTCCAGCTCGACACCGACCCGCTCCCGAGCGTGTTCGACCGGGTGGTCGCGGTCGATTCGGGCGTGCAGCAGCTGTTCAGCTATGGCGGGGTAACGCCGCAGAACGTCATGCCGCTCGTCCACGGGTGCATCTTCACCCGCGGCCCGAAAGACCTCCACCGCACCGCCATCTTCGTCGGCGGGTCGGACGTGGCGGTCGGCGAGGCCGTACTCGCCGAGGTGCGCAAGCACCTCATCCCGCAGTACGGTATGACCGTGTCCGTCATGCTCGACTCGAACGGCGCCAACACCACCGCCGCCGCCGCCGTCCGCGCCGCCGGGCGGCACGTCGATCTCGAAAGCACGAACTCGCTGGTACTCGGCGGGACCGGGCCGGTCGGGCAGCGGGTGGCCCGGCTGCTCGCCGGGCACGGCGGGCACGTCCGCATCGGCTCGCGCACGAAGGACAAGGCCGAGGCGGTGTGCGAGGTCATCCGCCGGCACGTCCCGCAGGCGCGCGTCGAGGCCGTGGCGGTCGGGTCGAGCTCGGACGGCCCGCGGGCGCTGGACGGCCGGGCGCTGGTGGTCGCGGCGGGGGCGGCGGGGGCGGTGCTCCTGCCGAAGAAGGTCCGCGACGCGGCCCGCGACCTGCGCGTCGCCATCGACCTGAACGCGGTGCCGCCGGCGGGGATTGAGGGGATCGAGGTGACCGACCGCGGCAAGGAGCGAGACGGGGTGGTCTGCTACGGCGCGATCGGCGTCGGCGACACGAAGATGAAGGCGCACAAGGCGGCGGTGCGGTCTCTGTTCGAGTCGAACGCCGCGGTGCTGGACGTGGACGCGATCTACCAGCTCGCTCTCAAGCTGCCGTGAGCCGGGCCGGCCGAGAATGAGCCGGATAAACGGTACCGACGGAGAATGCGCAGGATAACCGGATGAACAGGATGCCGAACCGAAGAAATCGCCCGGTTCGGCATCCTGTTCATCCGGTTATCCTGCGCATTCTCCGTCGGTACGGTGCCTACCCCGCCGGGTTCATCACTCGCCCCATGAACAGAACCGTCCCCTTCTGCGTGTCGCGGATGAGGTAGACGAACGGGCGGTCGGCGCGGAAGACCTTCGGCCGCGGCGGCGCCGGGCTCGGGGCGTTGCCGATCACCGCCGTTGCCGCAGCCGCTTCCGTTCCCTCCTCGGTCACGTCCACGAACGCCTGGTGGACCACGTTCGCCACGAAGATCGGCTCCGGCGGCGGGGCCGACACCATCCGCCCGAAGTCCGCCTTCCCTGGCACGAGCGCGTCCGTCACGCCCATGTCGCGGAGGTGGCCGACCGGCTCGCTGCGGACCGTGTGCTTGAACTTCGGCAGCGCCACGTCCACCCGCTCGCGGCTCAGCTTCGCGGTCCACCCGGCGAGCGTGTCGGGCGTCAACTTCGCCTCGAGCGCGGGGAGGCCGTCGGCCTTCGCCGGCAGGACCACGACCATCGCCAGCTCCCTACCGCGGTACGGCAGCTCCAGCACCTGCACGCCGTCGGCCTCGGCGATGCGGAAGTTCGACTCGACATGCATGAGGGGCGCGTTCACCTTCCCGGCGGGGGCGTGGAACGGCTCGGGCCGCGTCGCGCCCTTCACGAAGGCGTCGGTCCACTTGCCGTCGAAGTAGACGGCGTTGGTGAGCACGAAGCGCGTCTTGTCGGAGACGTGGTGCGGCTGGAGCAGGTCGGGGATGCGGCCGCGCGTCGCCTCCGCCACCCAGCCGTTGATGCGGCCGCGCTCGGCGGCCGGCTGCTTGGCGAAGTCGGCCTCGCGGAACCCGCCGGCGAACCGCTCGGCGGCGAGCGCCTTCCACTCGGCCTTCCACGGGTGGCCGGTCTGCCCCCACACCGAGTTGGCGACGGCGAGGGTGAAGTCCGGGCGCGGGCGGGCGTAGTACCGGCCCAGGTCGCCGGCGCTCGCCGCGCCGTCGGCGCCGGGCGGCAGGCGGAGCGCCTTCGTCAGCTGGTCGCGGGTGGCGCCGTCGGCGCCGGTGGTGGTGAGGGCGAGCGCGGCGTGGATGCTGTACGGGGAAACGAAGACGTTCCCCTTGTCGGCGGCGGCGAGGCGGCCGTACAGGTCGAGGGCGAACGCCACTTCGCCGTCGGCCGCGGCCTGGAGCGCGTCCGACCACGGCACCGGCGGCCCGGCGTCGGCCGCCCCGGTCC
>JAFKFQ010000039.1 GCA_017308215.1 bacterium | reverse complement strand
GCGAGCGAATTCCACGCGCGCGGGGACAAGCGGAGCCGGAGTGGCGACTACGACGGCGCGATTCGGGATTTCTCGGAGGCGCTTCGGCTCCGACCGGGGTACGGGCTAGCGTATTCGGGCCGCGGGATCGCTCGGGTGATGAAAGGTGACTTTGACGAGGGGATTACCGATCTGACCGAAGCCGTCCGCCTCAACCCAAAGGACTCGGACGCGTTCCTGAACCGGGGTCTGGCGTGGGAGCGGAAACAACAGCTCGGGAAGGCCGAGTCGGACTATTCGGAAGCGGCACGGCTGACCCCCGCCGACTGGCGAGCGTTCTTCAACCGCGGCAACGTTCGGCAGCGGAAGGGGCAGTTGGACGACGCGATCCGCGACTACACGGCCGCGATCGATCAGGATCCCGAGAACACGACCGCCATCTACCAGCGTGGGCGGATACTGCTGATGAAGGACGACACCGACGGAGCGATCAGGGACTTCGACGAAGCCGTTCGGATCAAGCCCGCGTACGCCGCGGCGTATACGACTCGCGGAACGGCGTGGGGAATGAAGGGCGACTTGGACCGGGCACTGGCCGACCTGTCCGCGGCCATCCGCCTCGACGGCAACGACGCGGATGCCTTCTACAACCGTGGGGTCACGTGGGGCAAGAAGGGCGACGGCAACAAGGCGATTGAGGACTACACGGAAGCGATTCGGCTGAACCCGTCCACCACCGGAGCGCATTACAACCGGGGCCTGGCGCGGCGAAGTCGGGGGGAGTTGGCGCCGGCGATTGCCGACTTTACAGACGCAATCCGACTCAACCCGCGAGACGCCGAGGCACACAACGATCGCGGAATCGCCTGGAAGGAATCCGGGAACCTGGCAAAAGCGGTCGAGGACTACACCGAGGCAATCCGGCTGAATCCCCAGCACTTCAAAGCGCTTTTCAATCGCGGGAACGCGATGTCCGGTTCGTCAGAATGGGCCCGGGCGGCAGCGGACTACAGTGAAGCCATTCGGCTCGGACTTCGGACCGCCGACATCTACATCAACCGGGGCCGGGCTTGGCAGTACCTGACGGAACATGAGAAGGCGCTCGGCGATTACAACGAGGCGATCAGGCTACGACCCAACGACCGCGACGCGATCCGGCACCGGGATGAATTAGAAATCGCCTTACGCGGGAAACAGTCTAACGAACCGAAGCCGTCTGCTTCCATCGTCCCAGCAGGAGTTGCGATCCTGGCGGCTGTGGCGATCGGTGGGCTCGTGGCTTACAAGCTGTGGTCCCGCTGGTCGAAGCCGGAAGGCTCACTTTGATGACCGGCGCGGACGACGAACGACGGATGACCGGGAACGCGAATCTACGTGGGTTTTCTCCCCCGATTCCGGTCCTGGCGAACGGCCGGCGTAAGCCAGCTGGTCGTTGCTCCGGGGGCGTGAACCGGAGACCGATGACCCCGCGAGCCGCGACCGAACGGGAGCGACCGCAGAACCGTCCTTCGCCGATCCCAGTCGGTCGGGTATGCCGGCCGCTCCCCGGCGGTCGCGGCTCGTGAGGTGATCGTAACTCTGCGGAGGCCCCCGTACCAACGACCAGCCGGCTCACGCCGGCCGTTCGCCCGGGCCGACACGAGCGCTCGACGCAGCGCCTACGCCCCCGCCGGCATGAACGCCGCGCACAGGCGCAGGTGCTGGTCGATGTCCAGCGCTTCCGAGCGGAGGGTGCCGTCGATGCCGAGCTCCTTCAGCTTGGCGTCCACCTCGTCCTTGTCCTTGCGGCCGGCGGGCCAGCCGGTGAGCGCCTGGCGCAGGTTCTTGCGGCGGTGAACGTACAGGTCTCGCAGGAACGCCCGGAACCGCGCCACGTCGCCCACCTTCGCCCGCTTCTCCGCGTTCGGCACGATCTTCACGATCGCCGAATCCACCTGCGGCCGCGGGTAGAAGTTGCTCGGCAGCACCTTCCGCACCACCTCCACGTCCGCCACGCTCTGCACCAGCACGGAGAGCGCGTTGTAGTCCTTCGTGCCCGCCTCCGCCCGCATCCGCTCGGCGATCTCCCACTGCACCATCACCACCATCCGCTCGATCGGGAGGCCGGCGATGAGCAGGTTGCTCACCAGCGGCGTGGCGATGACGTACGGCAGGTTCGCCACCAGCTTGCGGCGGGTGCAGTCGAACGCCGCCGCCATCTCGTCCCAGACGGTGAGCATCTCGGGGTTGAGTTCGTTCTTCCGCGCCAAGCAGTCGCCGAGTACGAACCGCACGTTCTTCCGGTCGCCGACGATCTGCTGGGCCACCGGCTGCATCGACTTGTCCACCTCCACCGTCGTCACCACGCCGGCGTGGTCGGCGAGGCGCGCCGTGAGCGAGCCGGTGCCGGTGCCGACTTCCAGAACGGCGTCGGTGCGGTCGAGCTCGGCGGCGCGGACGATCAGGTCGAGCAGGTTCAGGTCGATGAGGAAGTTCTGCCCGAGCTTGCTCTTCGCCTCCAGCCCGAAGGCGTCGAACAGCCGGCGGAGGTACGTGAGCGTCTGGCGCTCGGCTTGGGTCGGCTTGGCGGGCTTCTCGGGGGCGCTCATGACGCTCGGTCGGAGGAAGAATGGACAGGATCACAGGATGAACAGGATACCAGGCCGAAGACCGGGCTCGTGTCGATTCGGCCGCCGGTCTGGTAGCCGCAGGCTTCAGCCCGCGTCACGCGGGCGCAGGCTGAAGCCTGCGGCTACCGACCAACTCGGCTGCACCACCGCCGCGACAGCACTAACCCGGTTTGAAGCCCCGCACCAGCTTGCGGACGTGCTTCGCGAGCATGTCGAACTCCAGGTTCACGGCGGC
>JAFKFQ010000446.1 GCA_017308215.1 bacterium | reverse complement strand
GTGCGGGGGGGCCATGCGGCGGCGGTGCCTCGTCGGACCGGGTGGTGGGGGTGTTGTAGGGGCGGCGGGGGGCGAGAGAACCGGCCCCCGAATGACGAATGACGAATGCCCCACCAATGACGAAGGAAACCCGAAAACCGAAGGCCGAAGGGGCGGACGCGGCGCGATTTCGTCATTGGTGGGGCATTCGTCATTCCCGCTTGCACGCCGCGGGCGGCGCGGTATACCCGGGTTTCCTCAACCACGCCGCCGGGGGGGCCGATCCCCTGGTAGGACCGTACCGCCGCCGAGGAAGGGTGGGCATGGACGCCGCGACCCCGTTCCGCCGCACGCTCGGCCTGCTCGCGCCCCTGGTCGTCGCCGCCGGCTGCCAGTCCGGCGGCGGCTCGCCCGCGTACCGCAGCCAGAGCCCCCAGAATGAACCAGTCCCGGGCGGTCCCGTCGCCCCGGTTCTCCCGGTCCCCCAGGCCCCCACGGCCGTCCCCGTGTCCTTCACCCCGCCGACGGTGAAGGCCGCCGCCGCGGCGCTCGCCGGCGACCCGCGGATCAAGGTCGTCGCCATCGTCGGGCTGCGCAACACCATCACCGACCAGGAAGTTTGGGAGGCCGCCCGGCAACGCGTCCAGGAGTACGTCAACATCGTCGACGGGCCGAAGGGCCAGCAGACGCTCGTCCGGGACGACGCCAAGGCGAAGGAGATTTACAACGACGAGCTGAAGCGGATCGTCGAGCGCGAGCTGGTGCTCGACGAGATGGAGGCGAAGCTGAAGAAGGCCGGCAAGGCGGCGGTGATGGACCAGATCAAGGAGTACGCCGGGTCGATGGCCGACCGCCGCGTCCAGGCGTTCAAGAACCGGTCGAAGGCGAAGTCGGAGGACGACTTCCGCGCCATCCTGGCGATCCAGGGGCTCACGCCGGCGGTCATCCGCCGCCAGCTGGAGCGGCAGGTCATGGCCGACGAGTACGTCCGCAACAGCCTGCGCGAGCGCGGCAAGACGATCGGGATCGGCGACGTCCGCCGGTACTACGACGAGCACCCGGAGGAGTTCACCCGCCCGGCGCTGGCGGTGTGGCAGCACATCTTCGTCAGCGCGAACCGGTTCCCGACCCCGGACGCGGCCCGGGAGCACGCCGAGAAGGTCCGCGCCGAGGCCGCCCGCGGGGCGGACTTCGTGGCCCTGTGCAAGCAGCACGACCACGGCTTCGCCGCGATGCAGAAGGGCGAGGGGACGGGGAACAAGAAGGGCGAGATCCGGCCGGCGGAGGCGGAGCCGGTGGTGTTCTCGACGGCGAACAACACGGTCGGCCCGCTGGTCGAGACGCCGACCGGGTACCACATCGTCAAGGTGGTGGCCCGCGAGGACGCCCGCCCGCTGCCGTACACCGAGCAGGTGCAGGACGAGATCCGCGAGAAGCTGATGCGCAAGCTCCAGGACGCGGAATACCAGCGGATCGTCGGCGAACTGTGGCAGCGCGGCGTCGTCCGCTTCAACCCGCCGTCGTGACGCCCGTCCGGTGTGGTGCGGCACTCCACGCCGCGGGAGCGCGGGTCTCCGGGGCTGGAATCGGCAGGCATCCGATGGGCGGCGGCACGGAGTGCCGCACCACAACTCCCCAGGAGCCGGCCGGTGCGCCCGCTCGTCGGCCACACGAAGGACGTCCGCGCCGTCGCCTACTGCCCCGACGGCCGGCTGGTGTCCGGCGGGTCGGATCGCACCGTCCGCATCTGGGACGCGCCCGCCGGCGCGTGTGTCCGCACGATCAAGGCCGGCACCCCCGTCTACGCCGTCGCCGCGTCGCCGACCGACCCCGTCATTGCTTTCGCCGGCCGCCACCCCGGCGCCACCGCCCGCGCCACCCCGATTCAGACCTTCCGCCTCGCCGACGACGTCGCGGACTACACGTTCCGCTGCCCTTACCGCCCCGCGCCGCCGGGGTACGAACCGTACTACCCGACCGGCATCCCGCGCTCGGTCTGGTCGCTCTCGTACTCCGCCGACGGCCGCACCCTCGCCGCCGCCGGGCGGGTGATGGGCGGCGGGGGCGTGCCGAACGGCGGCGGCGGGCACTGGTTCCGCACCGCCGACGCCTCCGCCCACGGCCCGCTCGCCGCCGACCGGGCCTTCGCCCTCGGGTTCGCGCCGGCCGGTGACGGGCTCGCGGTCACCGGCGACGCGACGGTCGCGTTCTACGCCGATCCGCAGTCGCCGGAGCCCGTGGTAGCGTACCCGCTCCAGTCGCAGTGGGCGGCGGCGGTGGCGTTCGTGCCCGGCGCGCCGACCGCCGTCGTCGGGGTGAACAGCGCGCTGTACTTCGTGAACGCGACAGCGAAGCAGAAGCCGCGGAAGGTGAAGACCGGGTTCCGCACGGTGATGGCGATCGCGGCGCCGCCGGACGGGCGGGCGGTGATCGTGGGCGGACGACCGGCGGGGGTGGAGGTGTACGACCCGGAGACGGGTGGGCTCGCGGTCCGCTACGACTTCGGCCTGGGCGGGGTGAACGCCGTCGCCGTCGCCCCCGACGGCCTCACCTTCGCCGTCGCCGGCGACGACGGCCTCGCCGTGTACGACTGGGACGGCTGACGGTGGCGCCCAGCCATGCCGCGGCCGCGGAGCCGGTTTGAAGGAGGAAACCTGATGGCGCGTTGGCCCGGCATCGTGGCGGCGGTCGCGGTGGCCCTCGCCGGGTGCGGCAAGCGGCACCCGGCCGACAAGGTGACGTACGTGGCCGACGACGACCCCCGCATGAACGCGGCGGTGGCGAAGGCGCGGGCCGCGGTCGGCACCTTCATCGCCGCCCTGAAGGCGCCGAGGCCGGGCCAGTCCGCCTTCTCGGTCAAGGCGGCGTTCGCCGACGGCGGCAACACCGAACACATGTGGCTCTCGCCGGTCAGCTACGACGGGACCAACTTCCAGGGCACCGTCAACAACGTGCCGGAGAAGATCCGGTCGGTCAGGATGGGCCAGCGGGTGACGGTCGCGCCGGCCAAGATCAGCGACTGGATGTACGTGGAGAACCGCAGGCTGGTCGGCGGGCACACGCTCCGGGTGCTGCGCGACGCGCTGACGCCGGCCGAGCGGGCGGACTTCGACGCCAGCGTGCCGTTCGTCGTCGAGTAGGGTCAGTACGCCGAACCCGGCCTGCACCAGACCGCGGCCGACGATCGCTGGTCGTCGGTGGAAGTGCGGGGGTGATCGACCGCTGCCGCATCTGCCGCGCAACGCTCGCCGGTGGTCGTGGGGATTCACGCACGGGTTCGGGCTGTAGCGCCGAGTCCGGCGCGGGGTTCGATTCTTCGAAGGAGTGGCCGATGCCCCAGGCGAATGACTCGAGCGCGGCCCTCTTCACTGAGCGGGTCTTCTCCGCCAGCCCGCGGGCGGTGTTTGCCGCGTTCGAGCAGCCTGACCAGCTCGCCCGGTGGTGGGGGCCGAAGGGGTTCACGAACTCGTTCGAGCAGTTCGAGTTCACGCCCGGCGGGCGGTGGGTGTTCACGATGCACGGCCCGAACGGCGCCGACTACGCCAACGAGAGCGTCTTCCGGGAGATCCAGCCCGACACCCGGGTCGTGATCGAGCACCTCTCGCTGCCGCACTTCACGCTCACGGTGACGCTGACCACCCGCGGCGCCCAGACGCACCTGGCCTGGGTCCAGGAGTTCGAGAGCCCCGAGGTCGCTGAGAAGTTCCGCCCCTTGAGCAAGACCGCCAACGAGCAGAACCTCGACCGACTCCAGGCGGTGCTCGCGGGGGAAACCCCGTGACGCCGAATCACGGGTTCGGTCGGCGGGGCGGGGGTAGGGGGGTAGACCTGGTGCGGGTGACCTGCCAGTGCACCAGTTGCTTCACCCAGTCCTTGCGGACAACGAAGGCGAAGCAGTACCTTCTCACATCGGCCGTTTGGTGGAAGGGGATTTCTCGGCAGATCGTGGCGCAGAGCGTGCCGTCCGCCTCTTCAGTGAGGTGGAACCGGACCCGGATCGACCCGGACGGCTCGTCGTGTCGGATGATCACCAGCATTTCTCGCTCGAAGTCGACCTTGGCGGCGGCGAGCGCCTTGGCGAACTCCGGGTAGTCGTCCTTCCCGCCGCCGCGGTCGAAGTCGTTGCGGCGGTTGAGCGACTTCAGCAGGGCGTTCAACTGCTCGCGGGACTCGATGACCTGGGTGCGGACCTTCCTGGAGTCGTCGCCCGGCCACGGGAACGTGATCCGACGGGTGTGTTCGAGTGGTGGCCCATCGGCGGCCCAGACGGTGAGCAGACTCGCCACCAGAACCGTCGTGGGCATGACCCGCCTCCCGGTGCCGCAGGTGAGGGCAGAACGCGGCGCGGAGCGCGGGCGTTGGCAAACATGTGGTGTCCGATGCTCGATCCTCGTTCGTCGACGGAGATGGGTGAATGGGTCGAATGACGCCGGCGGTCCCGCCGCCCCCGCGGAGGGTGTCCGTCGCGGTACGCCTCGCGCGCGGTCTCTTGGGGTTCTGCCTCGGCTGGGTCTGGAGTTCGGCCGGGAGTCTGGCTTGGCTGGGGGCGCTGGCCGCCGGGTACGGGGGGCTCGACGAGGGGCTGTCGCGGCTCAAGGACGAGGCGTGGGCGCCGCTGGCGATGGCCGCGTACTTCGGGTCGGTAGCGGGGAGTTGGGCCGGGGGCACCGTCGGGCCGATGGCCGTCGGCCCGACGCGGCGGCGCTACCCGGTCGTCGGCAGCTCGCTGATCGGCGGGGGACTGGGCGGGGTGTTGGCAGCGGCGGTCGGCGCCGCAGCCGGGTGGGCGGTGTGGCGGGGGGCGCCGAAGTCTCCGCTGGTTCTGCTGATCCCGATGTCCCTCGGGGTGCCGCTCGGCGTCGCGGCCGGATGGGTCGCCGGGCGAGCCGTGGGTCGAGGCGGGCCTGACGCGGCCAGGGTCACCGACCGCAGTGGCAGTGGCCAGCCGTGACTCGACCGAATTGACCCCAATAGGTTGCACGATCCGGGTAGAATTGAGCACGTTCATCTGTCTTTTTTGGACAAAATTGGGCGATTACACGGGCGGATTTTTCTAGTGGAAAGGGTTCCCGATCCGAAAGTGTCTGATAACAAGGTGGGGTCGCCCGATCGCCCTCACCACGGATGAGCCCACTGATGACGTATCGCTCCCTGGTCGCCCTCCTCGCCCTCACCACTACCGCGCTCGACTCGGACGCCGGACCCCTCCGGCGGCGCGCCCAACCCACCACCACCTATCGCGCTCCGAGTTACGCGCAACCCACCCCCACCATCACCCCCGTCAGCTACACCGCCGACTACACCCCCGTGACGACCACCGTCGCCCCGGACATCACCACGGCCTCGGCCGCGGCCGGTGACGGGCTCGACGAGGTGAACGCCCAGCGCGCCGCCCGCGGGCTGCGGCCGTTCGTCCGCGACGAGGCGCTGACGCAAGCCGCCCACGGGTGCGCGGCGTTCCGCGCCCAGCACCGACTGTTCGGCCACACCGCCAACGACTTCGCGTTCGTCCCGGCGGGGGCGTCGGCCCGGTCGGCCGGGTGCGCGGCCTACCCGGCGTCCTACGGGTGGATGAGCTGCTGCGTGTACGACGGCTACACCTACGGCGGCGCCGCGTGGGTCACGGGCGCCGACGGCAAGCTGTACATGCTCCTGTTCGTGCGCTGATCCCCGGCGGCGGGCCGGACCCGAACCGGCGCCCGGCCCGCCGGCCGACGTCTCAACCTCGACACGACGACACCTCACGCGGCCCCTTCGCCGGACACGCTTCCCGCTCATGAGTTTGTGTTGGACGGACGGTAAGCCCCGGTTACGATCAGCCCGTGGGCCGGTCGTAGTCCCACGTGATCGTCCCGTTGAGGCGTACCCGCGAGTGCGCCTCAACACTGTTCGACGACAGACCACAGGGGTGTGACATGCAACCCGCCACCGGACGAGCGCTGGTTCTGGTGCTGACCCTGTCGGTGTTGGCGGGCGAGGGCGGCTCCCAGGACGCGCCGGGCACGCCGGCGGAACAGTACCGGGTGTTGCGCAAGGAATACGACCGGGTACCGGGTGGGGGCACCTTACGGACCGACGCGGAGCGGCTGAAGTTCGTCGGCGGGGTGTACAAGCACCACAGCGCGGTCGCCCAGAAGTTCCTGGCGCTGGCCGAGAAGTACCCGGCCGACCCGGTCGCGCTCGACGCCCTCACCCAGGCCGTCTGGCAAGTGAACACGGTCCCCTGGCCGGTCGAGCTCGTGGGCGACGACCCCGCCCGCGCGCGGGCGTTCGAGCTCATCCGCCGCGACCACATCCGCAGCGACAAGCTCGGCCCGCTGTGCCAACGCGTCTCCTACGGGTTCGCCCGGGAGTACGAGGACTTCCTCCGTGCCGCGGCGGCGGACAGCCCGCACCAGTCCGTGCGGGCCGCCGCCACCGTGTCGCTCGCCCACTTCCTGAACAACCGCCTCCAGCGGACCGACCTGTGCCGGGAGCAGCCGGAGCTGGCGGCGGAGTTCGCGGGGCTCTACGGCAAGGAGTACCTCGCGGGGCTGCTCCGACGGGACCGCGACGCGGCCGCGAAGGAGGTCGAAACCCTCTACGCGCGGGCCGAGGGGGTGTACGCCGGCGAGAAACTCCCCGGCGGTGAGGCCGTCGCGGACCGGGCCAAGGCCGCGCTTTACGAGGTCCGCAACCTGAGCGTCGGCAAGGTCGCGCCGGACATCGCGGGCGAGGACCAGGACGGCCGGCGGTTCAAGCTGAGCGACTACCGCGGAAAGGTAGTGCTGCTCGATTTCTGGAGCCACGTCTGACTGACCTGACGGGCCCAGTGGCCACACGAGCGGTCGCTCGTGACGAACCTGAAGGACCGGCCGTTCGCGCTGGTCGGCGTCCACGTCGGCGGCGGCAGCGCGAAGGACCTCAAGGCGTTGATGGCGGAGCACCGGCTGCCGTGGCGGTCGTTCGTGGACCCGGGCGACGCGGGCGCGGGGCCGATCGCGGCGAAGTGGAACCTGGCCGCCACGCCGACGTTCTACCTGCTCGATCACGCGGGGGTGATCCGCCACAAGTGGGCCGGCCCCCCGGGGGCGGCGGTGCTGGACGCCGCGGTGGACCGGCTGATCGCGACTGCGGAGCGGGACAGCAAGCCGCCGCCGCCGCGCTGACGCCCAGAGCCGGCCGCTCCGCCAAACCCGCGCTGCACGTGACACCGACCACTGATACGCTTGCCATGCCCACCGCGCCGGGCGGCCGGCGCGGGTGAGTTTTCAGTTCGGCCGCGGGGATGTTGTGGAGTCGTCTTGTGGCCTGGGGCACCGGGATGCGCCTCTACGTAGCCGCCGGGAGCGACGACCCGGACACCTGGGGGCTCTTCCCGCCGACCCGACCGGACGGCGAGCCGTTCGCGGCCGCCCGGCTGATCGACACCGCCGACTTTGCCGACGAACAGCTGATCTTCCCGATCGGCCGGTCCGGCCGCCGGACCGGACTGACGTTCTTTTACTGGCAGGCGTACGCGGCTACCCCAGCCGGGCGGGACGCCGTCGCCCGGGCGGCCCCGGCCGGGGTGTGGTTCAGCCCGGCCACGACCTCGGCCGGGGACGAGCTGTTCGTGGTACGGGCGCCGCCCCTCCGAGGGGCCATCGACCCGGCCGGGTCACGGCTGGACTGGCACCCGACGTACCCGCCCCGGCACCCGCTGGTCCACCTGTCGGGCCAGATCCAGCTCGCGTACAAACTCGCCCTGCGGCGGCCGGTCATCGAGGGCTTCGATCTGTTCTACCTGGCCGAGTACCCGGTGGTGTTGGTCATCACCGAGCGGCTGCTGGCGACCCTCCAGGGGACCGGGGTTGAGGGCGTGTCCGGGGCTGAGTTCCCGGAGATCGTGTTCGCCCCGTGAGCGGTCAGCCGAACTCCGCGCTGCGCCAGACCGCGGCTCCGCGGAGTTCGGCGTCCCGTGGTGCCCGCGAGCGACCGACCATCGCTCGAACCCAAAGAGAAACACCGTGATCGTTGAAGCACAGGTGGCCGTCAACGGACCCAAGGCGGCGGTCTGGGCCGTGCTCACCAACATCGAGAACGCCGCGGCAATCATCCGCGGAATCGAGAAGATTGAGGTTCTCGAAAAGCCGACGACCGGGCTCGTGGGGCTCAAGTGGCGAGAGACCCGAATGCTATTCGGCGAACCGGCGACCGCGGAAAAGCGGATCACCGATGCCGCCGAGAATGAGTTCTACAAGACCCGAGCGGAAGATAATGGGTTTGTATTCTTAACCACCATGAGGATTTCCGAGAGCAGTAGCGGCATTACGTTGTTGAGTTCTCACGAAACCAAGCCGCAGAGTCTCGTTGCGAGATTCAAGTCGATCCCACTGTTCCTGTTCAAGGGCGTGATCAAAAAGGCCATTCTGCAAGATCTGAACGATATTAAGTCCGCGGTCGAGCGGGAATGACCGATTGCGGCCTGACACCGGCATGCAGCGGAGCCGGTCCGAACGACGTTGCGGTCACTTCTTCTGCACCGGCGGGATAGCGCCGCGGGCGCCGCCCCAGTCGGTCGGGCGGTAGCGGACGTCGAGGTGCGGCGTCTCGATTCGCACCCCGCGGCGGAATTTACTCGTCATCACCGCGTCGAGGATACCCGTCGTCAGCAGCGTACGCTCGACCGGGTACGGGGCGTGGCCGGTGCGCACCAGCGATTCGATCGCTTTCGTGAGCTCGGCGAAGTGCGCGAACGGGTCGGGCTGCTGGAGGTAGAACTGGCACGCCACCGGGTCGCGGCCGCGCACCTGCCCGCCGAAGACGAACCCGCCGCCGTCGCCCTCGTGGATCCACCCGTTCGGCATCACCACGAACGCCCGGAAGCCGTCGCGGTACTCGACCTCGAACGTGCCGGCGTCGGCGGTGCGGGCGGTAATCTCGCGCATGTTCCCGTTGGCGTGCGCCGGCACGAGCTTCAGCGCCGCGTCGAGCACCGGCCCCGCCCAGGGCTGGCGGTCGAGCGCCGTCCACATCGCCGCCCCGCTGTGGCACGTCACCGCGGCGACGCCGGTCTCCTCGCGGCCGCGGCGCTCGACCATACACTGCAACCCTTCCAGCGCGTGGAAGCCGTAGCCCTCGAACGGCCCGTAGCCGATCTGGACGGCGCCGACGAGTTCGCACCCGCGCGGCAGTGTCAGGTCGGGCTTGCGCCACGTCACCGGGATGCTCGACCCGGCCAGGAACGGCACCATGAGGCGGCGGGCGGTGTCGTACATCCACTTCGCGTCGTCCCACGTCGCCGCCAGGTGCTTGTCGTTGAACACCGGGACGGACTTTTTCGTGCGCTCGAACACCGCGGCGATGTCGGCGAAGAAGCGGCGGCGCGGGTAGAGCTTCTGCCCCTTCTCGTTGTCCGGGTACTGGCCGTGCTCGCCGATCGACAGCACCGCATCGACCGCCAGGTCGTTCGTCCCGAGCGTCAGCGCCTCGGCGACGGTGTCGCAGATGCGGAAGTCGTGCGCCCGCGCCAGGGCGCGGCTCATGTCGGTCTCGGGCACCTGGTCGGTAACGAGCGAGACGAGTTGCAGGTCGGGGCGGGTGCCGTCCGGGTAGCCGCCGAGGAGGTTGCGGAGGATCACGTCGGCGTGCGACCAGCGGCGGTACTCGGTGACGACCGCGGCGACCTTCTTCGGGGGCATGAGGAGTCTCCGGCCGGGGACCGTGAGCATCGCCGAGAACCGCCCGCGGGGCAAGCGCCCGGGGCGCGGGAAATAATTCCGCGCCCCGACCGAAGGGCCGACCGCCGGCGCCCCAATATACGTAGGCCGGCGCGGTGCCGGCCGACCGGAGTCCGACCGATGCCCCTACCCGGGCTGTCCGCCGTCGTTGCCCGCGCCCGCCGGGCCGTCGCCCCCGCCGACCCGCGCTCCGACGGCGCCCTGCTCGCCGCCTTCGTCGCCGCCCGCGACGGGGCGGCGTTTGCCGCGCTCGTCGAGCGGTTCGGGCCGATGGTGTTCGCCGTCTGCCGCCGGGTCACCGGCCACCACCAGGACGCCGAGGACGCCTTCCAGGCGGTCTTCGTCGTCCTCGCCCGCAAGGCCGCGGCGGTGGTGCCGCGCGAGGCGGTGGGCGGGTGGCTGTACGGGGTGGCGGTCCGCACCGCCCGCGAGGCCCGCGCGATGGCCGCCCGCCGCTCCGCCCGCGAAACCCCGTGCTCGCACCTCCCCGACGCCGCGAGTAGCGTTGCCACCCCCGACCCCGACCTCGCCGCCGTGATCGACGCCGAACTTGCGACGCTGCCGGAGAAGTACCGCACGCTGCTGGTGCGGTGCGACCTCCGCGACGAACCCCAGGTCGAGGTGGCGGCCGCGCTCGGGGTGCCGGTTGGGACTGTGTACAGCCGGCTGGCGGTCGCGCGCCAGCGCCTCGCCGCACGGCTGGCGGCGCGCGGCGTGACGCTCGGTGCGGGCGGGCTGGCGGTCGCACTCGGGGACGCGGCCCACGCCGCGGTCCCGGCTGACTTGCCGGCGCGGGCGGTCGCATCGGCGCTGGCCCCGGAGCACGCACCGGCCGCGGTCGCGGCCCTGTCGAACGGAGTCTTGCGCGCCATGTTCCTTCACAAGCTCAAGCCCACGCTGCTCTCAATCGCAGTGGTCGCCGCGTCTGCCGCGCTCGCCGCCGGCCTGCTCGCGGCGCCACCCGCCCCCGATGCGCCGCCCGCGCCGCCGGTCCCCGTCGCGCTCGTCACCGCGCAGCCGCCGGCGCCGAAGGCTGCGCCGCGGCCGGTGCCGAAGGGGCCGAACAAAATCCTGATCGCCAAGAACGGTCAGCTCGTTCTCATCGACCCGGACGGGAAGAACGAGACGCGCGTGAGTGAGAAGGACACCTTCGGGCCGGGGGCCGAGGCCAAACTGTCGCCGGACGGGAAGCGCGTCGCCCTCGTCGTCGAGGTCCAGAAGCGGGGCGCGCCCCCGGCCGCCCAGCAGGGGGAGCACCGGCTATTCGTCCGCGCGCTCGGCGAGCCGGGGCCGGGTACGGACACCGGGGTCGAGTGCGAGACGGTGTTCTGGTCGGCCGACGGGTCCGAACTGGTCGCCGGCCGGGTCACTGGCGACCGCACCGCCCCGGTGTTCGCCCACACGGCCGTGGACCCGCGGACCGGGAAGACGACGCCGGTCCGGCTACCGGCCGGCCACGTCGTCTCCGGCTGGCTGGCCGACGGCCGGTTCGTGACGACCAAGCTGTCCGGCACGCCGGCCGTGCCGAAGGCCCGCATCTACCTGATGAACCGCGACGGCACCGAGTCGAAGGTCGTGACCGACGGGACGGACGTCGTCGCGTCCAGCGTCCCGTCTCCGGACGGGAAGCGGCTGTTCGGCCTGCGCCCCACCCTCAAGATCGTCGACGGGCAGGCCGAGTCTGAGCGGGACGAACTCGTGCTGATCGACGTGGCGACCGGCCGCGTCACGCCGGTCGGGGGGGTACCGTCCGGCGGCGACCTCCAGGGTGTGTGCTGGTCCCCGGACGGGACGAAGATCGCCTACACCTGGCGCCAGGTCCACCCGGGCACGGACGACGAGCGCGCCCGGAAGGAAACGGAGTCGCGCCTGGTGGTCGCCGACGCGGACGGGCGGAACGCCCGCACCGTCCTGACCACGACCGGCGCGAGCCAGTGGGCCTTCACTCTCGGCGCCCCGGACTGGCGGTGACACCGCCGGGCGTGCGAGGATGAAGCCGGCCGGGCGAACCCGGCCGGCTTTCTTCGATTTTCCCGCGACGCGCCCGGCGGCGCCGCCCCAGGTGGGGTGGCGGGCCGCGGTGGCCCGCCGCGGAGGTTCCGATGTCCCGCCCCGCACTGTCCGCGTCCCTGGGCCGGCTCGCCCGGGCCGCCGACCACGACCCCCCGGCCGACGGCCGGCTCGTCGCTCGGTTCGCCCGCACCCGCGACCCCGACGCCTTCGCCGAACTCGTCCGCCGCGTCGGCCCGATGGTGCTCGGCGTGTGCCGGCGCGTCACCGGTGATTCCCACCTCGCGGACGACGCCTTCCAGGCGGCGTTCCTGGTCCTCGCCCGCCGGGCGGGGCGGGTGGAGCGGCCGGACGAGATCCGGGGGTGGATGTACGGGGTGGCCGTCCGGGTCGCCCGGGAGGCCCGCGCCGTGTCTGCCCGCCGCCGCGCCCGCGAGGCGCCCGTGCCCACGCTCCCCGACCGCCCCGCCGAGTCGCACCAGCCCCCCGACGCCGACGCCCTGCGGGCGCTCGACGAGGAGGTTGCCGCCCTGCCGGACCACATCCGGGCAGCGGTCGTGCTGTGCGAACTCGACGGCGTCAGCCGGCGGGACGCGGCCGGGCGGCTCGGGGTGCCGGAGGGCACGATTTCGAGCCGGCTGGCGAAGGGGCGAAAGCTCCTCACCGACCGGCTGCGGAAGCGGGGCGTCGCGGCCCTCGGGCTGGCGGCACTGGCGCCGGCGGCCGTCCCCCCGCGGCTGTCGGCCGCGGCCTCCGCCCTCGCTTCCGGCGAACCGGCCTCGGCCACAGTCGCCGCCCTCGCGCACGGAGTGGTCCGCGCCATGGTCGTCCAGAAACTCAAGCTCGCCCCGCTGGCCGTCGCCGCGGTCGCCGCGGCGGTGTTCGCCGCCAGCCTGCTTGCCGCACCGCCCGCTTCCGATGCGCCGCCCGCGCCGCCGGCCGCTGTCACCGTCACCGCGGTGCAGCCGGCCGCGGCCCGGCCGGTGCCGAAGGGGCCGAGCAAGATCCTGATCAACAAGAACCGCACGCTCGTCCTCATCGACCCGGACGGGAAGGACGAGACGCCCCTCGCCTCGCACGACCCGAAAACCGGGTTCGCGTTCGACGCCAAGCTGTCGCCCGACGGCAAGCGCGTGGCGGTCGTCTGCTCGGTCGCCTCGGCCCCGGGGGAGCAGGTGCCGCGGCGGTCGCTCTTCATCCACACCCTCGGTGCGAAGGCGGGGCCGGTGGACCTCGGGATCGACTGCGAGAGGGTGCACTGGTCGGCCGACGGGTCCGAACTGGTCGCTGGTCGGGCCGCCGGGCGTCCGGGCATGCATGAGTGGGCGGGGTTCGACCACCGCATCGTGGACGCGCAGACCGGGAAGGCGACGCGGGTTCGGCTGCCGGAGGAACACGTCGTCACCGGCTGGCTGGCCGACGGGCGGTTCGCGACGACGCAGTTGTCGTTCACGACCACCGAGCCGAAGGGGCGCGTCTACCTGATGAACCGCGACGGCACCGAGTCGAAGGCAGTGACCGACGGGACGGACGTCGTCGTCTCCAGCGTCCCGTCCCCGGACGGGGCGCGGCTGCTCGGCCTGCGCCCCGCCCTCACGCGGGTCGGCGGGAAGGTCGACTCGGGGCGGTACGCCCTCGTACTGATCGACGTGGCGACCGGCCGCGGCACGCCGGTCGCGGACATCGCCCCGGACGGCGACCTCCAGGGCGTGTGCTGGTCCCCAGACGGGACGAGGATCGCCTACACCTGGCGCCAGATCCACCCGGGCACGGACGACGAGCGAGGCCGGAAGGAAACGGAGTGGCGTCTGGTGGTCGCCGACGCGGACGGCCGGAACCCGCGCACGGTCCTGACCGCGAAGGGCCCGGGCCAGTGGATCTTCACCCTCGGCGCCCCGGACTGGCGGTAGCGCGGCCGGACGGCGAGAATTCCGGAAATCCGACCGACGCGCCGGCCCGCCCGCCGTGAAGACCGGGTGGGTGGCCGCGGTGGCCGCCCGGAGGTTCCCGGATGTCCCGCCTCGCCGCCCGGCTCGGCCCGCTCGTCGTGGCGCCGACCGACGCCGAGTTGCTCGGCCGGTTCGTCGCCGGCCGTGACGAGGCGGCGTTCGCCGAACTCGTCCGCCGCCACGGCCCCGCGGTCCTCGCGGTGTGCCGGAGCGTCACCCGCCACACCCACGACGCGGAAGACGCCTTCCAGTCGGCGTTCCTCGTGCTCGCCCGCCGCGCCGGGTCGGTCCGCCCCGGCGACCCGCTCGGGGCGTGGTTGTACGGGGTGGCGGTGCGCGTCTCGCGGCGGGCGGCGGAGCGGCCGTGGCGGCGGCGCGAGGCGACGGGGGACGTGCCGGACGTGCCGGCCCGAGCGGCGGACCCGTTCGACCCGGACGCGGCCCGCGCCGTACTCGACGAGGTGGGGCAGCTGTCGGCGGCGTACCGGGCGGCGGTGGTGCTGTGCGAGTTGGAGGGGCGGTCGCGGGCGGCGGCGGCGCGGGAGCTCGGGATCGCCGAGGGGACGCTCAGCAGCCGCCTCGCCGCCGCCCGCAAGCAGCTCGCCGACCGCCTCGCCGCCCGCGGACTCGCCCCAGCCGCGCTGGCGATCTTCGCCGGCGTCGCTGTCCCGCCCGGGCTGGCGTCCGCGACCTCCGCTCTCGGTTCCGGCGCCCCGGCTCCCGCCGCGGTCGCCGCCCTCGCACGCGGAGTCGGTCACGCCATGATCCGTCCGAAACTGCTCCTCATCCCGCTCGCCGCGGTCGCGTCAGCGGCGCTCGCCGCCGGCCTCTTCGCGGCGCCGCCGGCCGCTGACGCGCCGCCGATTCCCGCCGCCTCGGCGATCCCCGCGGCCTCCGTCGCGGTTCAGCCTCCCGCGGCGAAGGCCGCGCCGCGGCCGCTCCCGAAGGGGCCGAACAAGATTCTCGTCTACAAGAACCGCAAGCTCGTCCTCCTCGACCCGGACGGGAAGAACGAGACGGTCGCCTTCGAGGGGTCGCCCGCGTCCCTCCCGTCCCTCGACGCCAAGCTCTCCCCGGACGGGACGCGGGTCGCGTTCCTCCAGCTCGTCGGGAAGATCGAGGACACCCCGCCCGGGCAGCAGCAGCGGCGAAAGCTGGTCATCCGCCCGGTCGGCGGGAAGGGGCCGGTGGTCGAGACCGAGGCCGAGTGCGAGGTGTACGCCTGGTCGCCGGACGGCACGAAGTTGGCCGCGTGCGCGGTCGCCAATAGGGGGAACGGCCCGCCCGAGGCGACGCACCTGCTGGTGGACGCCGGCACGGGGAAGACGACCACGCTGAAGCTCCCGTCGGACCACGTGATCACCGGCTGGGTTCCCGGCGACAAGCTCCTGACGACCAGTCTGGGCGGTACCGAAGAAGCGCCGCGGATCCGCCTCCACCTGATGAACGTGGACGGGACCGAGCACAAGGCGCTGACCGACGAGAAGACGCTGACCGGGTTCGGGCTCCCGTCGCCGGACGGGAAGCGGGTGCTGTGCTGCGACGTGCCGCGGCCGACGAGGAACGCCCTGCCCAACGGGCGGCGGACGCTCGTGCTGCTGGACACGGCCACCGGCAAGCGGGCGCCGGTCGACGGGATCCCGCTCAACGCCGAGCTCCAGGGGTTCTGCTGGTCCCCGGACGGGACGAAGATCGCCTACACTTGGCGCCAGATCCACGAGGGGACGCAGGAAGACCGGCTGATGAAGGAGACCGAGTCGCATCTGATCGTGGCCGACCCGGACGGGCGGAACCCGCGCACGGTCCTGACCGAGAAGGGCCAGGGCCAGTGGATCCTCACCCTCGGCATCCCGGACTGGCGCTGACGCCGACGGCCGGGGTGACGAGAATTCGGGAACCCGACCGACGCGCCGGTCCGCCCGCCCGGAAAAATCGGGTGGGCGGCCGCGGTGGCCGCCCGGAGGTTCCCGGATGTCCCGCCTCGCCGCCCGGCTCGGCCCGCTCGTCGTGGCGCCGACCGACGCCGAGTTGCTCGGCCGGTTCGTCGCCGGCCGCGACGACGCCGCGTTCGCCGACCTCGTCCGCCGCCACGGCCCGGCCGTCCTGGCCGTGTGTCGCCGTCTCACCCGCCACACCCACGACGCGGAAGACGCCTTCCAGGCGGTCTTCCTCGTGCTCGCCCGCCGGGCCAGGGAAGTCCGCCCCGGTAACCCGCTGGGCGCGTGGTTGTACGGGGTCGCGGTGCGGGTCGCGCGGCGGGCTGCGGAGCGGCCGTGGCGAAGGCGCGAGGCGACGGGGGACGTGCCGGACGTGCCGGCCCGGGCGGCGGAGCCGGTCGACCCGGACGCGGCTCGCGCCGTACTCGACGAGGTGGGGCGGCTGTCGGTCGCGTACCGGGCGGCGGTGGTGCTGTGCGAGCTGGAGGGCCGATCCCGCGCCGCGGTGGCGCGGGAACTCGGCATCGCCGAGGGGACGCTCAGCAGCCGGCTCGCCGCCGCCCGGGAGCAGCTCGCCGCCCGGCTGACCGCCCGCGGGTTCGCCCCTGCCGTCCTCGCCGCCCTCGCCGGGGCGGGTGTCCCGCCCGCGCTGGCGTCCGCGACTTCCGCCCTCGCCACCGGCGCCCCGGCCCCGGCCGCGGTCGCCGCCCTCGCCCACGGAGTCGGTCGCGCCATGACCCTCAAGAAACTGATCCCGTCCGCCGTCGCCGTGGTCGCGTCGGCGGCGCTGGTGACCGGTCTGCTCGGGTCTCAGCCCGCCCCCGCCGACCCGCCCGCCCCGCCGGTTCGCGTCGCGGTCGCGCAGCCGCCGGCGCCGAAGGCTGCGCCGCTACCGACGGGGCCGAACCGGATCGTGTTCTACCTGAACGGCCGGCTCACGATGATCGATCCGGACGGGAAGAACGCCGTTCCGGTTACGGAGGACAACGACGAGCACAGCCCGCTCCCGTCACCGCGGCTCTCCCCGGACGGGTCGATGGTCGCCTACCTCGTGCAGACCGATGCGTCGCGACTCCCCATGCCCGGCGACCCGATTGTTCCCCTCCCCGCGCCGGAGTTCCGGCTGTTCGTCCGCAAGACGGCCGGCAACGACCCGCCGACCGACCTCGGCGTCAGGGGCTCGCCGTTCGTGACGTTCGCCTGGTCCGGGGATGGAACCCGAATCGCCACCACCAGCTGCACGAGCAAGGGGAAGGATCTGACAGGGGTTCACAAGCTGGTGGCCGTGGCCACGAAGGCGGTCGCCCCTCTCCCGATTCCGGCCGACCACGTCCTCACCGACTGGTCGCACGACGGCCGGCTCTTCGTCACTCAGCAAGTCGTGATGCCCCGGGAGGGCGGCGGGCGGGCGGGCTTCCGCCTCCGGCTCCTGAACCGGGACGGGACCGAGCACAAGGTGGCGAACGCCCCGACCGACCTGCTCCTGAACGGCCGGCTGTCGCCGGACGGCAAACGGGTGCTGTGCGAACAGTACCTGTTGCCGGACGCGGACGGCAAGCGGGTGATCCGGGTTCCCGTCGTTCTCGACCTGACGACCGGGGCGGTCGCCCCCCTCGTCGACTACCCGCCGGACTCGGAACTTCAAGGCTACTGCTGGTCGCCGGACGGCCGACGGGTTGCCTATGCGTGGCGGGGGAAGCAGCCCCGCGAAGCGGCACCCCTCCCCGGCGTCGAGTTCGAGTCGTTCCTGGTGGTGTGCGACGCCGACCGGCGGAACGCTCGCATGATTGCTACCGCGAAGGGGGACGGCCCCGGACTCGTCACCATTGCCGGGCCGGACTGGCGCTGACGCCGGTCGGCCGGCGGGCGAGAATTCCGGGAACCCGACCGACGCGCCCGGCCGCCGCCGGGCAAGTGTGGGGCGGGCGGCACGGTGGCCGCCCCGGAGGTTCACGGATGACCGCCCTCGCCGCCCGGCTCCGGCCGCGGCTCGCCCGCCTCGCCGAATCCGACACCGACCTGCTCGCGCGGTTCGTCGCGTCCCGCGACGACGACGCCTTTTCCACCCTCGTCCGCCGCCACGGCCCCGCGGTCCTCGCGGTGTGCCGCCGCCTCACCCGCGACCGGCACCTGGCCGACGACGCCTTCCAGGCGGTGTTCCTGGTGCTCGCCCGCCGGGCCACCCACGTCCGCCGCGGGGAACCGCTGGCGGCGTGGCTGTACGGCGTCGCCGTGCGCACCGCCCGCAAGGCCGCGGCCCGTGCGGCGCGGCGGCGCGAGGTGCGCGTCGCCACCGACGTGCCGGCCCGACCGGCGGAGCCGTTCGACCCGGACGCGGCCCTAGCCGTGCTGGAGGAGGTCGACCGGCTGTCGGCGAGGTACCGCGCCGCGGTCGTGCTGTGCGAGCTCGAAGGCCGGTCGCGGGCCGCCGCGGCGCGGGAACTCGGCATCGCGGAGGGTACGCTCAGCAGCCGGCTGGCGGCGGCGCGGAAGGTACTCGCGGCAGTCGCGGCCGAGCGGGCGGCGGCGGTCGTCCGAACCCCCGTCTCGTTCACCCCCCGGGCCAGGGAACTGGCGGAGGCGGCAATGCGGAGCGGACATGCGTGGTGGTGTGGGATCGGTGCCGCGACGGCGGTGGTCGTTGCGGCCGGGCTGGTGTCGGGGCAGGAACGGCCGGTGCCGCAACCGGCACCGCCACCCGCACCGGTGCGGGCGCCGGCCGCGGCCGACCGGTCACAGCTGATCGTCGGGATGATGGGCGAGGTGCGGTATCTGACGCCGGCCGGTAAAGAGGTGACGCGGCTGACGAACGACGCCGTCGCCCGCTCCGGTCCGTTCGTCGTGCCGCCCCGAGAAGCGGCCGAGCAGGCACAACTCAACTTCGCCGGCCGCCCCACGCCCGACGGCCGGCTGCCGATTTGCCACCTCGGGCAGGTGTGGCTCGTCCGCCCGGGAACGCCGGTCGCGTTCGAGCCGACGCGCCTGGGGTATTCGCCAAACGTTCCCCCGCCGTATCTGGTCGTGTGGTCCCCGGACGGCAAGCGGGCGATCGCCCGCCATAACCACGGGTCGGTGTTCGGGGGCGACCTCATCATCCACACCGTGGATGAGATCGCCCCCACCGGCGCCACCGAGCGCCTGTCACTCCCGGCGGGCCACAACGTCGTCGACTGGTCGGCCGACGGTGCGTGGTTCCTGACGTGGAAGTCCGAGCGGCGGCTTCGCCTCCTGAAGGGGTTCGAGTCGTACGCGACGCTGTACCGCGTGTCGCGCGACGGGAAGACGGTCGAGGAGCTCGCCCCGAAGACCGAGGGCGTGCAGCAGGCGGCGTTCGCCCCGGACGGGAAGCGGGTGGCGTACGTCCGCCCAACGGCCGACGGCGGGATCGAGGTGGTGGTACTCGACGCCGGCGCCCGGCGCGTCGCGGCCGCGGAGCCGGGCGGGGTGAACCGCGTACTGAGCCCGGCCTGCGTCCGCTGGTCGCCGGACGGCACGCGCATCGGCTACGCCTTCGGCGTCCTGACGGCGGGCGACCGGCCCGGGTTCGGGATGCGGGTGGTGACGTGTGCGGCCGCCGGCGGCGACCGGCGCGAGGCGTTCACGCTCGACACCACCCCCGGCGACCGCACCGCCGGGTTCGCGGTGTTCGACTGGCGGTGACGCCGGCGGCGGGCGAAAATCCGGTGCCCGACCGACGCGCGGGGCTGGTCACGGGGGATACCCCGGTGGGCGGCCCGGCGGTCGTCCCGCGGAGACCACCGGATGCCCGCCGCCCGGCTCCTCCGAGCCGTCGCCCCCGATGCGCCGGCCGACGCCGACCTGCTCGGGCGGTTCGTCGCGGCGCGCGACGAGGCGGCGTTCGCCGAACTCGTCCGCCGCCACGGCCCGGCCGTCCTCGCCGTGTGCCGCCGCGTCCCCACCCGCACCCACGACGCCGAGGACGCCTTCCAGGCGGCGTTCCTGGTGCTCGCCCGCAAGGCGCACCGCGTCCGCGCCGGTGAGCCGCTGGCTGCGTGGCTGTACGGCGTCGCCGTCCGCGCCGCCCGCAAGGCCGCGGTGCGGACGTTCCGCCGCCACGAGCGCGAGACACTGATGGCCGACCTTCCCGATGTGCCCGACCGACCGGCGGAGCCGGTCGACCCGGACGCGTCCCGGGTGGTGATGGAGGAAGTGAATCGCCTGTCGGCGAAGTACCGCGCCGCGGTCGTGCTGTGCGAGCTCGAAGGCCGCTCGCGCGCGGCGGCGGCGCGAGAGCTGGGCATCGCCGAAGGGACGCTCAGCAGCCGACTCGCCGAGGCGCGCAAGCACCTCGCCCGGCGATTGAGCGCCCGCGGGTTCGGCCCGGCGGCGCTGGCAGCACTCGTCGGCGTCGAGCGCCGTGGCACCTGCCTCCGGTGAAGCGCAACCGGCCGCGGTCGCGGCCCTGGCCCACGAGGTTCTTCGCACCATGCTCCTCCGCAAACTCCTGCCGGTCGCGCTGGCGGTCGCCGCGGTTATCGGGGTCACCGTCGGTCTGTCCGCAGCGTTGCAGTCTGCCCCTGCCGCCCCGCCCCCGAAGGCCGACCCGCTGCCGGCCGCCGCGCCCCGCATTGTTGCCGTCGTGAACAATCGGCTCGTTCGGTTGGACCCGGACGGTAAGAACTCTACCCCGATTACCCCCGCCGGCGAGACCGTGGGCCACGACGCCCGCCCGCGGCTGTCGCCGGACGGGTCGCGGGTGGCGTACCGCGTCCGCCCGCCCGGCGCCCGGGCGAACGACCCGGACGACCCCTCCAACCTGCGGCTGTACGTCCGCCGCACCGACGGGACCGGGTCGCGGACCGACCTCGGCCGCACCGCCGAGTCCTACACCTGGACCCCGGACGGGACGGCCCTCGCCGTCTCGACGCTCACCCCACCCGCCGCGGGTCGGCCGGAGTTCGGCTTCGAGCACGCCGTCGTGACCGTGGCCGACGCCGCCGCGGCGCCGCTCCGCCTGCCGGCCGATCAACTCCTCACCGACCGGACCCGCGACGGGACACTGTACCTCACCCAGTCGGTGGTGTCCGCCGCCCGAGAGCCGGACGAGTTTCTACGGCTGGCACTGTGGCGCCCGGACGGGACGCGGCACGCGCGGGTCAACCCGCCGGGCGAGATGCTGATCGACGGCCGGCTCTCACCCGACGACCGGCGGGTGCTGTGTCTGAAGCTCGAACCCCTGGCGAAGCGGGTCGGGGCGGAGCCGTACCGGCTGGTCGTGGCGGACGTGGCGACCGGCCAGACCACCCGGGTGGCGAGCGTGCCGGACGACGTGGGCATCCACGGCTACTGCTGGTCGCCGGACGGCCGACGAGTCGCCTACGCCCGGACGCGGCCGGCGCGGGGCGGTGGGTCGGAGTCAGCGCTGGTGGCGTGCGACCCGGACGGGGGGAACCCGCGGACGCTCGCTACCGGTACGAGCCCGACCGCGGGGGCGGTCACGGTCGCCGGCGTGGACTGGCGGTGACCCGCGACCGGTGCGATGCTGAACCGGCCGGGGCGCCCCGGCCGGTTTTTCGTTTTTCCCGCGACGCGCCGGGCGGGTCGGCAGGGGAAGGGGTGGAGGGCCGGATGCCGACCGCCGACCCCGCGACCCTCGCCGCCCGCCTCGCCCGGCTGGCCGGCGACACCACCGACGCCGACCTGCTCGCCCGGTATTCGCGCGAACGGGATGAGGGGGCGTTCACCGAGCTGGTGCGCCGCCACGGCCCCGCCGTCCTGGCCGCGTGCCGCCGGCTGACCGGCCACGCCCACGACGCCGAGGACGCCTTCCAGGCGACATTCCTGGTGCTGGCCCGGAAGGCCCACCACCTCCGCCCCGGGCCGCCGCTCGGCGGGTGGCTGTACGGCGTCGCGGTGCGGGCGGCGCGCAAGGCGAAGGAGCGCAGCTGGCGGCGGCGCGAGGTGAGCGGGGCCGTCCCCGACGTACCCGAGCGAACGGCGGAGCCGTGCGACCCGGACGCCGCGCGGGCGGTGATCGAAGAAGTCGAGCAGCTGCCCGACTTCCTGCGGGCGGCGGTGGTCCTGTGCGAACTCGAAGGCCGGTCGCGGGCCGAGGCGGCGCGGGAGTTGGGCATCGCCGAGGGGACGCTCAGCAGCCGACTCGCGGCGGCGCGGAAGCGCCTGGCGGCGCGCCTCGCCGCCCGCGGGTTCGGCCCGGCGGCGCTCGCGGCGCTCGCCGGTGTCGTGGTCCCGCGCGATCTGTCGGCCGCAGCCGCCGCGCTGGCGCCCGGCGCCGCGGTCATCACTCTTGCCACCGGAGTCCGTCGCACCATGATGGTCCGCCACCTCCGATCCGTCCCGCTCGTTCTCGGTGCGATCGGGGCCGCGGCCCTGGTCGCCGGCATTCTTACCGGGCAGCCCCCCACACCGCCCGCGGCGGCTGCGCCGGGTGCCACCCCGCCCGCCGCGGCCGGCACGGGGCGGATCTACGTCTGGCGGCGGGGCGAGCTGATCGGCCTCGATCCGACCGGGGGGAACGAGGCGTCAGCCCTGGTGGGGCGGACCGAAATCTCTCCGTATGCGTTCGCGGTGTCGCCCGGCGGGAAGCGGGCAGCGTTCATCCAGTCGCAAGACGGCACGGGCCGGCTGCTCGTCCGGGAGCTCGGGCCGGACATGCCCGTCACGACGCTTCAAGAGGCCGAGGACACCCAGACCACGTTCGCCTGGTCGGGGGACGGTACCGAGTTGGCCGTCTGCCGGGTGACGATCGATGGGCCGCGGCGGAAGGCGACCACCGAAGTCGTCACTGTGGCGACAAAGGCACGCACCCCGGTCGCCCTCCCCGAGGACCACCTCCTCATCGACTGGGCGCGCGACGGGCGTTCGTTCCTCACCGTCCGCGACTCCCTACCCGACGAGAAGGCTCCGCTACCGGGCGACGAGCCGCAGGGGAAGATCCTCCGCCGACTCGCCAAAAACGTCGTCGAGATCGATCGTGGGTCGCGTTCGGCGGTGAAACCGGGGCAGACATACACCGTGCTCCCGGCCGATTTCCCGAAGGCCGGCCGCGCGTCGCGCCTGCGCGAGTTCCGCGTGCCGGACGGGCGCGGGGTCATGCGGACGAAGGTCGAGTTCGTGCCGAAGGCGACGGTCGAGGTCACCGAGGTACTCGGACCGGCGCTGTCGCGGGCGCGGATCACCGGCGAGTACGACCCGATCAGTGACGCGACCACGGTCGGCGACCTGCTTTACACGCGGCCCAGCGGCCCGACGTCGGAACTATGGTTGATGAACCGCGACGGCACCGCGGGCCGGCGCCTGGCCGGCGAGAAGCATTCGCCCGACTACGGCCGGTTCTCCCCGGACGGCCGGGCCGTGTTGGCGTGGACCCGGGGTACGGGGCCGGGCGGAAAGCGGACGCTGGTAGTGATCCGGCTCGCCACCGGGGAGGTGACGCCGGTCGCGGGGACCGACCGGGCCGTGCTCCTGTTCTGCTGGTCGCCCGACGGGCGGCGGGTCGCGTACACCTGGGTCGGGCGGCCGTCCCCCGATTCGGCCGCCGAGGTCGATGACCGCCTGACCGTGTGCGACCCGGACGGCGGGAACGCGCGGACGATTCTTTCGGCCCGGAGACGGGTCGGGACGAACGTGGCGCTGCACGGCGTAGACTGGCGGTAACCCGCTACGGGTGCGATGCTGAACCGGCCGGGAGCGCTCCCGGCCGGTTTCCTCGTTTCCCCGCGACGCGCCGGGCGGCGCGCAAGGCGAAGGACTGGTCACCGGACGGCCGGCGCATCGCCTACATTTGGCGGGCGTGGATTCGGCGCTTGCCACACCACCTGGTCATCTGCGACGCGGACGGATCGAACGCGCGGACCGTTCTGTCCACCGCCGACCAGCTCGGGAACGTGAACTGGCGGTAACGTCTGCCGAATGCGACGATGACGCCGGCCGGGGCGCCCCCCGGCCGGCGTCATTTTTTCGACCGACGCGCCGGGCCGGTCGGGGGCGTTAACCGGGCGGAGGCAACGGATGGCACCCGCACCCCTCGCCGCACTGGCCCGGCGGCTCACCCCGCCGGCCGACGCCGATCTGCTCGCGCGGTATTCGCGCGAGCGGGACGACGGCGCGTTCGCCGAACTGGTCCGCCGCCACGGTCCCGCCGTACTCGCGGTCTGTCGGCGCCTGACCGGTCACGCCCACGACGCCGAGGACGCCTTCCAGGCGGTCTTCGTTGTCCTCGCCCGCAAGGCCGACCGGCTCGGCCCGGGCGTGCCGCTCGGGTCGTGGCTGTTCGGCGCGGCGGTCCGCACCGCCCGCAAGGCCGCCGCCCGGGCGTGGCGACGCGGCGCCCACGAAACGCTGGCCGCCGACGTGCCCGACGTACCGGACCGACCGACGGAACCGTTCGACCCGGACGCGGTGCGGGCGGTGCTGGAGGAGGTCGGGCGGCTGTCGGCGGCGTACCGGGCGGCGGTGGTGCTGTGCGAACTCGAAGGCCGGTCCCGCGCCGCCGCGGCGCGGGAGCTCGGGATCGCCGAGGGGACGCTCAGCAGCCGGCTCGCCGCGGCGCGCAGGCACCTCGCCCGCCGTCTGACCGCCCGCGGGTTCGGCCCGGCCGCGCTCGTGGCGCTGGCGCCGGTCGTCGTCCCGCGCCGGCTCGCGGCGGCGGCCCTCCTCGCCTCCACCGACCGGGTTCCCCCGGCGGTCCGCACCCTGGCCCGTGGAGCGCTACCGATCATGGACGTGTCCCGACTCTCGATCGCCCCCGTTCTCGCCGCGCTGGCCGCGGCCGCCGCGCTCGCCGCCCCGCAACCCGAATCGCCGTCCCCGCCCGTCCCTATGCCGCGGGCCGTGGTCCCGCGGCCCGTGGCGCCGCGGGCTGCGGCGCCGGTGGCGGGGCCGAACAAGCTGTTCTTCTGCCAGGGCGACCACTTCTACCTCTGCGACCCGGACGGCCGCAACAGCCGGGTCGTGACGCACCCGGACTGCCGCGACCCGCACCCGACCTCGTGCGCGCTCTCGCCGGACGGGAAGACGGTCGCCTACGCGCGGAACACCGACGACCGGCACCGCCGCGAGTTCAAGCTGCTCGTGTTCGCGGCCGACGGCACCGGCCCGGCGACCGACCTCGGCGACGGGCGGGCGATCCTCGATTTCCTCTGGGCCGGCGACGGCACCCGCCTGGCGGTGACGACCGCCGATCCGAAGGCCGAGGCGCTGGCAACGGCCGAACTCCGCCACGAGGCCGTGGACGTGGCGACCGGCCGCCGCACGCGGCTGCCGATCCCGGCCGGTCACCACCTCACCGACTGGTCGCGCGACGGGAAGCGGTTCCTCACGGCCCAGTTCACCTACGGCCCGAACGGTCCCGAGGCAGTTCGCACCTGGATTCTCGACCGGCACGGGAAAACGGTGCGCGAGATCGTCGCGCCGGCGAAGATGGAGGCCGGCGGCGGGCGGTTCTCGCCCGACGGCCGGCGCGTGCTCTACGACGTCCACCGGCCGGGCGCCGCCGGGCTCCCCGACACGCTGATGGTGCTCGACCTGGTCACCGGCACCTCGACGCCGGTGGCAGGCATCCCGCCCGGCGGGCACCTGGCCGGGTGCTGCTGGTCGCCGGACGGCCGACGGGTCGCGTACACCTGGCAGTCGAACAGGGTCGAGTCGAAGCCGGGCCACCTGGACCCGAACCAGAAGATCGAGCTGCGGGCGATCGTGTGCGACCCGGACGGGCGGAACGCGACGGAGATCGCCTCCAACCGGTCCACCGCGGCGAACTGGTCGTTCGGGACGATCGACTGGCGGTAGCGCCGCCCGCGTGCCGGGGCATGACCCGGGCGGGCGGCGCGGTGCCGCCCCGGAGGCCCAACGATTCTCGCCGTCCTGACGAAGCTCGCTCCCCCGCCGACCGACGCGGACCTGCTCGTCCGCTTCGCCGCCGAGCGGGACGGGGCGGCGTTCGCCGAGCTCGTCCGCCGCCACGGGCCTGCCGTGCTCGCCGTGTGCCGCCGGCTCACCCGCCACGCGCAGGACGCCGAGGACGCCTTCCAGGCGGTCTTCGTCGTCCTCGCCCGCAAGGCCGACCGGCTCAGCCCGGCCGACTCGGTGGGCGGTTGGCTGGTCGGGGTGGCGGGGCGGGTGGCCCGCAAGGCCGCGGGCCGGGCGTGGCGGAGGCGCGGCCGCGAGGCCGTCGGCGGCGAGCTCGACGGCGTACCGGCACGGCTGGCGGAGCCGGTTGACCCGGAGGCGGCCCGCGCTGTCATCGAGGAGGTCGGGCGGCTGCCCGACGTGCTCCGCGGCGCGGTGGTGCTGTGCGAACTGGAAGGCCGGCCGCGCGCCGCGGCGGCACGGGAGCTCGGCGTCGCCGAGGGGACGCTCAGCAGCCGACTCGCCGCGGCGCGGAAACGACTGGCGACGCGACTGCGTGCCCGCGGGTACGGCCCGGCCGCGCTGGCGGCGCTCGTCGGCGTCGCCGTCCCGCTTGGGCTGACCGCCGCGGCCTCCGTCCTCGGTTCCGGCGCCCCGGTCTCGCCCGCGGTCGCTGCCCTCGCACACGGAGTCGGTCGCGCCATGATCCCCTGTCGCATCCCGGTCGCGTCACTCGTCCTGACGGTAATCGCGTCGGCGGCGCTGACCGTCGGTTTGCCCTCCGGGCCGCCCGCGCCGCCGGCCGTGCGGGCCGCCGGGCCTGCCCCGAGGGCGGCGGTCGGGCCGAACCGGATCGTGGTGATGCGGAAGGGCGAACTCGTCGGCGTCGACCCGGACGGGCGGAACCTCGCTACCATCCTTCCGGCCCGGCCGGGCCATTTCGTGTCGCCGTTCGCCGTGTCCCCGAACGGGCACCAGGTGGCGGTGGTGGAACTGAATCCCGCGGTCTTCATCCCCGACACGGAAGACGGCAGGCTCGTCCGGGCCGGGTTCTACCGGCTCTTCGTCCGCGGGCTGAGGGCGGAGCACGAACCCGTCGAGCTGGGCGTGTTCGAGCACCCGACCACCGCGGTCTGGTCGCCCACGGGGCTGGAACTCCTCGTGGCCACCGGGGACGAGGACCGGCCCACCGGCCCCCACAGCCGGCACTTCCTGGTCCACACCGGGACCAAGGCCCGGACCGAGTTGAAGCTCCCGGACAACCACGTCGTCATCGACTGGTCCCGCGACGGGCGGCGGTTCCTCACCGCCCACACGGTCAACGTCCGCGGCGACAACCGCAACGGTCAGGTGACCCGGCTCGGGTTGGTGAACCGGGACGGGACCGGCGCCCGGCTGCTGACCGGGGCGGACGACTGGTGCCGGCACGCCCGGTTCAGCCCGGACGGGACTCGGGCGCTGGCCTGGGTCCGCCGGGGCGCGGCGCCCGTGCCGGGGACGCTGGAGGTACTCGATCTGGGGACGGGCCAGGCGACTCGGCTGCCTGGGTGGCCGCGCGCGGGTGGCGGCGCCCCCTGGTGCTGTTGGTCCCCGGACGGGCGGCAGGTCGCCTACGTCAAGTCGTACCACCCGGTCAGCCCCGCCCTCCCCGAGGGGCGGGGGCCGAACGGCCCGGTGCGCCACTACTGGCTCGTCGTCGCCGACGCCGACGGGCAGAACCCGCGGTCGATTCTGTCCGTCAGTGGGCAGTGGACCAACGATGATCTCATGTGGGGGATCGACTGGCGGTGACCACGCGCTCGTGCGATGCTGAGCCGGTCGGGGCCGACCCCGGCCGGTTTTTCATTTTCCGCGACGCGCCGGGCCGCCCCGGGGAGTGAGCGGGGTGGGCGGCGCGGTGCCGCCCCGGAGGCCCGACGATTCTCGCCGCCCTGACGAAACTCGTCCTCCCGACGCCCGACGCCGACCTGCTCGCCCGCTTCGCCGCGGCGCGGGACGGGGCGGCGTTCGCCGAGCTGGTGCGCCGCCACGGGCCGATGGTGCTGGCCGTCTGCCGCCGCGTCACCGCCCACGCCCACGACGCCGAGGACGCCTTCCAGGCGGCCTTCCTGGTACTCGCCCGCAAGGCCGACCGGCTTGGTTCGGGTGACCCGGTGGGCGGGTGGCTGTACGGGGTCGCGGTGCGGGCGGCGCGGAAGGCCGCGGCCCGCGGCTGGCGGCGGCGGGAGCGGGAAACCCTCGTCGCGGCGGTGCCGGACGTACCGGAACGGACGGCGGAGCCGGTCGACCCGGACGCGGCCCGGGCGGTAGTCGAGGAGGTCGAGCGGCTGCCGCCGTGGTACCGGGCCGCCGTCGTGCTGTGCGAGCTCGAAGGTCGGTCGCGGGCCGCGGCGGCGCGAGAGTTGGGCATCGCCGAAGGGACGCTCAGCAGCCGTCTCGGGGCGGCCCGGAAGCGGCTGGCCGAACGGCTGGCGGCCCGCGGGTTCGGCCCGGCACTGCTCGCCCCGATCGCCGTCCCGCCGGCGCTGGCATCGGCGGCCTCCGCCCTCGGTTCCGGCGCACGGGTCTCGCCCGCGGTCGCCGCCCTCGCACACGGAGTCGGCCGCGCCATGATCTCCCATCGCATCCCGCTCGCGTCGCTCGTCCTGACGGTAGTCGCGTCGGCGGCGCTGGCCGTCGGACTGTCCGCCGGGCCGCCCGCGCCGGCGCCCGCTCCTCCGGCCGTTCGGGTAGCGGCCGACCCGCCGAAGGCCGCGCCGGCGCCCGTCGGGCCGAACCGGATCGTCGTCTCACGCAACTGGGGACTTATCGCGCTCGACCCGACCGGGAAGAACGAGGCGACCGTGCTGCCCGAGACACTGCGGTATCGCACGAGGATGTTCGTCGTTTCGCCGGACGGGAAGCGGGTCGCGGGTCCGAAGTCCTCCGTCGACGGCATCTACGACAAGCACCCGGGGGTCTGGGTGTTCATCCACGAATTCGGTGAAGGCGGTCGCCTGACGGCTGTGGAGGGCGAGGGGGAGAGTGAGCACACTGTCGCGTGGTCCGGGGACGGCACGCAGCTAGCCGTGAGCGCGGTCGCCGAGGGCGCCACCCCGAAGGACACGACGATCACCCACTTCCTGTACACGCCGGCGACGAAGGCCCGCACCCCGGTCAAGCTCCCCGCCAACCACGTCATCGCCGACTGGTCCCGCGACGGCCGGTTCTTCCTCACCACCGAGTTCCGGTTCGGCGAGCCCCGACCGCCCGCCGGGGTCTGGGTGATGAACCGCGACGGCACGCCGCGCAAGCGGCTGGTCGCGGCGAACACGTCCTGGCACCCGTCGAAGTTCTCGCCCGACGGCACGCGGGTGCTGGCGGCGCGCCTCGTCGCCCCCGACGAGGACGAGAAGGAGAACGACCGGCTGGACAACCTGGGCCTGGACACGCGACTCCTGCGGGTTCAACTCGTGGTGATCGACGCCGCGACCTCGACGGCGACCCCGCTCAAGGACGTGCCGCTGAACGTCGACTACATGGGCTTCTGCTGGTCGCCGGACGGGAAGCGGATCGCCTACACCTGGCGGGAGCGCCACCCGCCGGCGGTGGACGGCGCCGCCCGGGAGACGCAGAGTCACCTCACCGTCTGCGACGCCGACGGCGGCAACCAACTCACGATCCTGACGGAGCGCGGCGCGTCCGAGAGCGTGGTCGCACTCGACGGCGTGGACTGGCGGTAGCGCGACCCGCGTGCGACGATGGGGCGGGCCGCCGCCCCCGGAGCCGTCGCATGTCGCTTCGCACCCCCGCACTGGTCGTGCTCGCGGCCCTCGCCGTTGCCTCCACGGCCGATGCACAGAAAGCCCCTCGGGCGCCCGCCGGCCCGGGGGTGATCGTCGCCACCCGGCCGTTGGGGTGCGCGGCGTTCGACCCGGACGGCACGAAGCGCGGCGAGTTCAAAGAGGCGCGGATCAAGTGGGTCGGCGGCCGCGCCGCCGTGTCTCCGGACGGCCGACAACTCCTGCTCACCGTCTGCAAGGACGACGAGGTGCGGCTGCTCGTCCGCCCGGCGGTCCTTGCCCGGCCCGAGCCCGCGCGCATCCTTTTCAACCGCGTGGACCGGGAACTCGCCTTGCGCGAGGTGCGCGACGTTTCCGGGTTCGCCCTCGAACCGCTGTGGATGCCCGACGGGAAGAGCATCATCCTGGGGATCGCCACGTCTCACTGGCGGACTGCCTACGACACCGTGCGGCTCGACCCCGACACCGGCGAGACGACCCCGCTCGCCCTGCCGGTCGGGTGCCGGGTGCTCGACGTGACCCGTGACGGGAAGACGTTCCTGGTCGAGCACCGGACGGGCAAGGGGCGGGCCGCGAAGCTCGGGCTGACGGCGGCGGGGGCGGCCGAGGTTCGGCCGCTCGCCGACTTGCAGGTCACCGCCGGTACGATCGTCGGGCGGTTCTCCCCGGACGGGAAGGCGGTCCTGTTTACCGACGGTGACCCGGTGAAGAAGGACGCCCACAAGTGGGAGCTGAGCCACCGCCCGTACCGGCTCGACGTGGCGACCGGGAAGCGCGAGCCGCTGGCCGGCTTTCCCGAAAACGCCCGGGCGATCGGAGTGGCGTGGTCCCCGGACGGTAAGCGGGTTGCCTACACCTGGCTCCGCCTCTACCCGCACATTCTCGCCAAGGACCAACTCGACACGACGCCCGAAACGCAGACGCACCTGATCGTCGCCGGCGCCGACGGGCGGAACCCGAAGACACTCGCGTCCGGGCGGGGGAACTTCATCGCCGACTGGGCCTACGGCGAACTCGATTGGCGGTAGCCCGATTTCTTCGTTTTCCGTGACGCGCCGGACCGCCGGGCGGGGTTACTGGTGGGCGGCCGTCGCCGCCCGCGGAGGTTCGGATGTCCGCCGCCCTGTCCGCCCGCCTCGCCCGGCTGGCCGACCCCACCACCGACACCGAGTTACTTGCCCGCTTCGCCGCGGCGCGGGACGGAGACACGTTCGCCGAGCTCGTCCGCCGGCACGGGCCGATGGTGCTGGCCGTGTGCCGCCGCATCACCCGCCACGCCCACGACGCCGACGACGCTTTTCAGGCAGCGTTTCTGGTGCTCGCGCGGAAGGCCGACCGGCTCGGCCCGCGCGACCGGGTGGCGGCGTGGCTGTACGGCGTCGCGCTGCGGACCGCGCGAAAGGCGTGCGAGCGGCGCGGCCGCGAGGCCCTGGTCGCGGCTGTCCCCGACGTGCCCGAGCGAACGGCGGAGCCGTTTGACCCGGACGCGGCGCGGGCGGTGGTCGAGGAGGTCGAGCGACTGCCGAGCATCTTTCGCGCGGCGGTCGTGCTGTGCGAGCTCGAAGGCCGCCCGCGCGCCGCCGCGGCGCGGGAACTCGGTATCGCGGAAGGCACGCTCAGTAGCCGGCTTGCCCTCGCCCGCAAGCGCCTGGCGGCGCGGCTCGCCGCCCGTGGGTTCGCCCCGGCGCGGCTCGCCCCGGTCGCCGTTCCACCGGCGCTCGCGTCCGCCGCCTCCGCACTCGGTTCCGGCGCGCCCGCTTCGCCCGTGGTCGTCGCTCTTGCTCACGGAGCCTGCCGCGCCATGGTCCCCCGCATCCTCGCACCGGGCTTCCTCGCGGTCGTCACAATTGCGTTGGCGACCGGCTTGCTTTCGCCCGCACCCGCGACCACGGTCGCGCCCGCCGCGCGTGCGGCCGCCCCCCTTCCAGAAGAAGCGGCGAGACCCGGCCGCATCGTGTTCAGCCGGGGTCGGGAACTCGTCGGCATCGACCCGGACGGGCGCAACGAGCGGAGTCTTCATACCGGAAGAGACGTCTGGTTCCCTCAGTGGCTCGCGGTGACCCCGAACGGGAAGAGGGTGGCGGTGGTGCAAGGGAAGGACACGCCCGACAACCGGCCCGGGTTCCGGGTCAATGTCCGGTCACTCGCGGCGGACGGCCCCGAGGGCGGCACCACCGAATTCCCCGGCTGGGGGCATGTCATCTGGTCCAGGGACGGGACCGAGCTTGCCGTGACGGCGTTCCATGTTCTCCCCTTCATCGGCGGGCAGGGGAGTGCCCGTCACGTCATCATGAACGTAGAGACCCGGGCGCAGACTCCACTCAAACTGCCAGAAGACCACCTCCTGGCCGACTGGTCCCGGGACGGCCGGTACTTCCTGACCGTCCAGAACGAGGCGAGATACGGCCAGTGGTTGTGGATGATGAGGCGGGACGGAACGGCGCACAAGTCGCTGACGGGAGGCGTTACGAGTTACTGTGCCCGGTTCTCCCCGGACGGGCGGCGGGTACTCGCCCGTGTCGACGGGTCGGCGGAGACCACGGTCCAGGCCAGCCGGCCCTCCGCGGGCATGGCCTTGGTGCTCCCCCGCGTCAACGTGCCGGCAGAGACCACACCGCGGGCGATCCGACCGCAGACGATCCGGCTGGTCTCGATCGACGTGGCGACGGGTGCGGCTACGCACCTGGCCGATGCACCGCCGGGCGCCGCGATACACTTCTTCTGCTGGTCCCCGGACGGGCGGCGCGTGGCCTACATTCTGGAAGGGGCTCCGAGCGGAAAGACGTTCGACCAGGAGCGGTTCAGCCGCGTGATCCTCTGCGACGCGGACGGGCGGAACCCGCGGACGATCCTGTCCGAAACCACGACCCCCGAGTGGGCGTGGCGGCTCCCCAGCCAGATCGACTGGCGGTAACGCGACCCGCATGCGATTCTGAACCGGACGGGTGCCTGCCCGACCGGTTTTCGCTTTTCCCGCGACGCGCCCGGCCGCTGTGCCCCAAGTGGGGTGGCGGGCCGCGGTGGCCCGCCGCGGAGGTTCCGATGTCTCGCCCCGCCCTGTCCGCCGCCCTCGGCCGCCTCGCCCGGGCCGCCGACCCCGACCCGCCGGCCGACGGCCGGCTCGTCGCCCGGTTCGCCCGCACCCGCGACCCCGACGCCTTCGCGGAACTGGTCCGCCGTGTCGGGCCGATGGTCCTCGGCGTCTGCCGGCGCGTCACCGGCGATTCCCACCTCGCGGACGACGCCTTCCAGGCGGCGTTCCTGGTGCTCGCCCGCCGCGCCGCCGACGTGAACCCGGCCGAGGGTGTCCGCGGGTGGATGTACGGGGTGGCCGTCCGGGTCGCCCGGGAGGCCCGCGCCGTGTCCGCCCGCCGCCGCGCCCGCGAGGCGCCCGTGCCCACCGTCCCCGATCGCGCCGCCGAGTCGTACCAGCCCCCCGACGCCGACGCCCTCCGGGCGCTCGACGAGGAGGTCGCCGCCCTGCCGGACCACGTCCGCGCCGCGGTGGTGCTGTGCGAGCTCGACGGCGTCAGCCGGCGGGACGCGGCCGGGCGGCTCGGGGTGCCGGAGGGCACGATTTCGAGCCGGCTGGCGAAGGGGCGGAAGCTCCTCGCCGACCGGCTGCGGAAGCGGGGCGTCGCGGCC
>JAFKFQ010000038.1 GCA_017308215.1 bacterium | reverse complement strand
GGCGCCCCGGGAACCCCGGCGGGCCGAACGGCGGGCCGGGGCGGCCCCCCGGCTGCGGCGGGGGGTTCGCGTCGAGGTTGACGACGTGGAAGTTGGTGACCAGGTACGCGGTGTCGTCGTTCGCCCGGACGACGAACCCGGAGCCGGTGGCAGCCCGGCCGGCGAGCTCGACCCGGATGAGGGCGGTCGCCCGGCGGATGTTCGCGCGCACGTCGTCGGGCAGTTCACCGGCCACGGGCGGGACCGCCGGCGCGGCCGGCGGATCGCGCTTCTCGGTCGCGCCGGTCGGGGCCGGCGGGGTCACCCGGCCGCCCTTCTCCTCGGTCCGCTTCTCTTCGGTCCCCTTCTCTTCGGTCCCCTTCTCCTCGGTTTGGGGAACGGGCTGAGCCGGGGGCGCGGGCCGGGTTGTGGGTGCGGGCGGGTTCGGCGGGGGCTGGCGGTCCCCGTCGTTCCGCTCGGCCACGACGGCGGGCGGCGCCGCGGGCGCGGCGGCCCCCGGTCCGCCCTGCCCGGCGACCCACCACACCACCCCGGCGACCGCGACCAGGAAGAGTGCCGCCAAGCCCGCCATCCCGACCACGAGCCCGATCACCAACCGACTCTGTCGGCGGTGGCGCCGCTCGTCGTCCGCGTCGTCGTCGCGACGCCGCGGGTTGGCCCGTCGCCGGGTGCCACCGCCGACAGCGCGGTCGTACCCGTCGTCGGGGGGCTCGGGGCGGAAGGCGAGGCCGCACTCGGGACACCGGACCTTCCGCCCCGCGGCGGCGGCCGGGCGGGCATCCCGGACGGGTGCCCCGCACTCAGGGCAGTCGAATGCGCTCGCCACGGTGGCCTCCAGCGAGGGACGAATTGCTACCGGGTCTGACGGTGGTGGTGAAAGCGAATTGTATTCGCACCTGACGAGGATGAAAGCAATACCGTTCCGGGGCACCGTGGCGTACTCTGGATCGGGCGTCAACCACGGGGGGCGGATACGTGCCCCACGACCCGTGCGGCAAACCCGTCGTGCCAGCAGGTCACGGCCTCAACAGCGAGTCGCGCCCTGGTACCGCTCACGGTCGCGACCGTTGAGCGGCCGGTTCGGTCACCGGGGGCGGCGGCGGATGAGATCGGTACGCGGACCGGCCAGGGGAACACCGGCACGGAGCCCCCCCCGGGAATGCGAGCCCACGCGGGTGGTCGTCCCCGGTTCCCGTCACTCGCGCGGCGCCCGGGTACTCGGGCCGTTCCCGCGCCGCGGCCGGAGCCGTCAGCCGGGTGGGCGTCACCGGGGACGAGTTCCCCGCGCTGTTCGGGACCGGAGCCGGGTCGCGCGGCCAGGAGTCGGGCGGAGGACGCATTTGACACCCGCCGGCGGGATGGTTACGCTCGCCCAGGGGCGAGTGTAAAACGGAGTGAGGGTCCGCCCGAGGCGTACTCGGAGTACGCCTAAACCTTGTTCGGCCACAGAAGGCGCGGCGCACAGTTGTTGCAGGAGTTAAGCTGTGGTCAGGCTCGCTCGTTGGGTGTGCATTATCGGTTCCTTCGCATGTCTTGGGTGCGGGGAGTCGAAACACCAACTCGAGACAAAGCGGGACCTCATGGACATCGCTCTCGCCTACCACAACTTCCACTCGGATCGTGGTCGCGCCCCACACAATGCAGAGGAGCTGCTGGCCTATGAGGATCCGGCGGCCCGTTCCTTACCGGGGAACGCCACGACGCAAAGCGGCTCAAGGAAGGCACTCCAGAGTGGGAATTACATCGTTATCTGGGATGTGGAACTCCTTTTGCCCGCCGAGAAGAACTCCGGGAAGATTCTGGCCTATCATCGCGATGTACCCGAGAAAGGCGGGGTGATTGCATACCAAGACGGATTTATTGCCACAGTCACGCGAGAGGAGTTCGAGCGAACACCAAAAGCCCAACCCGCGCCAGACCCGAAGAAGTGACGGGCAATGTCTCAGTAAAGACAGGCTGAACCCGGCGCTGCAGCAGACCGCGGCCCCGGTAGCGATTCCTGACATATTGCGCCAGCGGCCGCGGCTGCCGAGCTTCATGTTCGGCCCTGGCTTGGCTCGGTGCCGGAGGCGCTGACTGCGGATGAAACTGACCCCGGTCACCAGCGTCACCCGCTACCTCTCGATCAACGGGGCGACCGTCGTCTTGATCTCCCGCTGCCGGCGCGCGCTCGACGGGTACTACGACCCGCCCGTAGTGCTCGACCAGCAGGAGACCTGGGGGAGCTGCTTCGACTCCTCCCCGGACTCGTTTCGGGAGCACGGCCAACTCCGGGACGCGCTGGGGGCTATCGCCTCCCGGAACCAGGTCGCGGCAGCGGCGGTCGCGTCCCCCCGACGGTTCGCGGAGATGGTCGGGGACGCGCACCGGCTCGGGCGCGCGATCTACGTCGGGAGTTGGGCGATCCAGCTCGTCGCCGAATACGTCCGGGACCCCCAGCGGTTTTGCGAGATCGAGGCCGGGCCTGAGGGCATGGACTTCTTCGTGCTCGTCACCCGAAACCTATTCGGGGAGCAGCAGGAACCGCCAGGGGTATACCGGGTCAACTACTCGTTTCCCGACCTTGCCGTCCGGAGTCGGGTGTTGGTCGAGGCGTGGGGCGATTAGGCCGAACCCCGCGCGGCAGTAGACCGCGGGGGCTATAGGCGGTTCGTGACCCACCGCTCACCCAGCCCCCGCGGCTGCTGAGCTTTTTCTTCGGCCTCGGAGGGCGGCGGACGGTGGGTAGCCCGAGACGGAAGCGTGTGACCTGGGAGGAGAGCCTCCGGAGCATTCGCCGCTCGCCCGGGTGGCGGGCCACGGTGCCGACCGACGCCGAATTGGAC
>JAFKFQ010000445.1 GCA_017308215.1 bacterium | reverse complement strand
TGGGCGCGGTTCGCCCCGGCGAACCCGCAGGTGGTGCCGACCCACCCGCCCCCCGTGCCGGTCCGGGACCGGGCGGCCGAGCGGGTGCGGCTCGGGTGGGGTGAGGAGTACGTGGTCCTGTCGCTCGGCCGGGACGAGCCGCGGAAGGGACAGTCCGACATCCGCGCGGCGGTCGCCGACCTGCCCGGCGTGCGGCTCGTCACCGCCGCCGGGCACGCCGACCCGCACGCGCTGTACGCCGCGGCGGACATCTACGTCTGCTCGTCCCGGGCCGAGGCGTTCTGCATGGCGACCCAGGAGGCCGCCGCCCACGGGCTTCCGGTCGTCAGTACGCCGGCGGGTCTGCTGTCGGGGGCGCCCGGTGACGTGTACCAGCCGGGCGACGTGGCCGCGCTGCGGGCGATGATCGGGCGGCACCGCGACCAGCCCCGCCGCGGCGAGCGCCAGCCCCGCCCCGGCTACCACCGCACGCTCGCGTGGTACGAGGATCTGTTCCGCTCTGCCGCGGGACGGCTCCCCCGCCCGGCGTCGAGCGTCCGGGTCGTCTACCACGTCGCGGGCATGGGTCCGCACTGGCGGCTCGTCGTCGCCGAGCAGCTCGACCAACTCCGGGCGGCGGGCCTGACCCGCGTGCTCTGTACCCACGTCGGCGAGGGCCGGGCCGACCTGATCCGGCTGGCCCGGGAGCGAGCGATTGAGTTGGTGGTGTGCAACTCGACGCCGGACGTGAAGCAGTTCGAGCGCCCGGGGATTCGCCTCGTCCGCGACCTCGCCCAGGCGGGCGACGAGCCGATCCTGTACCTGCACTCGAAAGGCGTGACCCGCAACCTGACGTCCGAGGCGTACTACCACGACTGGCGCCGGCTGATGATGCGGGAGACGGTCGCCGGCTGGCGGCGGTGTCTGTCGCTGATCGAAGACGGCCGGGACGCGGTCGGGGTGAACTGGTGGTACAAGCCGAACGACCGTGGCGAGCCCCAGGAGCACTTCTCGGGCAACATCTGGATGGCGTCGGCGGCGTGGCTGCGGCGGCTCCCCGACCCCGACCGGCACTTCCGCGACCGGTGGAGTTGCGAGCGGTGGGTCGGGGCGGTGCCGGGGGCGGCCGTCGAATCGCTGGTGTGCTCAGACCGAAAGTTCTGGGCGGAAGACCGGCCACTGCTCGGCGAGCTGCTCCGCGGCTGACCTGACCCCCAAAACGGCCACCGTGGCCGTTTTGCCCCGGCCGTCCGGGCAACCACCTCGCGCTACAATCCACCATCCCAACCGAGCGACGCTCGTCCGTCGCGACCGCGGAAACGACGGGGGCCGGGTGTCTTGCACACACCCGGCCCCTCACTTCGCACCCGGCCCCTCCGGCCCGGCACTGTGGTGTCATCATACCACGGAGCCCGCGCCGTCAATGGTACGCCTCGCCTCACCGCCGAGCCCGCGCCAGCCGGTCCTCCCCGGGATGCCCGAGCCCGACCCGGCGCCGCCGGCCCGGCGCCCGCAGCGCCGCCCGTGCAAGCACGAGAAAGACCCCCGCAACGAGTACCTTCGCCCGGTGAAGGGCGGGAAGTGGCAGGCCCGGCCGTACTGCCCGATCGTCCGGGAGCGGTACGACCTCGGCCTGTTCGACGACGTGACCGCGGCGAGGAAGGCGCGCGACGAGTTCTGGGCGGGCAAGCGCCCGGACCTGCCGCGGTTCACCCGCCAGTGCCGGACCGCCGACGGGCTCCGGTACTACGCCGTGGTCGTCGTGCCGAAAGGGCTGCTCCGGGGGTGGTGGGGCGCGACCGACTCCGGGCGCGACCGCGAGACGATCTCCATCGGCCCCTTCGAGACGCGCGAGTTGGCGGCGGCCGCGGCCCGGGGGGTTCTGGCCGCGGCGTGCGGGCCGCTGTTCGCGGCGGCGGCGCTGGCGCTGCGCGGCAAGAGCTACCGCAAGGTCGGGCAGAAGCTGCCCCCTCCGCCCGGGCAACCTTCGGCCGTGGAATCCACGCTCACCGACCAGCCAGCAGCCTGACCCGTCCTGCCCGCCGAGAGCCCGCTGATGCCGCCGTTCGCCGACGCCCTCACCGACGCCGCGGTCGCTGCCGTTACCGGCCCGGTTGGCATGGTGCTCGGCGGCGTCGCGCTCCTCCTAGTCGTGATCGAGCGGTTCAACGCCGTGAGGTCGTCGGGGCGGGTGTCGGCCGCCGCCGCGGACAAGGCCGAAGCCGAGGCGGCGGCGACGCCGATCGCCCAGTGGCGGGAAGTCGTGGCCGACCTGCGCGGCGAGATGTCCGGGCTCAAGGACGCGAACCGCGAGTGTGAGGAGCGGTCCCGCCACCAACAGGCCGAGCTCGATGAGATCAAGCGGCAGAACGCCGGCCAGCAGAACCAAATCGACACCGTCACCGGCAAGGTCCGGCGGATCGACAGCACGCTCAAGGCGACCGGGCTGTCGAACGACGGCAGCGGGCCGCACCACCCCCTACCCCCGAAGTGACCATGCGGCCGCTCCTGTCCGCGCTGCTGTTCCTGTGCGCCTCCGCGGCGCTCGCCACCGACTACCCGATCCCGGCGGGGCAGTTCGCCGACATCCGGTACAAGGTCGAGTCGGGCGACAAGGTCGTGATCGCCGTCAGCCCGGCCCCGGTCCAACGGGCCGACGGGCTGGAGCCGGGCCGGTTCATCTTCGCGGGCAAGGCCGGGACGACGTACACGGTCCGCGGGTTCATCGTCAACTTCAAGGCGGAACGGCTCGTCCCGATCGACGACACGGTCACCTTCGGCGGGGCGGTGCCGCCCGGCCCGACGCCCCCCGGGCCGAACCCGCCCGCCCCGCCCGAGCCGACCCCCGACCCCGCGCCGATCCCCGCGGACGGGCTCCGGGTGCTGTTCGTGTTCGAGGCCGACGACCTGTCGAAGTACCCCCGCGGGCAGGTCAACGCGATGTACGCGAAGGGGGTGGCCGACTACCTCGCCGCGAAGTGCGTGAAGGGCGCCGACGGGAAAACGCCGGAGACCCGGGCCTACGACCAACACACCCCGATGGACGCGGCCCCGAAGCTGTGGCGGGACGCGATGGCCCGGCCGCGCAGTTCACTCCCGTGGCTCGTCGTCTCGAACGGCAAGACCGGGTTCGAGGGGCCGGTGCCGTACAACCCGGCGGACCCCGCCGACCTCAACCCCATCCTCACCCTCCTCAAGAAGTACGGGGGCAACTGAGCCATGCCGTTCGTCATCCACGACACCACCGGGAACGACCTGCTGTTCCCGACCAGCTTCGGCCGCGGGTACGAGGAGCGGGATTACGCCCGCTACCCGGCCGAGATGCTCGCGGCCCCGACCCAGATCCAGAAGATCGACCGCTCCGAGTGGTCGGCCCGGATCAAGGAGCGGAAGCAACTCGGCGTCGGCCTGCGGTTCGTCCGCGAGCGGATGAACGACGGCCGCCCGCACGTCAGCCTCGACCAGAACGGCCAGGGCTACTGCTGGAGCTACAGCGGCGCGCACGCCGTCATGTACTCCCGCGCGGCGGCCGGGATGCCGTACCGCCGGCTGTCGGCCCACGCGGTCGCCTGCGTCATCAAGGGGTTCCGCGATGAGGGCGGGTGGTGCGGGCTGTCCGCCGAGAAGTACGCGAAGGACGGGTGCCCGACCGTGCAGGACTGGCCCGAGAAGTCGATGAGCCGCAGCTACAACACGGCGGCCGTGTGGGAGGTCGCGAAGCTCAACCGCGTCGCCGATCAGGTCGTTGACCTGACCCGCGCCGTCTACGACCGGAACCTGTCGTTCGACCTCGTCGTCAGCCTGTTGTTGGTCAACGTGCCGGTGCAAATCGATCTGAATTGGTGGTCGCACTCAGTGTGTGCCATCGACGTCGACGAAGTCGAACCGGGCTCCTTCGGCATCGTGATTCAAAACTCGTGGACGGACGCCTGGGGCGACCGCGGCCTCGGCACGCTCCAGGGCAACCGGGCGATCCCCGACGGGGCGGTCGCCACCACCAGCGTCGTCGCGGCCTGAGTCGCCCTCGCCCTGCTACTCGCCCCGCGTGCGGTCCTTCGCCCCAGAGGTGCCCGATGAGCGAGTCGAAGGCCGTGCCCCTGTGCCAGCGCTGCGGGATGCCGCCGGACCTGCACGAGGGGCCGAGCCGGCGGTGCCCGGCCCACAACGCCCCGTGCTACACGCCGCGGGCCAACTCCCTTGTCCCATTCGGAGGGCCACAGATGCCTCGCGAGATCGAGACGCACAAGGTCAACGGCTGCAACGAGGCACTAAAGCTGACGGCCGAAGACGACCCGGGCTGTGGCGGCGCCAACCACCACTACCAGATTCGTTTCCCGGACAAGACGCCCGGTCTGTTTCAGGTGACGAACCTCCGGTTCCAGAACGGCCCGATCAAGGAAGCCGGCGTCAACGGAGTCACCCACGAAGTCCTTCTCGCCATCCTGATCGACCGGCTCGAAGGCTTCCAGTCGGGCCAGTACGCCTGCGACGACAACGCCGAGGCGCTGACGCACCTGCGGGCGGCCGTCGAGGTGTTGCACCGCCGGACGAAGGCCCGTGCCGCCCGCGGGGTCGAGGGCACCCACGCGGTCTGATCAGGGGCTCGCATGGACGTCTTGACCGCGCTGCTCTGCCTCGCCGCTGTCACGCTCGCCCTCGGGCTGGCGGCGGCCCTGTTGTCGGGTTCGTTCGCCCGCCGCAGGTACGTGGCGCCACGGCCCCACTGGTCCGAGGTGCCGATGCTGCCCGACCCCGACGACCCGAACCCGCAGTTCACTTCGGTGCAGACATCGGACGGCGGGTTCGTGCGGGCGTACTGCCCGCGCGGCCCTCAGCCCGACCCCGAAGGCCGCAGTTAGTTCGCCCATCCTGATGAGGTGCCCGATGAAGGTCCGATTTCTCGCGGCCGCGCTGGCGGTCGCCGCCCTATTGCCCGCGGCGGCCCAAGCCCAGGTCGCCCCGCCGAGCAACCTGCCGCCCCTCGACGCCCGGGTGAAGAGCCTGGAAGACCGCGTCGCCGAGCTGGAACGCCGGGCCGCCCCGCCGTCGAACCTGCCGGCGGCGAAGGCGGACGACCCGTGGGCTCGCCCGCCGGGGATGAAGGCGGCCGCCGGCGGGTGCAAGGACTGCGGCGGGCTGTGCGACCAGTGCGGCGGCGCCTGCCCGTGCCCGACCAAGAGCGCGTCCGCCAAGCTCGGCGGGGGCGACAAGCTGTACCTGATGGTGGGCGCGTCCACCTCGATCACCGACCCCCGCGTCACGGACCTGAGCGGCCCGCGCGCGGCCTTCGCCCTGGTCAAGGACGGCACCGGGCCGTCGGGCAGGGAATACCACCTGGACCGGTCCGCCGCCCCCGGGAAGACGTGGCTCGACGGCAAGCGGGCGGAGTCGATCGAGGACATCCTCACCTGGGTTCAGCCGCGGTGGGCGGCCGGCGACGTGTACGCGACCGAGAGGGACGGCGGGTGGGCGTTCACGTCCACGGGCGGTTCGCCGAAGGCCGCACCCGCCGTGCAGCTCTGGTCGGTGCCGGGCCGGCCGCCGATGACCGAGGACCAGCTGCGGGCGCTGTACCCGACCATGCGGTTTCCGCACGACCCCGAGCCGGCATCGCCGTTCTGTCTTCGTTACCCGCAGACTGATCCGTTGTCGCCTGCGGCCCTGATGTACCCAGCATCGGCGGGGGGTAGCTGTGCGAACGGGGCGTGCGCCGCCCCGACGACCAGTTACCGCCGGGGGCTGTTCCGATGACCGCGATCGCCCTGGCCGCGCTGTGCTCGCCAACCTTCGAGGAGGTCACCACGTTCGCGGACGGGACCGAACTGGTCCGCCCGGTGACGTGGGAGACGCAGCCGGCCGGGGCGTTCGTCCGCTGCCGCGACATCTTCGGCCGGGCGGCGACGTGGTACACGGTTGACGAGCCGGACGGCGACACCGTCCGCGTCTGCCCCGGCCAACCGGCGTGGGCGTCGGAGCGGGACGCCCAAGGGTATCTCCTCCTCCGCCGCCCCCTCGGCCTTGACTGATACCCACCGGGCGCCCGCGGCCCGATCCCATAGCCCACCACCACGAGGACACACAGATGGACGAGACTGCGGCACCGGCCGCGACGGCAACCGCCGGCGGGCTCCGCGACCGGGTGAGCGCCCGCGTGCTGCGGCGGCAGGTGCGGGAGCAACTGACGGCCGAGCTGAACAAGCGGGCGAAGAAGAAGGGGGCGGCGTTCCGCGCGGCGGCCGTCGCGGGGATCGTCGAGAGCGTCCCCGACGCGGACATCGACGCGGCGGCCGACCGGGCGCGGGCCGAGTCGGCTCACGACGAGGGGGTCGGGGCGGTCGGCGGGCCGATCCTCGACTTCCTGAAGGCGAACCCGGAGCTGGTCAAGAAGGTGGTCGAGATCCTGCTGAGCCTGCTGCTGGCCTGACCCACCGAAAGGGGGTGATTCGTATCTCGCACCGGCCCGGGGGACTGCCCACCCCGGGCCGGTCGCGTTGGGGGATACTCCGATGCCCGACGACGTGTGCGTGTACTGCGGCCGCGACAAGCACCTGCACGGGGAGAGCGACGCCGGCCCCGGGTGGGTCGAGTGCCCGGACGGGACGGGCCGCGCGGTGGCGGTCGACTCCCACTTCCGCCGGGGCGGGCCAGCAACAACGTGCGACCGCTGCGGCCACGTCCAGCCGCTCCCGCACGCGATCGCCCGGCACCTCGGCGGGCGGGGGAAGTGAAGCGGCCCGGGAGAACCCCGGGCCGTCAGTCAGGAACGAGTTCGCGCCGACTCCGGCAGCTCAGGCGGGATGATCCTCTCGCGGGTGGCGAACCAGAGCGCGACCCGCAGCATGGCCGGCTTCCCGGCTTCGAACGCCCGGCCCCCGTCCACGATCACGTTCCGCGGGATCCGCTTCGCCTCCCCGCTCGGCAGCGTGACCTCCACACTCTTCTTGCCGGCTCCGCGGATCGTGCAGACCCCCAACTGAATCGTCTTGCCCTTCTCGGGCTGTCCCCGGTGCTTTCGCTCCGGCCGCTCGTGCCGGGCGAGAGTCCGCTGGTTGGCCTCGGCCATCTGCCGGATCCCGCGGCAGCTCGGGAAGGCGGCGCACCCCAGGAACGGAGCCCCCGTCTCGCGGTTGGTCCGCACCACCATGGACCCCCGGCACCGCGGGCACGTCGCCACGACATCCGGGGCAAGCGGCGGCTCCTCGGGGGAGGGTGCCACCGGCCCGTACCGCGCGCGGTCGTTCGCCTTCCGCCACTCGTCCCTCGGCATCGTCCGGTCCCCCCTCAAGGCCGACGAACTCCGCCTCCCTGCTCACGCCGGCCCGGTAGCTGTAACTCCCCCCGTCCCGCCACCGCAACAGCCCGGCCGCCTCCAGCCCGCGGAGGATCCGGCCGACCCACTCCCGCGACAGCCCCAGCCAGGCCGCGATCTCCTTGCACGGGACCGCCACGAACTGCTGCGATTCCAGGCTCTTGACGTGCAACCAGTGGAGCAGCGCGAGCACCTTCGCCGCCGGCCCCTTCACGCCCCAGACCGTGAACTCCCCCCACCCCTCCTCGGCCAGCGCCTGCGCCTCGGCCAGCGTGTTCCGGTAGCGGGTCGTGTCCACCTTCGCGGCCATCGCCGCCAGCTCGGCGCGGACCGCCGCCGGCTTCCACCCGAACCGCCGGCAGGCCGCGTCGAACCCCGGCAGGGCGGACGCCCCCGGGGCGATCCCCTCCCACGCCAGCTCGCGCGCCAGCCGGAACAGGTTCCGCTCCCGCCGCGGGGCGCCCGGTTCCCGCCCTCGCATCTCCCGACAGCGCCAGCGGTCCACCAGCCGCCCGACCGGATCCATCCCCTCCGGGGGGGTCCTGGTGTCTTGGCTTTCTCTGGTGTGAACTCCCCACGAAATGCCTAGAAAAGGGTCGCGTTCCGTGAACCCCGACCCGCCGTAGCCGGCCGGGAACGCGGTCTCTGGAACCACCTCCCGCCAGGGACGCGGGCAGTGTGACCTTGAGCGGCGTTGGAACGTGTCGTACACTGTGGTTGTTCTTCGCGTGCGGCCCGGGGGAAGTTTGGCGACCAACCCCGGGCCGCTTCGTTTTAGCACACCCACTGAGCCCCTGTCCAGTCGGGCCTGTACGTCAGCTCATCACCCCAAGGCTGGTACACTTCGCCGACGCGCGGCCCGAAAGTGTACCAGCGGCACACTTGACGCGGCTGATGCCGTCAAGTGTGCCGCTGGTCGGCCTCGCGGCGTCAAGCATCACCCCGCCCGCTTCCCGCTCGCCCGCTCCGCCGCCTCCCGGAGCCGCTTCGCGTTTTGCGAGACGTGGGCGTAGTGGGCGTGGATCATCTTCGTGTCGGTGTGCCCGAGCAACTCCGCCACGATCGCGTCGGGCTCCCCGGCGGTGAGCGCCGCGGTGGCGAACGTGTGCCGACAGGCGTAGGCGAACGCCCGGTACTTCAGCGCCTTTGACGCCGCAAGCATTCGTTTCACGATCGCCCTGCGGGTGTACACCCGACCGGTGTAGGTCGGGAACAGCGGCCCGGTCGGGTGCCGGCGCCGCTGCCGCTCGAAAACGGCCAGCGCCGCCGGTGACAGGTAGACGACCCGGTCGCGGCCGGTCTTCTTCTTCGTCTTGTGCTCGGACAGGGTGATCGTCCCGGCCGACCAGTTCACCGCGTCCGCGCCGAGCGGCGCCAGCTCCTGCGGTCGAGCCCCGGTGAGCCTCAGCGCCTCGAGCAGGTCGGCGAGGTCGCCGGGGCCGTGCCCGCGCCGGGGGGCGCGGAGCCACGCCAGCAGCGAGGCAAACCGCTCGTCGGGCACCACGGCGCCTTCCCCGCGGCTCGTCTTCGGTGGCCGCTGGATGTGCGTCCGCAGTTTCGCGTGGCGGAAGGCCGACAGCACGACGCCGAGGTACGTGTGGCGCGTGCTCTGGCTCCAGGTCGTGCCGCCGATCCAGTCCTCTACGTCCTCGGCGCCGCTCTCGGTCGCCAGGTCGCCGGCCGTCCGCTCGCCGAACTTTGCCACGAACGGGTTTAGCGCGAGTCGGTAGTTGGCGACCGATTCCGCGCTGAGTTTGCCGCGCGTTACCCGCCGGTCGGCCGCCGCCAGGTAGTGCTCGCACATCGCCCGGACCGTCAGATCGGCGCCGGGCGGTGGCGGGAGGGCGGTGGGCGGCGGCGTGGGTGGCGGCGTGGGTGGCGGGGCGACCGGGTGGGAGGTCATCGTCAGCCAGGCGGAGATTGCGGCCGCCTCGTTTTCTTTCCCTCTGACGCCCGTCGATCGCAGTTTTTTACCTTCCCAGAAACTCCACATGTCGCGCGATTCCCGATACCACGGGTGAGCGCAGCGGGGCATGCACGGCCTCCTGCCGTAACGTGCCGAATCGTGCGCGCCGTGGGTGGGATTACAGCCCCGCAGCAGACTGCCGCGGAGAGGTAACTGCCGCCGCCGAGAGACCTTGCGATCTCTCGGCGGCGGAGCTCCGGGATGGGCGTTACTGGACTTGAACCAGTGACCCCCACAATGTCAATGTGGTACTCTAGCCAGCTGAGCTAAACGCCCGGCACCTTCTTTTTACGCGGGTCTGCGGCGGCGTCAACCGGAATCCGCGCCGCCCCGGCCCTCTCACGACCACCTCTTCCCGCTTGCGATATACTCAACGGATCGGACCAGCGGGCGGGGGAACGGATGCTGGAGTGGCTCAACGGGGCGGTGGCGAAGGAGCCGGCGCCCGCGCCGGACCTGATGGCCGTGCGGCTCGTCCTCGCCGCCGTCCTCGGGGCGGCGGTCGCCGGGGTGTACGCCCTCACCCGCAAGAAGAGTCGCAGCGAGGCGGCCCCGTTCTTCGCCACCCTCGTCCTCCTCACCGTCCTCATCGCCCTCGTCACCCAGGTCATCGGCGACAGCGCCGCCCGGGCGTTCAGCCTCGTCGGGGCGCTGTCGATCGTCCGCTTCCGCACGGTCGTGGACGACACCCGCGACACCGCGTTCGTCATCTTCGCGGTCGCCGTCGGCATGGCCGTCGGGGCCGGGTTCCTCTGGCTGGCGCTGGTCGGCATCCCGGTCGTCGGGCTGACCGCCGCCGTCCTGTCGGCGTGGGGCGGCACGGGCGGCGTGGCGCAGCCGGCGAGGCTGGTCGTGCGCCTGGCCAACGGCACCGACCCGCAGGGCGTCCTCGCGGCGGCGTTCGACAAGCACCTGCGGGAGGTGAAGTTCCAGGCGGCGGACACGGCCAAGCAGGGGGCGGCGGTCGACTACACGTACCTCGTCCGCCCGAAGCCCGGCGTCGCGCCGGTGGGCCTGATCGGGGAACTGAACCGCATTGACGGCGTCCAGAGTGTGGAGTGGCGCGAGCCCGGCTAGTAGGAGGGGTGGCGATGACGCGGTACGTTCCGCCGGCGGTCGTGCTGGCCGCGGTGGTCGGGCTCGTGGGCTTCCAGCCCGAGCCCGCCGCCGCGCAGAAGGCCAAGACGAACGCCGAGAAGGTGGACGCCTTCTTCGCCGACGGCCGCCCGGTGCAGGTCGTCATCGAGGTCGATCAGAAGGGGTCGGATTCGCTCCGCCGCGAGCCGCGCAAGTACGTCCCGGCCACGGTGAAGGAGGGCGGGAACACGTACAAGGACGTCGCCGTCCACCTCCGCGGGGCGATCGGCAGCTTCCAGCCGTTCGACGGCAAGCCCGGCCTGACGCTGAACATGGACAAGTTCGCCGACGGCCAGCGCTGGAACGGGATGGACAAGCTCCACCTCGCCAACTCGCTCCAGGATCCGAGCTTCCTCGCCGAGTTCATCTGCGGCGAGCTGCACACGGCCGTCGGCGTGCCGGCGGCACGGGTCGGGCACGCTTCGGTGACGGTCAACGGCCGCCCGCGCGGCTTCTACTACCTCAAGGAGGGGTTCGACAAGGGCTTCCTCCAGAGGCACTTCAAGAACAGCCACGGCAACTTCTACGACGGCGGGTTCTGCCGCGAGATCGACCAGCCGCTCGAGCTCGTCTCCGGGAAGGGCGACGTAAAGGACCGCAGCGACCTGAAGGCGCTCATCGCCGCCGTCCGCGAGAACGACCACAAGCGCCGGATCGAGCAGATGGCCCGCCTCCTCGACCTCGACCAGTTCATCAGCTACATGGTGATGACCTCGATCACCTGGGACTGGGACAGCTACGCGTTCAAGGCGAACAACTACCGCATCTACCACGACCCGGAGCGGAACAAGCTGGTCTTCATCCCGTCGGGGATGGACCAGATGTTCGGCGAGCCGAACGGCCCGGCGATGCCGGGGTTCGGCGGCATGGTGTCGCGGGCACTGATCGAGACGCCCGAAGGCCGGCGCCGCTACTGGGCGCGGATGCGCGAGGTGATGCGGACGGTGTTCGAGCCCGACCGCTGGTGCAAACGGCTGGACGAGTTGGAGGCGCGCATCCGCCCGGCGCTGGCGGCGGTGGACGCGGGCGCGGCGCGGGATTTGAAGGGTCGGGTGGATCACCTCCGCAACGGCATCCGCCAGCGCCACCGGGCCATCACCGCCGAGCTCGCCCGCGTCAAGGAGTGACGACGCTCTGGCCGGGGCGATTGTGTTGGGCGACGCACCCACGGGTTGCCCAACAAAGACGTTCGCCCCATCCGACTTGATCGGACACCTCCATGAACTCATTCATACTCACGGCTTGTTTGGTAGCGGGGCTTACACCCGCGCAGCCCAACCCCGTTTCGGTGACGTTGATTCACGCGGTCGATCCCCCCGGCTTACCCGAACGCCGAACGAACCTTCGGGCGGTGGTGTCACAGGACGGGCGGTGGCTGGCGACACAGGAGCGGTTGCCGGCGGCCCGGCCTGCGCGTGAGGAGCCGGAACAGCGATTCCGGTTGTGGGATCTCAAGTCCGGAAAGGTCGTGGTCAGTCGTGACGCGATGAAGCCGGTCGAGTACTTCACGCCGTTCTTCTTCCTTAGCCCTGATCGCCTCGCCGCGGGTTACATCCGCGACGAACCGGGCAAGTCACTCGATTCGGGAACGGTGATCCTGTCGGTCCCTGGTCTGCGAGAACTCCGCCGCATCCGCTTCTTCGGCCTCGCCGCCGTCGCCCCGGACGGGGTAACGGCGGCCGTCGTCACCGCCGGATTTGCGGACCGAGGGCAGACCTTAACTCTTTGGGATTTGACGACCGAGAAAGACATCCACCGGCTCGCGATCGACCCCGGGACACGGTTCGACCGGCTGGCATTCCGACCCGACGGCAAGCAACTCTTTGCCTCGGGTGGCAAGTCCTACGTGTTCGATACGACCACGGGGAAGACCGTCACAGCCTTCCAGAACGCTCACGGCGGCACCCGGGCGCTGCGCCCGGACGGGAAGACCATCGCCGACAGCGGAGCCCCGAACCCCTGGACGGGAATCGGTGGGGTACTCGGTTTCCGAGACGTGACGACGGCGGAGGTGTCATACCCGCCTGGCCGCAGGGCGGTGGTTCTCGGGAATCCGGGCTGGATGCGCTACACCCCGGACGGCCGCCTTCTGGTGTTGGTCGATCGCGACGGACTCGCCGTGTGGGATGCTGCGGCCGAGCAACTGGTGGACATCGGAAAGCGGGAGCCGATCGAGTTCGGCTTTGAGGGTGGCGTGACGTTCACCGACGCCGCAGACGGGCTCTACGTCACGACGGCCAGCCGTCGCGGTGCGATTCGTGTGTGGAAGGTCCGGTCTCCGGCGCGACAGCCGTGACCGTCGCACAAGCTGACCGACCACATTGATCACCTTACCCGCCGCCTAACCGCTCGCGCGCCGCGGCGATCTCGGCGGCGCGCATCGCGCGGAAGCGCGACAGGTATTCCGCCACCCGCGGCGACGGCTCCCAGCGGGCGTAACGACCCCACGTCGCCGCGGCGCGGTCGCGTTGGGCGGCGAAGTCCTCGCGGTATACCACCCTGCCGTTCTCCACCAGCTTCACGAACAGCGGGTCGCCGTCGACCGGCTCGGTCGCGTCGGCGGCGACCAGCACGTCGCCGCGGGCGTACACCCGGATCGTCCCCGGCAGGGTCTCCTTCCCCGGCGAGTTCGAGAACTTGATGTTCGGCACCCCGCCCGTCGCCGTCCGCTTGAACGCCGCGCTCACCGTGTCGCGGTGGACCAGCTTCCACCAGTACCCACCCGCCCCCGGGAACAGCATCGTCGGCTCCAGGCCGGTCTCCGCCCGGAACACGTCGTACACCCGCCGCACCTGCTCCGGCGTCACCTCGTCCTCGAACACGATCGTCCGCGGCGCGACGCCCAGCGCGGCGATCCGCTCGAAGTAGAGGACGCACTGGCCGGCGATGTCGCCGCTGTCCACCCGCACCCCGACGCGGTCCGTCTCCGGGTGCGAGCAGATGACGCGCAGCGCGTTCTCGAGCCCGACCGTCTCGGCGTCCACAAGGTCGCACAGGAGCGACGCCGTGCCGTGGTGCGTCACGAACCGGTCCATCATCTCGTACTCCGCCTCGGCGAGTGGGCGGTCGAACGACTGGGCGGCGCACATCATCTCGTGGCCGATCGTGCCGACCGACCGGAACAGCTCCGGGTAGAGGAACTCGGCGGTGTCGTTCGACGTGAGCTGCCCGCCGCCGCCGACGTAGCGGGCGAGGAGGAGGATCAGGTTGTTCACCTCGACCGGGGCGCTGCGGAGGCCGAACTCGGCGTCGCGCGGCGTCGCCTCGGCCATGAGCCGCGCCTTCGTCGCCTGGATGACCGGGGCGAAGTAGCGGCACATGGCCGGTTCGAGGTACGAGACGAGCCCGCCCGGCCCCTCGAACGACAGACACGGCATGCCGGCGAGGAACGTCTGCCCGCCGGGAAAGCCCCAGATGTCGATCGGCAGCGTGAGGCCGTCGCCGGAGTTCTCAGCAAGGACGGCGTCCCAGACCTCGTGCGGGAACGCCTTCACCGCCGAATGCCCGGCGTACCAGCGGCGGGCGAGTTCCACGTCGGCGCGCGTCAGCGGCCGGTGGAACCACTGCGCCAGCATGGCCTCGTGCCCGGCCATGACGAGGCGGTCGTTCGAGCCGGGTTCGGGGAGCCCCTTGCGGAACGTGAGGCTGTACGCGGCGCGCGCCAGCGCGATGTCGGGCACGGCGGACCACATGGTGCGCTTGTACGTGTCGGTACCGCCGATCCAGCCGCCGAGGAGGAATAGTTTGGCGAAGAACTCGTCGCGCATCGCCTGGCGCTTGGCGGCGAACGGGTCGGGCGACATCAGATTCCTCGCGTGCGGGTGACGGTATCGTAGCAGCCCCGCGGGCGCGGAATCCTGGTGGGATCGGTGTCCCGCCGGTCCGAGGGGCACGACCGACGGGACACCGATCGCCACCGGCTGCAAGGCGATTCCGGTGGCGGGGGCGTGGTGCCAAGTGTTGCGGCCGGTTGCCTGCCGGAACCGGCGGGCACCGGGGACGCGCCGGGCGAAGGAGGGTCTGTCGTGGCCGTCGGAAGCCCTCGCCCCGGCCACGCAAGTTGGGATCACCAGCCAGAAGGGCACGTCGTTAGCCTGTTAACTTGTTGGGCCATCCGTCACGTCAAGCGCACGGCCCGAGACGACCTCGGATTGAAGCCCCGGCCTCTTGGTCCGGTGTGAATCCGGGGTATGATCACGCGCACCCGACGGCGGGGGCAGGACGTCCGCGGCCGTGCGTCGGGTAATCTCCCGACGCGCGGCCCGCATCCCGGTCGGTAGACGTGACCCGAGCGACGAAGGACTCGCAATGGCCGACGAGCAGACGAATAACGGCGAAATCGGGGCGAGTGGGGACGACCGGCTGACCGCCCCGCCGGACACCGGCCGGGAGCCGCGGCTGCCGTTCCTGGTGGTCGGCGTCGGGGCCAGCGCCGGCGGGCTGGAGGCGTACACCGAATTCCTCCGCGCCGCCCCGCCGGACGCCGACATCGCCTACGTCCTGATCCAGCACCTCCCGCCCGACCGCGAGAGCCTCGTCGCCGAACTGCTGGCCAAGCACACGACCATGCCGGTCCGCCAGGTCGAGGACGGGATGCCGGTCCGGCCGGACCACGTGTACGTCATCCGCCCCGGCCACACCCTCACCCTCCGCGACGGCCGGCTCCGCCTCGGGGCCAGCCTGGAAACGCCCGGCCACCGCCGCCCGGTGGACGACTTCTTCCGGTCGCTGGCCGAGGAGCAGCAGCAGCGGGCGGTGGCCGTCGTCCTGTCCGGGATGGGGTCGAACGGCACGGCCGGGGCGCAGGCGGTGAAGGCGGTCGGCGGGCTGTGCGTGGCCCAGGAGCCGGAGTCGGCCAAGTTCCCGTCCATGCCCCGGAGCCTGATCGACGCCAACCTGGCCGACTACATCCTCCGCCCGGAGGAGGTCCCGGACGCGCTCGTCCGGTACGCCCGCCACCCCTACGCCGCCGACCGCCTCCCCGAGCCCACCGCCCGCCAGGCGGCGCAGGCGCTCCACGATATCCTGGCCGTCGTCCGCACCCGCACCCGACACGACTTCACCGGGTACCGCAAGCCGACCGTCGTCCGCCGGGTGCAGCGGCGGATGGGGCTGGCCCAGATCGACGACCTGACCGAGTACGCCCGCACCCTCCGCCAGCACCCGGCCGAGGTGACCGCCCTGGCCGACGACCTGCTCATCCACGTCACCGGATTCTTCCGCGACCCGGAGGCGTGGGAGGTGCTGCGGGAGAAGGTGATCGTGCCGCTCGTGGCCGAGCGGGCGGCCGACGCCCCGATCCGGGCGTGGGTGGCCGCGTGCGCCACCGGCGACGAGGCGTACACCCTGGCCATGCTCCTGGTCGAGGCGGCCGAGACCGCCGGCAAGCAGTTCGACATCAAGGTGTTCGCCACCGACATGGCCGAGCGGGCGCTCGGCCACGCCCGGGCCGGGGTCTTCCCCGGCGGGATCGAGGGCGAGGTCAGCCCCGACCGGCTCGACCGGTTCTTCGACAAGGACGACAGCACCTACCGGGTGAAGCGCGAGCTCCGGGAGCGGGTCATCTTCGCCCCCCAGAACCTGCTGCAAGACCCGCCGTTCTCCCGGCTCGACATCATCACCTGCCGGAACCTGCTGATCTACCTGGAGCCCGACGTGCAGCAGCGGGTGCTGTCGCTCCTCCACTTCGGGCTGCGCGAGGGCGGGGCGCTCCTGCTCGGCGGGAGCGAGTCGGTCGGGGCGCGGGAGAACGAATTCGAGCCGATCGACAAGAAGAACCGGCTGTTCCGCCGGGTCGGCCAGACCCGGCACGGGGTGCTCGACTTCCCGCTCCCGCCGGCCCCGGGCGCGTTCACCGGCGAGCCCGGCCCGGTCCGGCCGCCGCGGGCGTCGATCTCCCAGCTCGCCAACCGCATCCTGCTCGAGCACTACACCCCGGCCGCCGTGGTCGTGGACCGGGACGGGCTGATCGTCTACTTCCACGGGAGCACCGGCCGGTACCTCGACCAGCCGCGCGGGGAGCCGACCCGGGACGTGCTCGCGCTGGCCAACGACCAGGTCCGCGGGGCCGCCCGCACCGCCCTCCAGTCGGCCGCCGCCCAGGGCCGGGCGGTGACCGTCCGCGACGGGCTGATCGACACCCCGACCGGCCGCCGCCGGGTCGAGGTGGCGGCCGTCCCGCTCGACCACCGCCCCGGCCAGGCGCTGTTCCTGCTCACGTTCGCCGACCACCCCGAGCCGCTCCCGCCCGCCCCGACCGACGCCGACTCCGGGCGGCAGTTGGCCGACGACCTCCAGCGCGTCCGCGACGAGCTCCAGAGCACCATTGAGGAGCTCCAGACCTCGAACGAGGAGATGAAGGCGGCGAACGAGGAGGTGACGAGCATCAACGAGGAGCTCCAGAGCACGAACGAGGAACTGGAGACGAGCAAGGAGGAGCTTCAGAGTCTGAACGAGGAACTGACCACCGTCAACGCCCAGCTCGAGGCGAAGATGGAGGAACTGGAGGCGACCTCGAACGACCTCGGCAGCCTGCTGTCGAGTACCGACATCGCGGTCATCTTCCTCGACACCCAGTTCCGCATCCGCCGGTACACCCCGGCGGTGAAAGACCTGTTCGACCTGATCCCGTCGGACGCCGGCCGGCCGCTCTCAGACCTGCGGCGGAAGTTCACCGACCCGGACCTGTCGGCCAACGCCGCGGCGGTTCTGGACCGGCTGATCCCGGTCGAGCGGGAGGTGACGAGCGAGAGCGGCCGGACCTACGTCCGCCGGGTGCTCCCGTACCGCACCCAGGACAACCGGATCGCCGGGGTGGTGGTGACGTTCATCGACATCACCGAGCGGAAGCGGGCCGAATCGGCGCTGCGCGAGAACATGGACGAACTCACCCGGTTCAACCGGGCGATGGTCGCCCGCGAGTCGCGGGTGATCGAGCTCAAAGAGGAGGTGAACGACCTGTGCCGGCGGCTCGGCGAGGCGGCCCGGTACCCGCTCGACTTCGAGGCGGAAACGGGGGGCGGCGATGGCTGACCCGCCCGCCCCGCTGGCCGACCTCCGGCGGGCGAACGCCGAGCTGACGGCGGCCCGCCGGGCGGCGATAAGTCTGTTGGAGGACGCCGTCCAGGCCCGCGACGCCCTGCGGGCGGGCGAGGCCTGGCTCCGCGGCCAGCGGAAGGCGCTGGAGGTCGCCCTGAACGGCGCCCCCCTGGCGGAGTCGCTCGGCGCGCTGGTGCGGACCGCGACGGACGCACTCGGCGAGGGCACGCGCGGGGCGTTCTACCTCACCAACGACGACGGCACGACACCGCACCACGTGGTCGGGATGCCGGCCGAGTACGCCGCGGCGGTGGAGGGGTTCAAGGTCGGCTCGGAGTCGTTGGCCTGCGGCCTGGCGACGGCGACCGGGGAGCCGCTCCTCACCCCCGACGTGATGGCCGACCCCCGGTGGGAGTCGTGGCGGGAGGCGGCCGCCCGCTTCGACTACCGCGGCTGCTGGAGCTTCCCCATCCACACCGAGGCGGGCCGATTCGTCGGCACGTTCGCCGTCTAATCGCGGTCGCCGCGTGCAGCGACCGCGCGCGACCTGGAGCTCGCCTCGCTGCTGACCCACACCGCCGCGATCATCATCTCCCGCCACGCCGAGTCGGACGCGCGGCGGCGGGCCGAGGCCGACCGGGCGCGGAGCGAGGGTCAGCTCCGGCTGCTGCTTGAGAACGTCCGCGACCACGCCATCTTCGCCCTCGGCCCGACCGGGGACGTGGCCAGTTGGAACGAGGGGGCCGAGCGGCTCCTC